>JAFTOK010000024.1 GCA_017463815.1 Clostridia bacterium | reverse complement strand
CTGTTGTGATGAACACCATATCTGCGCCGCGGATAACGTTTGAAATATCTTCAATGCTTTCTTCCGCAGCCTGTTCGCCAACTGTGGGGTCGCCGCCTGCGCCGTGACCTCTTGTGATTTTGTCGCCAATGGAAATTTTTGTGGGTGCGCTGGATTTAAGAAGAATCTGCTTGTCGCAGTTAACGGAAATAAATTCAACACCCTGAATATTGGATTCGATCATACGGTTAACAGCATTACCGCCACCGCCGCCTACGCCGATGACTTTAATGTTTACACCGCTGTCGAAATTGGAATCAAATTCGAAACCCATTTTTTTAACCTCCTGTTTTTTCTACAGATAAAAAATAAAAATATACACAATATAATAATAATATAAAAACAACCGATTTACAAGATGTTTTTGAAAAAATCTTTGAGGAAATACAAAAAATTTATCAAAAAAATATCAAAAATTCGCGGAAATGTGTTTTTAAATTTCAATTTTCCGCATTATTCGGTGTATTTTCGTTGTTTTCCGCATTTTCGCCGCTTTCCGGAGTTTCCACCGCACCCGTTGGGTCGAAGGTGGTTTCGCCGTTTACGCTCGCGCGGATAATTCCCTTGGCGGCGGAATAGTTATTTTCCGGGTTTTCCAGAAATTCTATTGTTTCTATTACCATATCAAGCTTTTTGGCAAAATTTTTCGGTGCGCCGAAAAGAATTTCGTATTTATCCTTGTACGTAAAGCGCAGGTCGAAGCGCACGGAAACGTCGGCATACGTGATTGTGCCGGAAAGCTCGGAATCCGATATTTGCGAAAGCAGGGAAATACATTCCTTGCCGTTTTCCTCGTAGCCTTCCGCGAAAACGAGCGTTTTTCCGAGCTCCGCAGATTCGATGGGCATAAGCTTTATGGGGTATACGGAAAGGTGCGCGCAATCGGCAAGGTTTTCGTATTCCGCGAGCACGCGCAGAGTTTCGGAAAGAATGACGTATTTGCCGCCGCGTTCTATATAAAAGCGCGGCGCATCTTCCGTCAGGATTATGGAAATGGAGGAAATGCTCGTCCTCTTTATGCGCACGTCTGTGACGTACGGGTTTTTTGCGATAATCGCCTCCGCTATCTTATCCTTGTCTATGGCGTAGCTGTGCGTGCCTTTTTTTATGTTTGCCGCATCCAGCACCTCTGCCTCGCCCGAGTAGACGCGGTTTTCCACGGTTACCGTTTGTATGCGTACCTGTGTAAGGAAAAAGACCACCGCCACAACCGTGAAAACGATGAAAAACGCCGTAATCAGAAAGTATCTTATTCTGTTTTGCAAAAGCGGGTGGGAATCTTTCATAAGTTTATTTTCCGTTCTTATAAATCAGCTTTTTTATGTCTTCGTAAATGATTTCGCTTACGCCGCGGAAAGCGAATTTTTCTATGTTTTCGCGTAGCTCCTGCGCTTTTCTCCTGCTTGCGGCAACTTCTTCCACGCACGCGCGAAGCGTTGAGGCGGAAAGCTCTTTTTCCTCTATGAGCATAGCCGCGCCCGCATCGGCGAGCACTTTTGCGTTCATATATTGGTGGTTTTCCGCAACGTAGGGGGAGGGAATGAATACGCACGCCTTTTTGCCGAGCGCCATTTCGGAAATCGTCATAGCGCCTGCACGGCAGATGACCATATCCGCCGCCGCCTCCCAAAGGGGCATATCGTATATATATTCCATAATCCGCACGTTGGGGAGAGTGGAAACGCCGAGTTTTTCCGCTTTTTCAAGGCTTTCGGCATATCCCGCGCTGCCCGTGGCGTGTGCAAAATACATCTCGGGGTGTGCGGGAGCGTATTCGGCTATAAAATCGAGCATATTTTCATTTATGGGCGCCGCGCCTCGGCTTCCGCCAAAGGAAAGGAGCACGAATTTTGCGCTTTCGGGTATACCGAGGGAGGCACGAACGCCTGCGTCGGCTTTTACAATGTTTTCGGAAACGAGAGGGTTGCCCACCCGCATAACCTTTTCTGGGCAGGAAAGCTTTTCTTTAACACCGGGAAAGTTCGTGTAAACCCTGTCTACGTGTTTTTCCACCATACGCACGGCTTTGCCCGGTATGGAGTTGGATTCGTGCACGGCGCAGGGAATGCCCGCTTTTGCCGCCGCGGCGAGCGGCGGGTAGCATTGGTAGCCGCCCGTGCCTATAACGAAATCGGGCGCGAAATCTTTTATAAGCTTTTTCGCCTTGCCGCCCGAAGCGAGGAAGTAGTATGCGGTTTTGATGTTGGCAAGCGGGTTTTTGCGGTTCAGCCCGTACATATCTATGTGGGTTATATCGTAGCCCGCTTTTGCTACTATTTGGTTTTCTATGCCGCGCGTGGAGCCTACGAAAAGTATTTCGGAATCAGGTTCGTGCGCGCGCACCGTGTTTGCGATGGCTACGGCGGGGTAGATATGGCCGCCCGTGCCGCCGCAGGCGAGAATTATTTTCATATTAAAGTGCCTTTCGATAGAATGAAGAGTGAGGAAGTAAGACTGAGAGCCTCCCTCTTGAGGGAGGGGGACCACGAAGTGGTGGAAGGAGTTTTCAAAGATAATCTAAATTATTTCAAAAAAAGTTAGTTTGTGCTAAATAAACTCCTTCAGTCACGCTTGCGCGTGCCAGCTCCCTCAGGAGGGAGCCTTTGGGGAGAGTAAATATGGGATAATAAATGTCAACTTTTAGTTAAAACAATGTAGTAGGGGCGAACTGTGTTCGCCCGCGAGGCTTACACTTTTTCCTGTGAAGTATAGCGGGAAACGGAAAGCACGATGCCCATTTCCATAAGCTGCATTATAAGCGCCGTACCTCCGTAGCTGAAGAATGGCAGAGCGATGCCGGTTGTCGGTATTGTCGTGGTAACAACGGCTATATTAAGAAGCGCCTGTATGCCCACCTTTGCCACAAGCCCCGTTACGAGCAGGGAAGAGAATGTGTCGGGCGCTTTTTTCGCTATGGCAAAGCCGCGCCACATAAGCGCCATAAAGAGCACGATAACGGCGATACCGCCCACAAAACCGAGCTCCTCGCAAACAATGGCAAAGATAAAGTCGTTTTGCGGTTCGGGCAACCAAAGCTGCTTTTGGTAGCTGTTGCCCAGGCCCACGCCGAAAAAGCCGCCCGAGCCGATGGCAAGCAAGCTCTGATATGGCTGCCAGCCGCCGTCCATAAGCACGGTTTCCGGGTGAAGCCACGCCTGCACACGCGCGCTTGCGTAGTCTGTGAAGAAAATTATAAAGCAAACTGCGGAAGCGCCTGCCGCACATATGCCGCCGAGCCATTTTTTAGAAGCACCGGAAATGAGAATCATAACCGCGCCGATAAGGAATATGATAACCGTGCCCGAAATGTGCTTCTGCACGATAACCGAGCCGCAAACCACGATAAGAATGGAAGCGGGGATTAAAATTCCGTATTTGAATTGCCCTATTTTGTCTATGTAAGTGGAAATGTACAGCGCGAGCATAAGTACTATGGCAAACTTCATAATGTCGGAGGGCTGGAAGGAAATAAAACCGAGGTCAACCCAGCGTGTCGCGCCCTTTGCCGCAGAACCGATTACGGGCAAAAAAACAAACCAAAGGAGCACGTAGCTCACGCAGAATATCGGTATTGTAAATTTGCGCAGGATACGGTAGTCTATTCTCGAAAAGATTACCATTACCACAACGCCCACTGCCGCCCACATAGTCTGCTTTTTAACGAAGAACATACTGTTGTGGAAGTTTTGTTCCGCGAAGGCGTAGCTGGAGGAAAAGACCATTATAGAGCCATAGCACAGCAGAAGAAGAACTATTATGAGGAACGTGGTGTCCATACTTCCGCGCACACGTCGAACGGAGTTGGATTCCTCTGCGGAAAGCATCGGCGTGAGGAATTTTTGAAATTCATTTGGTTCGGCGCTCTTTTTTTGCTTGCCGCTACCTTTTTTTGCGGTGCTTTTTGCTCTTTTTTTTGCCGATTCTTTTGTTTCGGTTTGCTCAAGCTCCGCCGTTATATCAAATTTTTCTTTTGGCATAAAAACTCCCGTGGCAATGCGGGGCATTGCGAATTTTTATTGTATGAAAAGGCTCCTCCCGTAGGGAACCACATAGCCCCAAACGCTTTTATCTTCCGAAGAAATAAGCGAGAACGCACGCGCAAACGCTTATAAGCGAGAATACCGCTACAATGGTGTTTTCCGACCAACCGCAGCGTTCGAAGTGGTGGTGTATGGGGGACATTTTGAAAAGGCGTTTGCCTTTTGTGATTTTGTAGTAGGAAACCTGAAGAATAACGGAGCCTGCCTCCGCGATGTAGATGATGCCCGCAACAAGTATTATAAGCGGGTTGTTCATAAGGAACGCCATAGCGCAGACAGCACCGCCCAGGAAGAGCGAGCCTGTGTCGCCCATAAAGATTTTTGCGGGGTTAAAATTGTAAACGAGGAAACCGAGGCAACCGCCGAAAACGGCGCCGGCGAGGTAAAATGCGCCTTCGTTTGCCGCCGCGATGCCGCAAACGGCGAAAAACGCGCAGACCACGGCGGTCACGCTTGAAGCAAGACCGTCTATGCCGTCGGTAAGGTTAACGGCGTTCGTAACGCCGACGATAAGTAAAAGGGCGATAACGTAATAGAATCTGCCGAGGTCGAAGCTTATGCCCACGAAAGGAATGTACAGCTCTGTGGAAAGGCCGCCGAAATAAGACATTCCGAGAAGGTAGAGCGCGGCAACTATGAGCTGGAGCATAAATTTTTCGCCCGCCTTAAGACCTTCGTTTTGTTTTTTGAAGAGCTTGCGTGCGTCGTCTATAAAGCCTATTGCGCCGTTTGCAAGCGCAAGCGCGAGCGAGAGCAGGAAGCGCACGCCGCTTTCCGAGAAGCCGAGGAACGCAAACGCATATACGAGCATTACGAGTATTACGGGAATTATAAAGAATATACCGCCCATAATGGGTGTGCCCTCTTTGGATTTATGCCAGCGGGGGCCGATTTCGCGGATTTTCTGCCCGATTTTGTAGCTTTTGAGCACGGGTATGAATATGCGGGCGAGCACTGCCGTGCCGATGAAGCATACGGCAAGCGCTATTAAAAATTTTACAACCATTTGTTTTCTCCGTTAAATTTCGCGGCTTATCCTTTCGAGCTTCAGCGCACGGCTTGCTTTGAATAGGATTACGTCGTCTTTTTTTAGCATTGTCTTCAGTTTCCCTGCGGCGGCGCTTGCGTCTTCCGCGTTTTCAAAGGAAACGATGTTTTCTTTCGGCAAACCCGCGCTCTTTGCGCCGTTTGCTATTTCGAGCGCGTCCGCGCCGAACGTGAAGAGCAGGTCTACACCTGCGCGTGCGGCGTATTCGCCCACGGAAAAGTGCATTTTTGCACTGTCTTTTCCCAGCTCGCGCATTTCGCCGAGAAAGGCGAGCTTTCTGCCGCCGTTTCTTGCCACGTGGCAGAGCGTGTCGATGGACGTGCGCATAGATTCGGGGCTTGCGTTATAGCAATCTTCTATAACCGTGATTTCGCCGCGTTTTTCGACCTGTGCGCGCATTGCACAGCCCGTGAAGGCAAGGAGCCCTTTACGTATCTTCTCGCTTTCCACGCCCGCATTTTCGCCCACGGCGATGGCGCAGAGCGCGTTGTATACGTTGTGCTTGCCTATGGCGGGTATGCGCACGCCTTCACACGTGCCGCGCGGGGAGGTGTAGGAGAAGGAAATAAAATCTTCCCCCTCTACTATATTATACGCATAATAGTCGCAATTTTTGTCGATTAAAGAGATGAAGCGTGTGTTTTTGCAGATATTTTTGTGAGCGCGCAGAAGCGGCTCGTCGCCGTTCATAATAAGCACGCCGTTTTCGGTAAGGCCCTCTGCGATTTCGAGCTTGGCGAGTGCGATATTTTCGCGCGTGCCGAGGTTTTCGAGGTGGGAAGAACCGATGTTGGTTATAACGGCTATATCGGGGCGGGCGATTCGCGTAAGGCGCGAAATTTCGCCGCGCGCGCTCATACCCATTTCCGCCACGAGAGCGTTTTGGGGTGCGCGGAACGCGAGAAGAGTGAGCGGCAAGCCGATTTCGTTGTTAAAGTTGCCCGCTGTCTTTGCAGTTTCGTATTTTTCGGCGAGTACGGCGGCTATAAACTCTTTCGTGGTGGTCTTGCCCACAGAGCCGGTCACGCCTACCGTGACGGAATCGAAAAGTGCGTAGTAATTTTTCGCAAACGCGCCGAGCGCCGTTTTCGTATCCTGCACGAGAATGTGCGGCACATTTTCCTCTTGCGGCTTCGATACGACAGAGCAGATAGCTCCCGCCGCCGTAACAGCGGGCACGAAGGAGTGCGCGTCGAACCGCTCGCCGCAGAGGGCGAAGAAAAGCTCGCCGCCGCTTATTTTTCGGGAATCTGTGGAAATTTTATAAAATTTTGTTTGCGGGTCGGCATAGCAGAGCGTGCCGCCCATAAAGCGCGCCGCATCTGCCAGAGTCAGCCCGCTTTCGCTTAAACCAAGGTACATTTTTAAAACTCTTTTCTTTCTGTAAAATTCATAACGACGTCTTTTTCGGAAAAATAATGCGTTCCGTCTTTATCGATTATGTACGTTTCGTGCCCCTTGCCCGCGAGGAGTATTACGTCGCCCGCTTTCGCGTTTTCAAGGGCGTATTCTATGGCTTCTTTGCGGGAAACTATTGTAACGTAGTTTGTTCTGCCGCCGTCCACCCCGCTCACAATATCTGCGATGATGTCCTCAGGCTCTTCGTTTCGGGGGTTGTCGCTTGTTATTATCGCAACATCGGCGAGGCGCGTGGCGATTTCGCCCATTTCAAAGCGCTTGCCCCTGTCACGGTTGCCGCCGCAACCGAAAACGCAGTAGAGCGTGCCGCGAGTGATTTTTCTGCAAGCCTCAAGCGCCTTTATGAGCGCATCGGGCGTGTGCGCGTAGTCTATGATGACGGTGTAGGGAAGCACGTTTTTTGCTACGGTTTCCATTCTGCCTGCCACACCGCCGAAACCCACGAGGGAGGCGCATATATCTTTTTCGCTTATGCCGAGGAGCAGGCAAGCCACAGCCGCTTCTGCCGTGTTGCAGATGTTAAAGTCGCCTGCCACGGCAAGGCTTACGGGCATTTCCTTTCCCGCGCCGCAGAGCGTATATCTCATACCGTCGGGGGAAATGTGTATGTCTTTTATTGTGTAATCCGCTTCTTTTTTAGCGGAAACGAAGCAGACGTTTTCTTTCGCCCCCGCGGCGATTTCGTGCGCCTTTTCGTCGTCGAGGTTGATGACGGAGTTTTTGCAGAGGGCGAAGAAAGATGCTTTCACACGCGTGTATTCTTCCATAGTTTTGTGGTAATCGAGGTGGTCGCGCGTGATATTTGTGAAAATGCCGACCTCGAAGCGGAGCGCACCCACGCGCTTCTGCGCAATCGCGTGGGAGGAAACCTCCATAACCGCGTATTCCGCACCGCCCCTGCACGCCTCTGCAAAGAGCGGAGCGAGCTTTTCGGGCGGGGGAGTGGTGTGCGAGGAGGGGTAGAATGCGCCGCACACGTCATAGCCGACGGTGGTGAACATAGCGCATTTTTTGCCTGCGTCCGTAAGTATTTTCTTTATGACGTTCGTAATGGTGGTTTTACCGTTCGTACCCGTAACGCCGATTATTTTTATTTTTTTCTGTGGGTTGCCAACGGCGGCAAAGCAAGCGTTCGCAAAACTTTCGCGCACGTCGTGCACAAGCACGGTGGGCACGGAGAGCGCTTCGGCAAAAGGCTTTTCCGCTACCACGCAGGCAGCACCCTTTTCTGCGGCTTCTTTGGCGTAAACCGCGCCGTCTTCTTTTGCGCCCGCAAGGGCGAAGAATGCATCACCCGTTTTAATCGTGCGCGTATCACAGCAAACGCCGTTTATTTCTATTGTACCCCAATTTTCTGCGGGATTCAATACTTCTTTTTCTGTTATTAAGTCAAAAAGTTTCATAATTTTTCTCCGAAACGGTAAAAATACAATAAAATCCTTAACATTTCGCCGTGCGACGAAATATATCACGGCAAAACTTACTGCAAAACATTATCCCATTTGCATATAGCGCATTTCTATTTCCACAATCGTGCCTTTTGCCACGACCGTGCCCACAGGCAGCGATTGCGAGTAAACTACCGTGCCCGAGCCGATGGTAGTGCCCGAAAGCTGAACGTTAAGGCCCGCATCGGTGAGCGCTTTGTTCGCCGCCTCTGCCGTAAGACCTATTACGCTCGGCACGACGGCATCTTTGTTTTCGGGTACGTCCTCTGTGTACAGAATGATTCTGCCGTTATCCTTGGACATTTTTTCGCCCGAGGCGGGAATCTGGTTTATAACGCTTGTGCCGTTTCCGACGATTTCATATTTAAGGCCTGCATCGTCGAGCATCTTTTTGGCTACGTCAAGCGACTGCCCGCGGTAGTTCGGCACGCTCATAGCCATACTTTTAAGCTCTTCTTCCGTGTATACGGGTTCTATACCCAGATATGGCAGAACTTCCGCCAGAATTTTGGAAACATAGGGAGCGGCAACCGTACTGCCGTATATAGAGCCTTTTGTGGGTTCGTCTACCATAAGCAGGCAAACAACCTCGGGGTCGTCTGCGGGGGCGTAAGCTATGGTGGAGCATATACGTTCCGAGCCGAGGCCTTTTTCGGAAGTACCCGTTTTTGCCGCCACGGAATAACCTTTTACGTATGCGTTTTTCGCGCCGCCGTTGCCCGAAACGCCTTCCGCGAGTATTTTGGAGATGGTTTCCGAGGTTTCTTTGCTTACGATTTGGCGCACCGTGTTCGTGCCGAAGGAGGCGAGCACGTTGCCGTCGTCGTCGAGCACTTCTTTTATGAGGTGGGGCGTTACGAGCGTGCCGCCGTTTGCTACGGAAGCCACAGCCGAAACAAGCTGAATTGCCGTTACGTTAAAACGCTGACCGAAAGAGTAAACCGCGAGGTCGAGCGCGGAAAGCTCGCCTTCTGTTTTGAAAATGGGCGAAGCCTCGCCGGGTATGTCGAGCCCCGTTTTGAGGGAAAGACCGAAGGCGCTGAAATAGTTGCTGTAGGAAGAAATTCCTATGCGCTCGGAAAGCTTCATCATAACGGGGTTGCACGATTGCTGGAGCGCTTCCGCAAAGGAAAGCGTGCCGTGGCCGCTCGTTTTGTGGCATTTAATCGTCCAGCCGCTCACACGGTAAGAGCCTGTGCAGGAGAACATTTCCGTCGTGGAGGAAAGCCCTTCTTCTATGGCAATAGCCGTCGTGAGTATTTTTGCCGTTGAACCCGGCTCGTATGTATCTGTTACGCATTTGTTGTTCCAGGTGGAAAGCAAAAGCGCGGAGATTTTTTCGTTGCACTCTTTAGTGCCCTCGCCGTATTGCAGTTTATATTCCGCCACAATATCGTCGTAATAGGAGGGGAGCGTGTGCGGGCTGTTGAGGTCGAAGTAGGGGTACGTTGCCATAGCGTATATTTCGCCCGTCTTGGGGTTCATAATAATGGCGCACGCACGCGATTCGCAGCCGGATTCAACCGCCGCCTGCTCCAGGTATTTTTCCACTATACCCTGTATTTTATAATCGAGCGTGGTGACGAGGTTTGCGCCGTTTTGCGCGTCGATATACGTTTCATAATCGTACGGCATATCGCCGCCTACACCGTTCTGTGCCGCCACGATTTTGCCGCTTATGCCTTTTAAAATGGAGTCGTATTGGTATTCAAGCCCGTAAAGACCGCCGTCTGTGCCGCAGAAGCCTATAACGTGCGAGGCGAGCGTGGAAAAGGGATACGTGCGTGTAGCCGTTTCGGCAAAATGGATACATTCTATGTCGTTTTCCAGCATAAACGCGCGCACAAGGTCTGCCGTGTCTTTATCCACGTTTTTCTTTATTGTTCTGTCTTTATATTTTGTTTTTTGCGCTTCCGCATACACAAAATCGTATTCCACGCCGAGTATTTCTGAAAGCCCACGCGCCACGAGCTTGCGAAGCTCATCGTCGAAGTTGCCTTCTTCGTCTTTCATAGAGGAGGGGTCTATAAAAATTCTTTCTGTGGTGTAGTTCGTGGCGAGAACCACGCCGTTTCTGTCGGTTATCGCTCCGCGGGAGGCGGAAATGGTTGTTTCGTACACCATCTGCTCCACAACTTTTCTGCGGTATTCATCGTAGCTCAGTATTTGCAGAAATATTAGTCTGCCCGCAAGCCCGCAGGCAATCAAGATGCATACGGTAAATATAAACATAGAGCGCGCGCGTATTGTGCGCCCCGGCTTGCCGAGTATGGATTCGGGTTTTTCTGAACGGTTCATTTATTGCTCCTTAGTGGAAAAATAACGCAAAAAGAGCAAAGAGCATATATCATTATATTCTCCTCACTCTAAAATGCTGTTATATATGTATATTTAATCTTTGAGAATTTATGACTTAAAGTTAATCTATGAATTCAAGGAATTTTTTAAAGCTCCTGCTGAAAGCGCTCATAAGGGAGTTTACCGTGGAAGTGCTTTCAGCTTCGTCGGAAGCCACGCTTTCTTCGGTATTGCCTGCTTCGTCGCTTTCGAGGTAGTACGTTTTGTGGTATGTGCCGGAAAGACCCATATCGGCGGCGACAGATTCGATTTTAGAGGAATATTTGCCTTCCAGCTCCATAGAAAGCTTGCGTTCCTCCGCTTTCAGCTCGCGTATGGTCGCCTCCATTTCCTTCATTTCCGCCTGGATTTGCGAAATCTGCATAAAGGAGGAAACTATGACCATAAACATAACCGTTGCAAGGGCAATGGTGCCCACAGCGAAAAATGGGAAGCGTTTCTTTTCCGTGGAGTTTTCCGTGTTTGCAGCAGAGGTTTTATAAAGCCCTTTTAAGAAGAGAAAAACAGGGCTTGCCGCCATTTTTTCGGCTCTTCTCTTTTTTGCAAGGCGTCTTTCTTCTGCTTTTTCCTGCTCGCGAAGAAGTCTGGCTTCTTCTTTCTTTTGCTTAGCTTCTTGCTTTGCGGCAAACTGTTTTTTGCGTTCTTCGCGCCGTGCAAGCTCTTTTTGCTTGGCTTCTGCCAGGCGTTTTGCTTCCGCTTGCTTTTTGAGGAGGAGTTTTTGCTCTTCAGCTTTCTTTTTGGCGAGCATTTTTTTCTGCGCCAGGAGCTTTCTTTGCGCCGCTTTTTTTGCTTTTGCCTCTTTTGCGGCAATCTCTTTTTGTTTTTTTGCCTGCGCCTCTGCGGCTTTCTTTTTTGCCGCGAGGGCTGTTGCCGTGGGCGCTTGTGCTTGCGCCGCAGTTGTCGCGGGGCGCTGTGCTGCGCGTGTGCTTGCCGAGTTTTGCGAATATGTGCGCATACCCTGCGCGCCTTGTGCCTGCGGACGGTTTTGCGCGGTACGTGGCGCTGTGCCGTTTGCTTGCGGGCGCACTTGCGCGCGCGCGTAAGAAACGCTTTTTTGCGCGGTGTTCGCCGCTTTTGCTGCGGATGTTACAGACGCTTTTTTTGCCTGCTTTTTGGCGGGCTTAATCGGCGTTTTGAGCATTTTATCCTCCTTTCTGTTATACGTTGAGTGTTGCGCTGTTTATGGGCGAACGCAGTTCGCCCTTGTGAATTAAATTTATATTTTTACACCTTTTCAGCCACGCGCAGTTTGGCGCTGTGGGAGCGGTGGTTTGCTTCGAGTTCTTCTTTGCTCGGGAGCATAGGTTTTTTTGTGAGAATTTTAATTTTTGGCTTGTTTCCACAGATGCAAATGGGGAAATCGGGCGGGCAAGTGCAACCCTGCGCGTTTTTCTGGAAGCATTGCTTCACGCATCTGTCCTCAAGCGAGTGGAAAGAGAGTATGGCGATTCTGCCGCCCTCGTTCATACGCTCTACCGCGCTGTCGATTGTGGGGGGAATCACCGCGAGTTCGGAGTTTACCTCTATGCGAATCGCCTGAAAGCTCTTTTTGGCGGGATGGTGGCCCACTGCGAGCAGCTTTTTCGGCATAACGCTCTTTATTATGTTCGTGAGCTCAAACGTGGTTTCCACGGGTTTTTCTGCTCTTGCCGCCACGATAGCGCCCGCGATTTTGGGCGCGAAGGATTCTTCGCCGTAATCGAAAAGTATGCGACGAAGTTCGCTTTCGGAATAGTTGTTCACCACTTCATAAGCGGAAAATGCGCTGTCTTTGTCCATACGCATATCGAGCGGAGCGTCGCTGTTGTAGGAAAAGCCGCGCTCGGGCGTGTCTAGCTGGTAGGAGGAAACGCCGAGGTCTATGAGAAGCCCGTCTATGCGCTCTATACCGAGGTCATCGAGCACTTTTGCGAGGTTCGAGAAATTATTTTTAACGAACGTGATTTTTTCACGGAAAGGCTCAAGCCTCTTGCCTGCCGCCGTAAGGGCATCGCTGTCCTGGTCTATGCAGATGAGCCTGCCGCCCGCGCCGAGGCGCGAAGCAATCTCATAGGAATGACCGCCGCCGCCGCAAGTGGCGTCCACGTATACGCCGTCGGGCTTTATATCAAGCGAATCTATACATTCGTGAAGCATTACCGAGTAATGCGAAAAATTTATGTTTTCCATTTTAAAAATCCAATTCTTCCATCATTTGCGCGATGTCTGCGGCTTCTTCCGCTTCGCGTGCCTTAATCCATTCATCTTCCGCCCATATTTCGAGGTAGGAGCCCACACCTATAACAACAGCTGTGTCTGTAATGCCTGCATAATCGCGCAAGGGGGCGGAAATAAGCACACGGCCCTGTGAATCGCAATGTGCGTCGTCTGCATTAGCAAAAATAAAGCGCTTAATCTGGCGGGATTTTGTGGCGGGCAGGGAATCGAGTTTCGCTTTGAGTTTTTCCCATTCGGGAAGAGTGTAAACCGTAAGGCATTTATCTACGCTTTTGGTTATAACGAATGTTTCGCCGAGCTCGTCGCGATACTTCGCCGGCATAAAAATTCTCTTTTTAGAATCGAGCGCGTGTGAATATTCACCGAGAAACATAAAAACTCCCCCTTTCTGTGTGGAAAACCCACGATTTGAAAACTTGTCTTGTGGAAAACTCTGTGGAAAGTGTGGAAAACTCACCACTTTGCACCACAATCCACCACTTCGGTTATAATTATATCGAAAAATTATATGAATTACAAGCATTTTTATAAAAAATATAGAAAATCGCGCAAAAATTTTTTTATTTAGGGCGTTTTGCACGATAAATCTGCCATTTTTTTCTTTGACATTTTCCCACAAGGTTATCCCAAGTGCGGTGGAAAACTTTGTTTCTTTTTGCGCTTTTTGGGTGGAAATGCGGTGGAAAAAGAAATTTTGTGTTTTTTCGCGGTGTGGAAAAGGCGTGGAAAATCGCCTTTTTTCACCTTTTTTCCACACGTCTGTGGGGAAAAAGAAAAGCACGGACACGCGCTTTTGCGCGAAATTACCGTGCTTGGCTATTGTAATTTTTGTCGAATTATGTTAGAATGCATTTCGGAATAAGGTAAGTCTACAAAACGGTAGGCGGTTCGCCCTCCCAACATCAGGAGGGTATCTTTTCCCTCCGATTAAATCGTGAGGGGGTGATGCCATATGGTAACATATGAAGTGTTATTTTTGATTTTAACATTTATTGTTGCTCTTGTAGGGCTCATTTTTGACATAATGTCAAAAAAATAAACCGCCACTCTGCCAAGTTTGCGGTTTATTTTTTTAACTAACAAACGAGGGCGAACCGTCTATCGGCTTGCCTTATTTTCATTTACAGTATACCACAAATGCCTTGCGTTGTCAACAAAAATCCCGTTTTGAAACGGGATTTTTATTTTTCATATTTCTTTTGCCAGAATTTCGGCTACGCCTTTGGGCAGGTATGCGCTTACGTCCTCGCCCGCGCGCAGTTTTTCGCGCACGAGGGTGGAACTCAACACGTCAAAGCGCGTGTCGGAAACGAGCAAGAGTGTTTCCACGCCGAAATGCAGTTTGTTGTAGTCCGCCTGAATTTTTTCATATTCAAAATCCGTGCCGTTGCGCGCGCCTTTGACAAGCGCGCAAGCACCGATTGATACGGCGTATTCCGCCAGAAATCCTTCGCCTGCAACTGTGCGCACGTTTGGCAGATGCTCCACCGCTTTTGTCAGCGCGGCAAAGCGTGTTTCGAGCGAAAAAAGTTTCTTTTTTGCGGGGTTTTCAAATACGCCCACCACAACCTCGTCGAAAAGCGCGGCGGCGCGCGTTATAATGTCGAGATGCCCGAGCGTTACGGGGTCGAACGTGCCCGCCGTAACGGCTATGCGCTTACTCATCGTCTTCTGCCTTTTTGGGCGTAAGGTACGTTACGTACACTCTGCCGTAGCGGGTCTCTTTTTTCACGTTGTAACGCTCTGCGAGCATAACGTCTTCCAGAACGAGCTTTTCGCCGCTTTCGCAGATAATTGTGCTTGTTTCCTTAACCATATCGGCATCGAAAAGCGCACAAAGCACCTTGGGAAGGATTCCAGCACCGTAGGGAGGGTCGAGGAAGATGATGTCGAAAGCGTTTCTGTGTGCCGCGGATTTGATATACTGCTCCCAATCCATACAGAGCACGTTTGTCTGCGGGTAGAGCTTGGTTTTCTTGGCGTTTGCCATAATGATGTTTACGGCGTCTTTGCTGCCGTCTACGAGCGTAGCCTTTTCCGCTCCGCGGGAAAGTGCTTCAAGGCCCATCTGACCCGAACCCGCAAAAAGGTCGAGCATAGTTCTGCCCTCAAGGTCGAAGTGAATGGAACTGAAAATCGCTTCTTTAACAACGGCGGGTGTGGGGCGTGTTGCTTCGCCCTCGAGTGTTTGCAGAGTTATGCCTCTTGCACTGCCTGTAACTATTCTCATAATAGAAATCTCCTTGTGAAATTTTGAAATAATTATTGAAATAATAGCTTATTTATTAAAATATTCTATGATTTTCTTTGCTGTTTCGGGTGTGATGCCCTGAACGGTTATAAGCTCCGCTTCCGTGGCGCTTTTTACGCCCGAAAGCCCGCCGAATCGGGAAAGCAGAGCCTTTGCGCGGGCACGGCCTATACCTTCTATTTCCTCCAGAACGGAGGTTTTTATATTTTTTCGCTTCGCGCCCATCATTTTGGAAACCGTGAAGCGGTGGACTTCTTCCTGTATGCGGAAAATGAGCGAATATACGCCCGCCTCCGCCGCGATGGAAATTTCGCGCCCGTCTGCGTCGATGAGCGCACGGGTTTTATGGTGCTCGTCCTTTACCATACCGAGCGCAGGCACGGTGACACCGTGTGCGTCCAGCACCTCTTGCACCACGCGTATATGCCCGAGACCGCCGTCTATGAGGAAAAGGTCGGGCGGCGGCGTTGCCGCATCGCTGAAGTGCGATATTCGCCGCATAAGCGCTTCACGCATAGAAGCGTAGTCGTCCTGCACCTGCGTTTCTTTTATGCCGAAAAGGCGGTATCCGCTCTTTTTCGGCTTGCCGTTTTCGAAAAGCACCATACCTGCGGTTATGTTTTCGTCACCGAGGTTGGAAATATCGAACGCCTCTATTTTTTCGGGTACGACCTCAAGCCCCGCAAGCGCGGCAAGGCGCATAAGCGTTTCGTCGCTTTTCGTTTTCTGCGCCACGAATTCGCGTGCTTTTTGCGCCGCGTTTTCCTCTGCCATAACGCATAGCTTGTGCAGGTCGCCGCGCGCCGGCGTGCGCAGATGCACGCGGGAGCCCGTTTTTGAGGAAAGCCATTCTTCCGCCGTTTCCACGTCTTCCTCGGAAAGCACGCCTGCGGTGTTGATTTCTTTTGGTATATACTCGCGCTTTTCGTAAAGACTGCAAAGGAAAGAGGTTATGGCTGAGCTGTCTAAAATTTCGCCGCCCGAGAAAACAAAGCTCTCGGAATCTATAAGCTTGCCGCCGCGAATGTAGAAAACACAAACGGCACACGCCGCTTCGCCTGCGTACCACGCGATAATATCGCGCTCCGTATCCGGCGAGGCAACCACCTTTTGCTTTTCGCAAAGGCGCTTTATAGCCTTTATTCTGTCGCGGTATTCCGCCGCCGCCTCGAACATCAGGTTTTCGGAGGCGTAGAGCATCTTTTCCGTGAGCGAATTTATAAGCGTATCTTCTTTTCCCGAAAGGAACGTGACGGCACTTTCCACAAGCTCGCGGTATTCTTCCGCCGTCACCTTGCCGTCGCATACGGCTACACAACCTATGTGGCGGTAGAGGCAATGCTGGACCTTGCCGATGTCTTTTGGAAAGGTTCTGTTGCAGGAGGGAAGCCCCAGCGCCTTTTGCAGGGAGATTATTACGTTTTTCACGGTGTCTGCGCTCGTGTACGGGCCGAAATAGCGCGCGTCCTTGCCGCGCGTGCGCGTCATAACGAAGCGCGGATATTCCTCGTTCGTGACGGCGAGGTAGGGGTAGGATTTATCGTCTTTCAACAGGATATTATATTTCGGCTGATACAGCTTTATAAGGCTGTTCTCGAGCGTCAGCGCCTCCATTTCCGTGTCGCAGAGGATGTAGTCGAAATCGTAGATATTGGCTGTCATAGCGTCGGTTTTGGCGTTTTGCACGCTTTCGTGGAAATATTGCGAAACGCGGTTTTTTAGCGCGCGCGATTTGCCGACGTAGATAACCGTGCCGCCTTTTGCCCGCATTATATATACGCCCGGGAGAAGCGGGAGCGTGCTTGCCTTTTCGCGCAAGCGTTCGGCGTAGAGAGGGTTGACCATAGGGGCCTCCTTCGGAGGAGTGAAAAGTGAAGAGTGAAGAGTGAAGAG
>JAFTOK010000251.1 GCA_017463815.1 Clostridia bacterium | reverse complement strand
TTTGCCTTCCCCTTGAGGGGAAGGTGGCACGCTTGCGTGACGGATGAGGTGTCTTTAATTTTTACGGAGATAACGCCGTCTGCGGACGGCTACACCTCATCACCCGCTTGCACGGGAGCTTCCCCTCAAGGGGAAGCCAACAAAAAATCCCCGTCCGTTAGAATAGGACTAGGAAATAGAATTGCCCCGATGAACCACCCATTCGACATACGAACATATGCGCGCTCTTTTACGGGAGCGACACGTCGCAAACTACTCATAAAAATTTTTGCTTGCGCGGCTCGGAAGTGATGTTCACGTTCGCGTACTCTTGCCGTCGGGCTCGCACCGTCCCCGATTCGCTTTGGCTTTTTCCGCGTGCTACTGTCTTCGTCAACGCCTTTGGGATTTTCTGATTATACAAGGTGTAGTATACTATTTTTTTTGCCGCTTGTCAATGGGGTTTGGGAAAAATATTGAATTTTTTGCAGAGAAATGAGGCAGAAGTGACAAAAATGCAGAATGAAGAACGCAGAATACAGAATGTTATAATTACCGAAGAGTGTTTTCTACGTTTGATTCGTTTATGACAGTTTCCAATGTGAACAAGAGGTGTTCGCGGTTGCTTTTTGAATGAATGAGGCGAAGAAGCAAAAATATGAACGCAATTCCGAAAAGAACGGCGGCGCCACCCCATTCGTTTCTTAGAAAACCGAATATTATTCCCGCAATTAAAGACACGATTATAAAACCGAGCGTAAAAATATTGCCGTCTGTGCGTTTGATAAATTTATACGTTACCGTACCGTCTTCCGCGATTTCACCTTGCAACATTTCGAGAAAAAGCATACCGAGGTTTCTTATGCCGATATTCTTCCAAATGCAAAAGCGATTTTGCGCGATATATCCGCAATTTTCGCCCTTGTCTATTCCCTGGGGCGGGAAAAGACAACTTGAAGAATGTGGAATATGTTTTTTAAAACAGTTTATGAATTTTTCTTTGTTTGCTTTGTTTGTAACAGTATATTTCAAAATTTCCTCCGTGCGTCAATAACTTTATGAAAATATTTTAAGTCAAGAAAAATATAATGTCAATGTTTTTTGAAAAACTCATTCAAATCGCCCTCTTGCTTCCATAACGTCGAGCTCGAGCGAGCGCAGAAAACCTTTTTCGTTGAACACTTTGTACTCACCAAGTCTTTCGCCCGTGTCCGCACGCCTGCGCACGTTGTTTTCTCCCACGAACATCTCTTTCGGGGCGGGGGACATTATCAGTATTTTTGTATTTTCGCTTTCAAATGCGTACTCAAAACGGTGAACGTATTTGAAAATTTCCTTGCCGCGTATTTTGAAATAGTGCAGCCACACGCCCGCGCCGAAAAGGTCAAACATAACGGGCGAATTTTTGTGTATACCCGAAAGGAATTTGCAGGCATACGTTTTGCCGTGCGCCGTTACGGTAAAATTAAACCCTTTGTGCATACGGAAAATAAAACTGTACGGCTTTTCTGTTTCGGAAAGCGCAAAGCCTTTTTTGCGGCACAGTTTTTGCAAGCCGCGTATGAATTTTTTCCTTGCGCGGAAAGCGGAAACATAGGAAAATGCCCAAAGCGCGAGCATTATTGCAAATATCGGCGGCAACACCGCACCCAAAATCATAAGCGCGGCGGGCGCGTTGCCGAGATAAAGCGGAATCGTCATAAAACCCACCGCATAAATAACCATAATAGCCGCAAGGCGCACAAGCATAAAAACGCTTGATTTTAAGGCACTTTGCGGTTTTTCGCGCGTGAGCGCAAGCAAAAACCAATCCTTGCGTGCGAGCGTGCGCATAAAGACCTGCGAAGCGAGCACAAGCGGCAACATAACCGCCAAAACGCAAAGCTTTTCCTGTGCGGCGGAAAAGTTTTGCGAGGGGAAAAGCGCGCCCGTCACGCTCGAATAGCCGAGGTCGAGCGGCAGCGCGGGGAGCAGAGCAATAAGCAGTAAAAACACGAGCGTTTCGCAAATAAATTCGGGCGAGTGCGCGACAAGAAGCGTTTCCTTCCAAAAAGCGAAATTTTTTCTTTCTTCGGAAAGGAATTTTTCGCGTGATTTTGTATCGTAAAAAGCGAACGTCTGCACTACGGAGGGGAGCGTGAAAAGCATCGCGCAAAAGGCGATTATATGTATGATTCTTTCGTCTGTTTTATCAAAGTACATATACCTTATGCACCACGCTATAAAAGCGTTTATAAAAGCAAAAGAGAAATAGCACAGAACAGCGCGCAGAACGCTGAAAAAACAGCGCATAGCTTTATTCGGCATTTGCTCTTTCCTCCTTCCGTTTCAGAATGAAGGCGAGCGTGCCGCAAAGCGCCAAAAGAACGGCGAAAGTGATGCACAAAACGGCGGTTTCGCTGCCGCCGAAAAGCGCCGCCGCCCTTGCACAGAGCGCGGCTATGGAAAACGCGGAAAAACAGGGGCAGATTCTGTAGAATTTCAAGCGGAAAGCGCGCAGAACGGGCGATTTATCGCCGGGAAAATATATGAACGTTTCCATATGCACGATTACGTAAATTTGCGCAAAAAGTGTGAGCAGAACGGCTCTGTTTGAAGCCCCCGAAGCGGGTGCGAAAAAATACACCGACGCAGCGCATAAAAAGAGGAATGCAGAGGAAAGAACGTACGCTAAAAAAATCCTGTCCCTCATACTTTTTCCGAGGCTCGAAAACGGCACGGTTTTTACGGTGAATATGCGCGAAAAATTTGTAAGAAGCATACAGAAAAAGCACACTATCATAGCGGCGAGGGAAATGTCCGCCGCCACGCACACGAGAAACAGGGAAAGGCTGCAAAAAATCTCGTATAAAACGGGAAATTTTTGTGCCTGCGGTTGTGGCGCTTCGGCGGGCTTGCTCTGAACTGTCGCAAGCTCCATTTCGTTGCGCAAAAGGGAATCCGTGGAAACGCCGAAAAGATTAGAAAGTTCCAAAATATTTTTCGCATCGGGCAGGGTTTCGCCCATTTCCCAGCGCGAAACCGCCTGGCGCGAAACATCGAGCTTTTCTGCAAGCTCCTCTTGCGAAAGCCCTGCTTTTTTGCGGAGTGTGAGAAGTTTTTCTTTGAATGTCATCTGTGACCTCCTTGGGGTGTTTTGATGCCTCCATTTTAGCGTGCGACGGGCGGAAAATCCACCATTTTTGCGCGTCAATTCCGCAACCTAATGTAACATTGTATGAAAATGAAGCAAAAAAGGCGTTTTTGGCGCCTTTTTTTAGATTTTTATTTTGACTAATATATAACTGATATTCCGTCGATATTTTCGATTATTTCCGCAAGCTCCGGGGGAACTTCTATAACCCATATGTGAGATGAATTTTCGTATTCCGGCAGTTCGTTTTCGCCGTATTCGTAAACGTTGAAGATTGAAAAATAATATTTGCCGTTTTCGTCTTTGCTTATGGGTGCGCTCCAATAGATGTTTTCGTACTCTTCAAATTCGATTTGCAGGGCAAGCTCGATTTGGTTTGTCTTTTCGCCTTCGGTATAGGGATATGTAAGGTAGTTATACTTTCTTTCTTTGTAATAGACGCCGCGTTGGTCTACCTCGGTGCGCTCGCCTTCGCGAATGGCTTTCAGTATTTCATTTTGCAAATTTTCATCGTTTATTTGGTTTCCCGCAAGCGTTATTTTGCTAACGGTAAAATCTTTTATGGGGTTTGCGTCGGAAGCTTTATGGCGAACTATATGCCTGCCGCTCACACCGCCGAAAATAACGGTATGATGCTCTGTCAAAACTAAAAAATCTTCCGTGGGAACACAGTCTATTCCTTCAAATGAAAAGCTGTGTTTGTCATCGTGTTTATACCAAGTTTTTGAACCCTTGCCTACGGAGTTTGTATAGGCGTTTTTAAACTGCAAATTCAAATCGAAAACAGCGTAATTTTTCATACAGTATTCAGGCGTATATTCCGTGGGATATTCAAAATATTTCCCCTCTGTTTCCTGCCCGTTTTCGGGTCTGCCATAGAAAGTCTTTGCGCAGGAAACGATAAGCGAAGAAACGAGCAGAGCACCCACGAGCATAGCCGCGACGCCTGCAAGCGCGATTAACGTAGATTTAACTGACTTTTTCATAGTAAAATTCTCCTTTCTGCGCTTATTATAGCATATGTTCGTATATTTGTCAAATTCGGTGAATTATACTTTAAAAAAGAGGCGATTTTGAAGAGTAAATGATTTGTGAAGAAAGTAAAAATATATAACGATAAAAATTCGGTTTAGTTGGCCTTCCCCTAGCATCAGCGATAGGGGAAGGTGTCACGGAGTGACGGATGAGGTGTTCCTTCGTTTAATAATTTTGAATAAATTATTAATGAAAATTATAATGAAATTCAGACACCTCATCACCGCTTCGCGGAGCTTCCCCTCAAAGGGGAAGCCCATCTTAAATTACTTTCTTTAATTCATTCAAAAAACTGAGTTGCAAAAAAGAGGCGATTTTACGCCTCTTTGAAAATGTTATTTTTCATTTTTGCCTATTATGAATTTATACACCAAAAGCCCTGCAAGGCTGAGCACAAGAGTCACGGCGAGCGTGATTATAAGCGAGGTGTATTTGCCGTCGCCCAAGGCGCTGCCGCTTATGGTGGAGGTGATGGCGGAGGGTATACGCCCGAAAGCCGCGATTATAAGCCAGGTGGAAAGCTTCATATCCGTGAGCCCGACGAAGTATGCAAGCAAATCCTTCGGCGTGCCGGGAATTGTGAAAATTACAGAGAAAATCAGCGTGCGTTTTGGCGAGGTTTGAAGGATTTTAAGCGATTCCAATTTTTCTTTTGAAAAGAATATTTCTGCGGCAATTTTGCCGAATTTGCGCACGAGCAAAAACACTATAACGCTGCCGATAAACGCGCCGATGAGGTAGAGCACCGTGCCGCGCCAAATGCCGAAGGCATAGCCGCCGAGAATTTCGATTGGCTCGCCCGGAATGAGCGCCACAACAACCTGCAAAATTACAAGGATAATATACGCGCCGTCGCCGAGGAAACCGAGCGATTTTATCCACTCGCGGAAATGTTCGGGCTCGGAGGCTGATTTTACAAGCGGCACGCCCACGACCACGCCTACCGCCGCAAAAGCGAGAAAGAGCAGAACCATTATGGTAATGATTATTGCTTTTTGTTTTTTGATATCTTTATCATAGAAGCCCATTTTATTTCAACTTTCTTTTGTTTTTTACTATCTTTTTATGCTTTTTGCCCGTTTTTTGCCAAAGCGGATTTATTCCGCCAGAAATCTTTCCACAGCGCGGTTGAAAACCTCGGGGTTTTTCGCCGCTACGAAGTGGTCGCCCTCTATAATGGCGAGCTCGGCGTTCGGCAAGCTTTCGTAGATGAGGCGCGTGTGGCACTCTTTTATCATATCGCGCGTTCCCGCTATAACAAGCGTGGGCGCGGTGATTTTGTGAAGCTCCTCGGGGGCGATGTTGGGGTCGTTTACCATAAGGGCGAGCATTTCTGCGTTCTTTTTCGCTGCCTCGCTCTTGCCCGCAAAGAGGGCGGCGAGCCTGTACCTAAATATTATTGGCAGCTGCACGGAGGGTTTAACGCCAGCAGAGAAAAGATTTCCGCCGTTTAAAACAAGTTTTTCCACCTTTTCGGGGTATTTTAGTGCAAAGCACAGGGCGATGTTGGCGCCGTCGGAAAAGCCGAGAACGTGCGCTTTTTCTATGTTGTGTTCCGACATAAAAGCGGTGAGGTCATCTGCAAAGGTGCGTATGCGGAATGGCGCTGTACCTCGCGGAGATTTGCCGTGCCCTCGTGTATCAAGCGCCAGAACGCGGTAGGCACGGGAAAAATATTCTGTTTGGTGCGCAAAATATTCGCACGATTCGCCGTTGCCGTGGAGCAAGATAAGCGGCGTGCCTTCGCCTTTTTCTATGTAATTAAGCGTAATATCCATAAAAATCGCTCCTTTTCGACAGCCTTATAAAATTATAATACCACGTAACATAAAAAATGTCGATACGTTGCGAAAAAAATTAAAATATTCTTAATATTTGGGTAAAATAAGGAATTTTACATTGTTGCAAAAATATACACATAACTTATTGACAAGAGCTTTGCGGAGTGATATAATAACCGTTAAATGATACAAAATTTATATAAGAAACTTGGGAGGAATATATGAAACACACAGCAAAAATACTTTTACTCACGCTTATTCTTGCCCTTGCCGCTCTCTTTGCGACATCGTGTGGACATAAGCACAGCGCCGAGTGGGTTGTGAAAGAAGAACCCACCTGCACGGAAGCGGGACTGAAGCAGTATATCTGCACGGAATGTTCCGAAATTGTGGACGAAGAAGAGATAAGTGCGCTCGGCCACACTGTTGAATCTGAAATAATCTCGCAGCCCACTTGCACAAAAGACGGCTCGCTTATAAGACATTGTTCCGTTTGCTTTGCGGACCTCGGCGCGGCGGTTGTTCCCGCTACGGGGCACGACAGCGTATGGAAAATTACAAAAGAAGCTACTTGCACAGCGAACGGTTTGAAAACGGAAACCTGCAACGTCTGCCTTTCCGAAATAGAAACGGAAGTTATCCCCGCTACGGGGCACGACGAAGTGTGGAAAGTTACAAAAGAAGCTACCTGCACGGCAGACGGCGTGAAAACAGGTGATTGCAAGGTTTGCAATTCTTCCCTCGGCGTACAGTCTATACCCGCGTTCGGTCATACAGAGGTTGCGGATAACGCAGTAGCGCCCACTTGCACGGAAACGGGTCTTACGGCGGGCAAACATTGCTCCGTATGCAAAACGGTGCTTGTAAATCAGGAAACGATTCCCGCAAACGGACACACAGAGGTTGCCGACAAAGCGGTAGCGCCTACTTGCACGAAAACCGGTCTTACGGCGGGCAAACATTGCTCCGTATGCAAAACGGTGCTTGTAAAGCAGGA
>JAFTOK010000250.1 GCA_017463815.1 Clostridia bacterium | reverse complement strand
GGAAGATAATACCGAAAATAAGTCCTGCCATTTTTCTTTTTCTCCTTAAAAAGATGATTATTTGTGATGCGACTGGGATAAGTCGCGCTGGTACTCCGCCGCCTCAACGGAGTTGTTTTGCATTATATCCCTCAATATATCCTGATGAGATAAGTCAGAAACTTAGTTTGTTAATTAAGCTTTTGTCATCTCACTGGAGATGTTTGGCATTAAGATTACCAAATATGTAAAATTCGAGCGTTCCGAATGATTAGGTAATGTAAGGGTTTTGGTAATCTTTTTGTTTATGTCTGAGGTTTGACTACTTTGGATACAGCGACCTCTGATGTCGAATCATTAAGTTGATTCTACGCAGCAAGTTACGTCCCAGTGCATCCTGCCGGCGTCCCATTGCTCCCTCTGACATTTTGTTACTTCCAGTATCACCGAAAGCGCCATTCTAAGTGAATAGCCATAACGAATATAATGCTTGATGTCTGCGGGGCAATAAGCCCCGCTATTAGACATCAAATGTAAGTTTGATTAGCCGTAATATGTGCCTACAAGGTGCTTTATATGGCTTCTGTAAGCAAAATTGGGTAAATAATTACCGAGTTGCCTTCTAAATTCCGCAATCATTTCATCAATGTCTGCGTAGGCTGCTTTGAACAAGGAAGGCGCATTATCAGCCGCAAGAATGTAAACGATATCGTCATTGAAATAGGCAGTTTCACTACGATAATCGTCATCCCCATTGTCGGTGAGCTTAAAAGCCTGCCCGGTGAAGTTGCTGATGTAGTCGATGTTCCCGAACTTCGCCTCAACATCTTCGTTGAAGCCGTAAGGGTCTTCATCATAATCTTCATCCGTGTAACCCTCACAGATTTTCTTCGCGAGGGCTTTCATAGTCTTTTCGTCGAGTAGCAGCCCATACTCGTCCACCGCGTAATCTCGCATACTCATATGCTATTCCTCCGTTTCTTCGGCTTCGTCAATTGCCCAAGTGCCGTCGGACTTTTCATACATTTTGTCCGACTGCATAGAGCAAACGCGTTCTCTTGCGTCTTCAGGAGAAGTAGCCCTTACGTACACCGCGCCGTCATAATTTATAGGAACTCGATACAATTGCAGAGCGTCGCAGTTTTGGCATTCAGGGTGCGTTGTGCTACCATCCTCCCCCAAGAATTCGCAATCTGGGCTGCACGGAATCTTCTCGTCAAGCCCACAGGGGTTCTTGCAATCACTGCAAGCTTTTCCACACCATTCCTTGTGCATAAATATTCACCTCTTATTCATCTTTGAATAATTTGCCCGCCTCGGTCTCAAAGAACAAACGACGAAGCGTACAAATATCCTTTGGTACTGTGCTCAAATCTTCTACGTCGTGCAAAGTCTTGACCCATCCGTAATACTGATTTGCGATTGCGGAGGTCAACGCAGAAGTTCTTTGGCGGTCGATATATCCCTTACGAATTGCTTCGTGGGAAATTGAACGCATAAACTTCCAGAAATTGTAGTAATGAAGCTTGAGCTTCACCATATAGCCGTTAGCGTCCTCGATTACAAATCCTTCGATATGGTGGTTATTATACTTGTAATCTTCATTGGTTACCGTATAATACCAATCGAAGAAATCTTGCCACGACTCAAGAACATACGCCTTTTCTTTGTGAACCAACCCGAATTCATTTGCCACAGCGCACATCTCTTCAAAGCTGTACTTGCGGTAATTCATATCGTTGTATACGATATCGAGCAGGAACAGTTTGTCTTCGTCATACTCAATGATGTGCGGGTCATTTTTCATATCCACGCACTCAAATACGAAGGATACGTCGTGCTCTTTGCAGTGTTCTTTGATTTTTTCGAGAGTAGCTTCCGAGTATTTTCTCTGAAGCATCTCTCTCAGCCATACGGCGAAATCTCCTTCAGGGTTCGACTTCGTTGTAATAAAAAGCGAATCTTCATCTGCGCCATAGGAAACAATACCGAGATATCCGTTTTCTTTAACGTAAGCAACTGCCGGGAACGCCATACGATGCTGAAGCATATCAAGTTTGGTCTCTGGGCGTTCGTTAATATTAAAGAATTTGTCATACGCTCTTGCCGCAACCTTTTGACGAGCGATGTCGATATACAAGCCGCGTGCTTTCGTAGTCTGCTCATCCCAAACTTTGTCATAAAATGCGGTTTTGGTAAAGTTAAATGAGGATATGTTGCCATATCTCTTTTCCTGAACATATTTGTTCTGTCTCAGGGCGATAATAACGTCGCCAACGCTCTGCTCGCCGTGAGCAGTGGGCTTTACGGGTTCTTCACGCTCCTTGAATACATTGTTTTTGATTTCAACAACCGTGTGAACTCCATCTGGGGTGACCTGAACGCAGCGAAGATGTCCGCCGAACTCAACTTGTCCTTCCAGATTGAACACCCTTTCGTTGACCTGAGTGGGTAAACGCTTAGTGTTGCGATGGCCGTGGATTTGGTAGCAATTTGCAGGTGTGTTGGCTACAAACGAATTTGAAACCGCTTCGACATCGTTGTAATTGCCCACACCCTTAATCATCTGTGACGTTGCCACGGTTGTAATATTGGCGGGGATATTGCTCAATCCTGCGTGAGTAACGATATATGTATTACCAGCGTAAGTGTAGTAAGCACACTGTCCGATTTTGCGATACAACTGACGTACAAGTTTCTTGTTGATTTTCGCATCGTCCAATTCGGTCTTGGTTACGAGTTCAAAATCTTTTGAAGAACTTACGCCATCGTTCGCCCAAACCCAAAGCCATCTCTCGTGATTGCCCTCAAGGAGCCACACGTTAGGCTTGTGATAGATACTCAATAAAAAGCGAACTACGTCCGCATTTTCAAGTCCGCGGTCAATGAAGTCTCCGCAAAAAATGTACAGTTCGTCATCCTTGAACCCTCCCTCGCGGTCAAAATATTCCTTCAAAGCGGTGTAACACCCGTGGATATCGCCGATGTGGTGCACCTTTTTGTACTCGGAAACGTCAAGAGGCTTCATCCAAATACGGTAAAGCTCGTCCGGTTTGATAACGGTGATACCAGAAGGAATCTTCTGAGTTTGGAAGCGAGCATACATTTTTTCAATGGCTTCGTCGGGGACTTGCTTAACTTCAGGACGCATACGATTTCGTTCTTTCGTCACCTCAATGGGGATGTCCGTGAAATCAACGCAATAAATGCGATATTTGTAAGCGTCGCAAAGCTCTTTGTAGCGGTTCATTTCAGATGTCTTGGAATTGGTTGCGTCAATAACGGTAAATTCACCGTTCTGCATACGGAGCTCCAAGAGTTTGAAAAGCGTTCCCCAAACCACATTGTCGTTAGCTTGGTTGATAGCTTCCTTACCTGATACGGTCATAACAGGGCTCGAGCACAACATTCTGATGTCGTCGGCGCACAGAGTGTAATTTTTCAAGCCATTCTGCTCAATCCACGTGGACTTTCCGCATCCTGCGCTACCTCGTAGCAATAACAGAACTCTCATTCTTTGTTCTCCTTTTCGTTTTTAGTCGCCGGGAGAAGAATATAGCATCCGCAAGGTGTATCATTGGTAAGCTTGGATATCGCCTGCGGCATCTGCCCGCCGTCATAATGCTCGTAAATCTCATTGAGGCGTTCGAGCGTGCAATCCTCAATGTATTGCTTGAATTTCGCGTACCAATCGCCGTTGGGCATACCGTTAGAAACGATATCTCGAAGTGCGATGTAAGCGAAGGAATATTCCACGAACCTATAGGAAGTTTCCGTGCCATCAAAGGCATCATAACTGTCTCCGAAGATATGAACTCCCTTGCTTCCGTCGTCAAGATAGTCGATGGCAAGAATTGTGGCTTCAAGATACTTGTTCATAGACTCACCTCTCGGCAAAGTGGGCGTCCTCGCTAATGTCAATATAGTCCAAGAAATCATCCTTGGGAACTTGTTCGACAATCTGCAAAAGGTCTCCCGCCCAGATGCCAACCATATTAAGATTTGTTACGCCGTTGCCGTGATAGTCGCCGCCACCACGTCCGTTACCTACAGCCGTAAGCAAAGGAAGCGGGTGGATATTGCCGTTGTTAAGCGAGTAAACCTTCTTGAGGTCTATGTATTCGTGAGTCGTCAGATTGATAAGATAAAGCTGTGCGTCAAAGTTGAATTCTTCATTGAAGACTTTGAGGCAAGTATCATTCTCGTCCTGCCAAGCGGTTTCAACGGGCTTAAACTTCTTCTTATCATCCGGAATATCGTCTACGTTTGCGTAGTCTCCTACCCACCAAACGCGCAAGGGTTTGTTATGACGGTATGTCTTAAACAATTGAGAACAAGCTGCTTCGACGAATCGGTTGTAATAATAGGAGTGTTCCATCAGCTTTGCGCCATTATTATCGTGGTCGTGTGGGCTGTGAACGCGGGGATTGGAGCCATCTTCTTCACACATAAAGATTCTATAATACTGTCCCATTTAATCTCCTTTCTGAGCAATGCCCATTTCGTTTATGAAAGATGCTTTGAGCACATTCACGAGCACCTCGTTCATCAATTCTTCAACGTAAGGATTGATAACCAACGGATGAGAATTCATATACTCGTTTTTCATATCAACTGTTGCTCGAGTTGTTTCTTTTGCGATATTGCGAGCATCCTCGAGAGAATGGCAACCACGCTTTACATTGATAAGATATTCTGCCTGTTTGGACACCAAACAATCTGCATACGTCTCTCCGTTGATATACCTTGAAAGGAACTCGTGAACACGAATGATATGATGCAGTTGCTTCGGGTCGTATCCAAACCTCTCTATCTTTTCAATCAACGTAGGGTACGGGTGTTCAAGCGCCTTATGCTTTTCTAAAGCCATACCCGCCATACAGTTGACAAAAGCGTAGTTGTTATAGCTCGCTACGGCTTCAGCGTGGTCAAGCATAGGGCGATACAACGCTTCATATTCGGGGTTGAGAAGCTTGTACTTTGTGAATAAGATTTCGACAAAGTTGACATTCTGCTTTTTGAAACATTCAAACATAAGACGAATATCTTTGAGGTCAATATGCTCGTTAGATGGCAGCACAAGAGTGGTGCTCGTTGGCTTCTTGTTCAAGCAAAAGTCTTCAAATGAAGGCAGCACGATGCACTTTGTGTCAATGTCGCTTCCTTCATACGCAAGATTATAGTTTTGCGAGCCTTGCAAGAAAACACCAAGGACGGTGTATCCAAGACTTTGCACGTATTCGTAATCGCTCTTTATTCGAGCAGTGATTTTTTCATCCATAAAAGCTCCTTATAGAATAGGGCTGTTCCTCAAACTCCATTTAACACCAGCCTCGGAGTTAGCATCCTCCTATCTGACACGCCTGCGAGCGGGCACCCGATTCTTTATAGTAAGTGTAATGCTTCCATAATCAACTCACACGCAAGGTTGTAATCCTCGTTTGTAAGCAGTTTGTGTGGGAAGTTATATATCTCTGCCCATTCGCCGTCCCCGTCGTCTTCTATGGAATATTCGAGGTCGAATGTAGCAATTTGTTCAGGGTTAAATTCGTCGTCGCCAACTATGACAGGAACGACAAGCTGAAGTGTGCCAAAACCAACATTTTTAACGGATATATCTCCGTTCTTGACACACATCTGCTCTATACGTTTGATGATTGCGAGGTCTGTCATACCATCATACCATCGAATACATCGTCAAACCCAAGCCCGCTATCCACGACACACGGTTCAAGTTCTTTTAATGTCAATCCCTGAGCGAATGGACTGCCTTTATCTACACGAAGTTCGCGCCCTACTCGCTCCACCAAATTCTCAATGCCTGACACGATGCGACACAAGAACTGCACTCCATCATCGGATAAAATTTCGATAGACCCCGGTTTGTCTCCAAGTGACATTGCGAACGACGTCGGTGTATATTCGTATACGTCGCCGGGGGTATATGTTTTACGAGAGAAATTTTCCATCCTGTCAGCCCTCACCACAAAAGTTCATCAATGGGCATTTCTACGTTCTCAGGAATTGTTGCGTCAGACACTCTCGGAGGAGGCGTGCCGCCAACAAAGCCCGCGACATCGCGAAGCATTGAACGGTCTACTCCCGCAGCACGCAAGATGTCCTCACCCTTTTCCGTAACAAAACTGTCGCAGACACACATACCCGGTACTCGTCCTCTACGAGTATCACAGATAACATTGTCGCCTGCAAATAGTTCCAAGTGGCTCGGGACGCGGAAAAGGTAGAGCCCCGACGCCGAATGTTTGACAAAAACAAACTTATCTGACATAACACATTCCTTTCTTAATGACTTGTTTTGCAATCCACGGATTAGTTGTCTTCCCGGATGACTGGAGAAAGTCCGACGAAGAGAGCTGGAACAGCTTTCTCGACATCACTGATGTGGTTGAAGCACGAGTTCAATCCTCCTCAAGTGTGGCTTGCTCTTGGACATCCTCCTTATTTATATCGGTATGCCGATATAATTTGTTAGGATTGGCTTAAACTATTTCCATTTAATCTTCTTCGATACTCCAGTGCGGTTGTGCGTTGGCGCAGCCGCCTCTGCACGACCGTTGCAGGCGCTCCTCGAGCGTGTGCCCATCCCGTCCGTTTCTCTGACATTTTGGTACTTCAGGTATAACCTAAAGCGTTTATAGTCAACTTATTATCAAGTGTATATAAACAATAACGATTGCAAAAAGGTATATCCGAGAAGACCATTTAAGGTCTTCTCAGTACGCCACCGTTAACTTCGGTGTAACCATCTGTTTCTAATGCTCTGCCCAGAGCGTCATAATCAACGAAGTTCAACAAATACTCTTTGTCAAAAAGACCTTCGTCAACAAACTGTTTGGCAAGTTCGGTGAGGTCTGTTCTTGCATAGAATGAAACATCTCCATCCTCAACAATTTCGATAGCTTCTTCGAGCTTATCCCCATCCTCAAGGAGTGCATAAAGAACCTCAACTTCCCAGTCTTTAAGACTTTCGATTCTCTCAACAAGGTCGCTTGCCGCATAAATATCCTCGAAGTGCTCGTCCGATAGGTAGTCAGACTCGTGACCCATAACTTCCCATTTGGGCTTGAGTTCTTCTCCCGCCATTAAGCGGTCATAATCATCTTGGTCATCGTCGTCATCGTCGAGCGTGACACCAATGCCTTCCAAAAATTCTTCGAGTTGGTCTTCGGAGAATGGTAAATCCAACCATCCGTTTTTGCTACGGTCTACGGTGTTCTCAATGAGAATCTTTGATTTCGTATCAACCAAGCCAATCGTCCTCCCTCCATATTTTAGGTAATCGCATAAGGAATTCTACATCTTCGGATGGTATTGGCTTGCATAGCCAACCCGTTCCATATTTATATCCCTTATCCACGAGCAACTCTCGCTCCTCGAGGTATTTACAGGCAGCAGTATAATCATACTTGTGGGTTTTCTTCCACTCTTTGAGCGCTTCCTCTTGGGCAAATGTACCCGCGGTTAAATCGTTGAGATGGTACTCGCGCCAAATTCGTATCAGCCGGTCAAAATCTCTCAGCTTCAACTCGGATACTCTGTCGCGATACTTGCTTATTGCATCAATCTGCTGACAGTTGCAACCACCTTTGTAAGTCGCGCCGCTGATAGCGAGACAAGTCATTGGATACTCTTCAAGAGTGATGTAATTTTTAACCGTTTTTGTTGTCAAACGAATATCAAACTGCAATTGACGGCAGCTAAGGCGGTCGTAATAACCCATTGCCGCATATTTACCCTTGGGTAAAAGTCTCAAAAGTACGTCCATAGCACTGCTCCTTTCTTTTTACTAAAACAACCGACAGGACTCGAACCTGCATCTTGCGCAACCTTCCTGCACTGTCTTACCTTGGCGCGGGATACTTAATGGCAAGCCCCGTTCTCGCTCTTAAACGACGGTTGTATTTAGAATGGTAAAAATCCGTGTTGGTATAGCCATTTCGTGCTTATCGTTTTCTGTAACGTATCATACAAGTACGTCTTGATGTGGATGTAAGCCTGCTCAATGCTGCGAATATCGTCGGAGTTGCAGGTTATATCAAACGTCAGCATTTTGTCATCGCAGGACTGAATGGCCATACGGACTACTCTGCTACCGTCATATGGTTCAGTAACAAACAATGTGGCTGACACAGTTCGCTTTCCATACCAATTCTCAGGGTCTGACACCTTTACACTTTTAACTAACCTCTTGGTTACGAGAGATAACTGCCCACCAAAATAGCTATTAGGCGTGAACCCAAAGGGCTGTGGGCTTCCATTCTTCCAATCCAAGCCCTCGACGATTTCATATGAGACCCAACCGGGTTGAGATTTCGTAATGCGAATAATGCCCGTTTCTTGGATAACGCCCCTTGGTGTGAGTTGATAGTCAAAGCCGACGGCGTAATCAGCGTATGTTTTCTCCATTGGCACACGTCCTTTCTATATCAAATCCGAGATTGATAACCCGCTATCGACCGTTACTGGCTCAATGTCTTCATCCTCGTCTTCATCGTCATCTTCTTCGTTCGATTCCCAGCAGTCATCGTACAGCCAATCGAGGTCATCGTCATCATCTTCGTCTTCATCGCCCCATAGGGCGCGGGCGAATTGCGTTGCATCCATACCCGGGTCAACGGGGCTGCCAACTCCCTCGGAGTAATATGCCTCACCGCAATTATTTCCGTAATCCTCGTCTGCCCACTGGTGTGTGAATTCAAGGTCGGGAAATTTCGCAGCCATTGCCGCGATAACGGGATGCGGAGCCGCCCAAGCCGTCTGGAAAAACAGAATATTATCTTCCACCCACATAGAGTCGCTCGCATTCCACTTTGTTCCCCAGTGATTGATGCACTAATTGTACCAGTCTTGCTCATCCGCGGGAAATGGAATGAGTTTATGAAAGTCAATTGCAAGAAGTTCGGGCTCTACTCCCGAGTCGCTTTCTTCCGGGATGCCAGTTCCGCGTATAAATTCTTGCAACTCCTTAATGCGAGCGAGCACATTTTCATTGTCAGCTCCCTCGAATGTAATTTTGTTAATTACCCAATTTGGCATAGTAAACTCCTTACGACACCGTTAATCTTCCAGAGAAGGTAATCGGTGTATGGTTTACCATCCCCGCCGTTTTCCTGAATCTATACTTCAGATTAGAAACGGCTTTTGCTTCTGAAATCGCCCAAGTGGATGCTTCCCAATGGGCGGCGACAAGGTTATCAAAGGCATATACCGCGCCTTTGTACGTGTACTTTCTGCTCATAATTAAAGCTCCTTTATTGAATTTTGGAACGACTTCCTTACAATCCACGGATTATTTCTGCTGCAATGCACGGTTTGGCGATGCCAGTTGCAGGTACTTCGTGTCGAAAATTCCGATGGATTTCGACACATTTCCTGTGGACAGTTCTTGGTTTCTTGATGGCTCAGGCTTGTTGCTCCTGTCGATTGCGGTCTGGGGGTTTTATCCGAACGCACCGAGCAGTGTGTTTCCAGCAAGAAGTTGCCCAACTTAGCTGGTGAGCTCTGTCTCCTTCGCTGACCATCTGGGTCGGGATGCCTCTGTCTCTCTGACATTTTGTCACCTTTAATATCATCAAAGGCGTTATTAACAAGGTTAATAACAATTTCGATTGTAAGTGTGTATCCGTCAAGATACTAAAAAATTTTCCGCCAAGCTTTGACTAAAGGAAAATTTTTATTGAAAATTCTTTGAGCCAGATGAGTGTTACAAAACCCGCCGGTTTTGTTACACTCATATGTCGATAAGAATTTTGCAAATAAGCGTTGTGTTAGTTCAGGTGTCACCTAAACCGCAACCATTTAAGCTATTACGACTCCGACACATTATCCAAAGGCTCAGCATCCTTTAAGGAATGTGTCGGTAGCCATTATGTATAATACAAGACGATTGCCATACCTATCCAGACGGATAAATTTATGTAGAGCTACCGTTAGGGCTTCAAGAGAGCCTTTGCGGTTGCTTCGACATCTTTGTTGAATTTTTGAGAATAGGTTTGAAGAATTTCATTGATGCAATCCTTCTCAACCATTCGGTAATAGGAAATGAGACCGAGAAAATGCTGTACGTCATCGAGACTCCAATGATTTCCTTTTGCATCATCGGTCATAAATTGGAATACCATTGCTTTGAAAACTTTCTTCTTCTCGTGACCAATGGTAATTTTGTTTTCCGCGTTAAGCATCACGCCAAGATTCCAATTGCGTCCGGCGGATGAACCATAGCGAGTCTTTTCGGGATGCAACGTGAATGGTGCGCCAAATGTCTCAAGGATAGAAATAAGTCTGCCCTGAACATCCGACCACTTGAAGTTGTACTGACTCGAAATCAAGATGTCATCAGCGTATCTTGTGTAGCACAGATGAGGTGCGTATTCGTGGCACATTTTGTTGATTGCGTGGTCAACTGGAATCATCAAAGCATTCGTGAGCATAGGGCTCGTCGGTGTACCTTGAGGAAGTCCACCATTGAGAAAACAGAGCGACAATGCTTTTTCAAGCAGCTCCTTGCACCCGAAGTCATAGCGGATAAACTCGCAGAACGGAAATGTCATACAGAGCATTTTCATCAAGAACTCGGGGGTCGTGCTGGGAAAGAAGTGACGCATATCCGTCTTCAAGAACCAGCGAGAGTTATTCTGCTGATGCCTTTTTACGGAATCAATCGTGCTTCTTCCGTGAACGTAAGCAAAGGCAGACGTGTGATAAGACATATAGAATTTCTTCTCGAAGATGAACTTCAGTTCATACAGCGCCTTTTTGAGCTCGTCGTTGGGAGCATCAATCTGACGCAAACCGCCGCTTCTCTTGGGGATTTTGAAACTTCTATACAGAGTAGACTTGTCCTCTACGGCAATCAAGTCCTTGTACTTCTCAACGAATTCCATAAGAGCAACCTGCATTGCGTAGAAGTCTGTTTTTTCGATGAGCTCGCGGCTAATTGCATCTACTTTCCAAGTAGTTGTGTCGCGAGTATCTTTTTGAAGAGCGAGTTTTGACTCGTCAATGCCATTGAGAATGTCGTCAATCGTAATCTGGCGCATTCGTGGCTCTCGGTTGACTGTGATGTAATAAGGCATAATATTTTCCTTTCTTCATCTTGTGACCACGTAACATAAGTAGGATTAGTTGTCCGGAAACCTGAAGATTCTCAAGCTTTGTTCGGAACCTTTTCTGGTAAAAAGTCAAGAAAAACACTAATTTGCTCAAGAAACCTCTTGACAAATCATACTTTTGATGTCCAATGATGTCTTGTAAGGGGAGGGTTGCTCCGCCGAAGCCGTCCTTGCAGGGCGTCCGAGGGCGGAGTGGCTCGCCGCGGTAGACGACGCCTTCTGAGTCTCACCTCAGCCATCTCCTTGGTTTCTCTGACATTTTGGTACTTCCGATATCACCGAAAGCGTCTTGCATAAATACAAAACAATAACGTCACAAGTTATTAGATGGGTTTATTTTAACTGACGCTCCATCTCACACGTCAGGAATGTCTTAAATACTCATTGACCGCAAGGGCATCACAGCGTTCGTTTTCGGGGTGACCATTATGACCACGCACCCAAACAAACGTAACTGAATGAACTTGCAGAACATTGAGTAAAGCTTCCCATAAGTCAGGATTGGCTACGGGCTGTCGCTTAGCATTGCGCCAACCATTTGTTTGCCAATTGTGTGCCCACCCTTTATTTATGCCATTAACGACATACTGCGAGTCCGTGGTGAGCGTTACCTCGCAGGGTTCACGAAGAGCGTACAGGGCTTGAAGAACCGCAGTCAGCTCCATTCGGTTGTTTGTTGTGTTAGGCTCAAAGCCAGAGAGTTCCTTGTAGGCATCGCCGTACTTGAGGACAACTCCCCAGCCGCCTGCGCCGGGATTTCCTTGGCAAGCACCGTCGGTAAAAATATGAACGTGTTTCATATCATCACCTCATCGTATGCCATTGGAGGAGCTACATCAAGTTCTTCTTGGTACGGTGCCAAGCTGTTGGCGTGTATATGCCAGCCGTACCCATCCGCTATGCCGCAACCGCAATTGTGCCCGCCGTTAATTCTTTTATCAAACTCGACGGAATACATATTATCTCCCTCAACGAGGCACACTGTGCCAATGTTACCAACAACGTCTTCATTGCCGTCGAACGCGTCCGTTCCAATTACCCTGTCCCCCTCACGGAAGACAGGGTATTCTTTGCTGCTTGTATCTTTTCTGCGCATATCAGAATATATCCATCATAAACGGATTGCAGACGACAATATTCTTCATCGGCACTCCGCGTATGAGATTCATAAAGTTGCACACGCCAAGCGTACACACCATCCTTACAGTAGGCGCGACGCCGAGCTCTGTGCCGCAAGCGGTGACGGGAGTTGCGGCGTGAGCTTCATCGTGTGTGAAATCCATCGTCTTGAGCAGATTGTCTACCTGCTTCATATCGCCCCAGTTCGCCGCATAATGCTGAGCGTCCTCAAGCCTTGTGCGGAAATCAAACACAGCTTTGATTGAGCGATTCATACGATTTTTGGTGCAGATTTCTCTGCGAAGGTCGATGTTGTCTACGCAAAGGAACACGTATCCATTCAACCTCTGGTCTTTATAACCCTCGGGGCAGACCTCGATAGTGGGTTCTGCCTCGGGGTTAATCTCTGTGATAATGCGTTTAACCGCTTCCACCTTCGGGGACTTGATGTCCGAATGTTTGAACATCTGGTTGGCAAGGTTGTGGGGTTCAACTTGGTCGAAATCATACAGTACGAACTTTGTGATTCCGAGCCTCACAAGGAGCTCGGCGACGGTCGAACCAACGGAACCACATCCGATGATGTGGCATTTTGCACGGACGTCCGTGGGATTGAAATACTCGATGCTTTTGGTTAAATCCATTAGGTGCACCCCCATTCTCTAACGTAAAAAGGACTTGTAGGGTCATTTTCGTCGTCGTCGATTTCAGAGGTCGTAGCCACAACTCCTTCATCGTCCGTGTCGGTCAGTTCTACGTCGTCTTCATCGACTCCGTAGACTGCTGCGTAATACTCTTCCCAAGTATCGTAACCGCAGCACTTACCTCCGCCGTTTTTTTTACCCTTGCCCTTGCCTTTCTTTTTAGCGGCGGAAGGGCTCGCCGCTTTTGAGTTTCCCACCTGAGATACAGGTGTCACGGTTTTGGGCTGCTCATACGTGCCGCCCTTATAAGAGCCGCCGTAAGAAGAACCACCATAGGAACTTCCGTGATTGCCGTAGTACGTGCCGGTATACGTGCGGCTTACTGCGACCTTCTTGGCTTCTGCCATAAAGTTTTCCAAGCCGTTGCCATCCTCGTCGAAAATGGTATCAATGGCAATATCTGCGGTCGAATAGAGGGCGTTATGCGTAAAGTCATAAATCTCTGCGCTCCATTCGTGGCGCTTATTGATAATGAGGAAGATGTAAAATACATCCATACCATTGACGGGCTTGGGAAGCTGAGTGACAAGGTCTAAGCGGTATTTCTCATCCGTACCGGAGGGAGATACCGACATATCAACGTGGCTGTGTCCGTGGAATTTTACGGAGTTGAATGTTTCATCATCCAAACCATTCAGCCATTCGCCATATGGCTTGTAATCCGAGGTAACGGTTGTGCCAGTCACTTCGTGAGGAGGCACGAGGATATCGTAAATCTCGAACTCAAATTCAGAAACACGACGAACACATCCGTGCCACTGAACTTCTGTGTTATACCTTGCAACCAAGGTGACCATCTTTGCCCACGCCGAAGGGGTGAAATAGATAAGCGCGAAACGGTCATCGGTTTTGAACGTGCGCTTGATATCTATGGCGCCGTAGCACTTCATACCAGACAAAGTGCTACGGAGTTCGCCAACGATATTCTCGACGTCGGCATCGGTCATATATATCTTTTTAGCCATTAGCCGCTTCTCCTTCCGTTAATGCGATAGCTTCCATAAAGTCGCGGAAGCTGATGAGCTTCATACCCTTTTCAACCTTGTCGATGGGCTTAAAACCATCTGCGACATAGATGCAGGGTGTGTAGTCGTTGTCTTTGAGCCACGACACCATTTCGCTGCAAACGGTAGAGTCGCCCCAGTTGAGGTTCTTCGTTGCGGAAATAGCCTGCTCAACGCCCAAATCCCAGTCTCCACTCTCTGCGTACTGATAGTAGTACGTTTCGTTACCGCCGGAACAAGCGTGATAGTAGATGTGCGGATTGGGCATACAACCATCTACGAAAGTGCCGTTACGGATAGGCTCAACGAGTTTGAAGTTGCGCAGTTTGAAAGTAGCTTGGATGCGGATTACACCGCGGCGCTCCTTGAAGATAGCCCAAAGCGCTTTACGAACCTTGGCGCTATGATTGGACAGATAAGAGCGTCCGCCCTTGAAGACGCGCTCGAATTCATCTTCGTCATAGAACTCAAGCGTATCCTCGACGCCAAAGCGCAGTTCGGAATCTGCAACGTCCAAAATCGTAATCTGCTTGTGATTATTAAAGAAATTGAACATCGCATCATTCTTCTCGGGAGGAAGCGCTTCCAAGCCGTTCAGCTCCAACGTGAAAGCGTCGAGATTGCGGTAATAATCCGCGATTGTGTTGCGGTAATCTCTGATGGAACGCAATGAACTTTCGATTTGACTCTTCAGGTCGCGCATTCTGGACTGACGTGCTCTATCCGCAATACCGTCAAGCATACGATGAAGTCGAATTGCACGGAAGTTGATTTTTTCTGCGATACTGTTGACGTAATTGCAAAGAATGGATACAACTTCCTCTTCGTACTGCTCGTATTTTTTCTCGGCTTCTTTCAGCGCTCGTTCAGCATCAGCTTGCCGAGTTCCATTGCCTTCCCTGACGATGTCCCCGAGCTGTTTGCGAGCAACGGCAACGGGTCTGTATGCCTTTTCATTAACCGCGATTGCTCTGTAGAAAGCTTTGGTTTCTTCGGGGATTTCAAGGGGGAAATACCAAGTCATCAAGCGAGGTAATACGCTTTCAAATGCTTGAATCCAGACGTGGTTTGCACGTCTGTCAACGCAGGCGATAATGCGCTTCTGGTCGGCATTGGTAAAAATTCTCGTGCGAGCATACTGGCTAAGGAAATCGTTCACCTTGAACGCTTTTCCGTTGACGTTAAACGATGCAATCCAGCCATCCGGGCATACGATATCTTCGTCGAGACAGTTAATGCACTCAACGATAAGCACTGCATCATTGTAATGAGTAAACGTGTTCTGGATGTCGTTTTGGGTACGAACACGTATTTTGTTGATACTGACGCACCCCGAAAGGGTCTCCAATGTCCACTCGCTGTATTGCAGTACAATTGCACGAATCAGTGCATCAAGCGACCAGTCACTATCGAAGGCTTGACAACCGCCAAATATCTCATTGGCTTCGTCAGACACCAGCGTCATCCTTTCTCTTGATATTTGCAAGGTATTACCCCCTTTCTTATCTTGTCAAAGTTTAGGCGGCTGCGCCGTCTGCCTTGACGATTGCGTTGAGGCTCGTGGTGGAACCGTCGGCTACGCCGAGTTCCTCAAAGGTCTTGCCGAAATCTGCGGCAGTAAGGGGCGCACCGTCAAGGTTCACCATAGAGGTGGAGGTGTCGATGCCGAGCTCAGAGAACACGCTGCGGGGAGTGGTGTTGATATCGGTGCTGACGGTGGTACGAGTGGTGTTGGTCTTAACAGAAACAGAAATCATTGTAATTCTCCTTGTGATTAAGTATTTTTTGTTTGTTTTCTGTAGGGTTGGGGTAGTGTTGTTAAGCCTGTTATCGCTTCAGGCGTCGAAGATTAAACCTCGACGATGCCGCCGATGAGCTCAGCGCGCTCGGTCTTGATTGCGTTGACAACCTCGGGAATGGACGCCTCGAACTCGTTGATGAGAGTGAGTGCGCTACCAACCTTGTCGGCAACGTAATCGCCTGCGGTGGTGTTCGCGGGAAGGGTCTCGGGGAGGGCGCCGGTAATCATCGCGAAACCGCCCTCTGCGCTGACAGAGCCGAAGGTGATACCGTTGGCTGCAACGCAAGGCTTGCCCTCAACGTAGGACACTGCGAAGATGTCGTTGCCATCTGCGTCCTTCTTCTTGAGCGCAGCGGGACGATACTTCTTCACGAGGTCGATGTCGTCCTTCTTGATGGAGGAGGTGAGGGTGTACTGCTTGAGGTCTCTGAAAATCTTGATAATCATAGATTTTCTCCTTTCTGTGGGCTTAGCCCAAATAAATTTTTGTGTCACGCGTGTGACTGGTGGGCGGAGCTGGATTCGAACCAGCAAAGGAGGCGCGCAAGCTCCCGGGTTTTCGAGACCCGCGTTTAACCATTTCGCCATCCACCCATAAAAGCTTTAAGGTCAGCGAACCGCACATCTTAACCCGAAATATACTCAGGGTTGGTTTTTGCTACCGTTTATGAAAAGCTCCTCAACGAAGCTGTCCATAGCTTGAATAAGTTTGTAGCAGTTGCCGTGTGAAGCGTGGTTTTTCCACGATTCATACTTTTCATCGAACTTCTGCCGTGTCATTTTGCCTTCCAGAACCAGCTTAGCACTTTTTCTAAGGCGTTTTTTGATTTGACGTTTGTTTTCACCCGTCAATTTGCGAATGACTTTACCATCATCCGTGAGATATGTATGGAATCCAAGGAAGCGAAGCCCCTTGCGGAGCGGCACTATCTCAGTCTTGTCGTTAAGAGTCAGGTGTAATGATGTCAAGCGTTCTTCAATGCGTTTAAGACACCATTGGAGATACACTTTATCCTCAGATATAAGGTAGAAGTCGTCCATATATCTGCCATATCTTTTACAACCGAGCTCTGCTGTGATAAAGCGGTCAAGCTCAGCCAAATACATTAAGGCAAACACTTGACTGCATTGATTTCCGAGGGGCAGGCCGTTACCGTCTGTGCTGTCTATGAACAAACCGCACAGCCATTGTATCCCCTCGTCGGGGAAGAAATGGCGTACTACGCTCTTCATAACGTCGTGGTCGATGCTATAGAAGAACTTGGTTATATCGCATTTGAGAACATATCCGTCGCATTGATGCTCTTGGTAAAAGCTCAGCAAGTGCGAACTTAAACGGTCTAACCCAAACAAGGTTCCTTTGCCTATTTGACCCGCATAGTTATCCACGATGAAGTGTTCCTTCATCCTCGGCAATAACACGAAGTCACACAGGCAATGTTGTAGAACCTTGTCGCGAAACGAACCCGATTTAATGACTCGCTTTTTGGGCTCAGACACAACAAATTCTGCGTAAGGTGATACTTGGTACGTTCGTTCTTCTAACTGCCGCTTAATCACAAGAATGTTCTCAAGCGCCGTCGAGTTGAACATTATCGCGCCTTTCTTCTTACCTTTGCCACGCATCGACTTTTTGTACGACACGTACAAATTTTCATAACTCGTTACTGTTTGAAAATCTCCCATATTAGTCCTTTGTATTTATCCCGCCAAAGGCGAGAAAGGTTGTACGCTCTTTTGATGATGTGGAGCACTACTCGTAGCCACCGACGAGGCGGCTTACAGACCTCGCTTATCCACCAGAACGGGCGCACGCCGCCGTCGTCGTTGTCGGAGTTGTTCCAGTTCAGAACGCCATTCGAGTTGACGTAGCAGACGTTACGAGCTTCAGCGTACAGCCTAAGAGCCATTCGTGTTCTTTCGCCAAGCAAGAGTGATATTTTTGATATCGTGGGTTAAGCTCACCCACTTCTCACTTGTGGCAAATGATATTAAGTGAGCACTCAAACTGTACTTGGCAAGACTTAAAATCTTGTTGCAAGTTGTGATTACGTTCGTTTGATGCTCAATGCGTTTGGCTTTCTGCTCAGGAATATCGGTGCGATAGGAGTTTGCGTCGAGGATATTGCTATGAATATCCAACGCATAATCCTGCAACCGTGTGGAAAGCCGTTGGAATTTTACTGGGTAATGTTTGCGGTTGGTTGTGATGTCGAATATGCTAAAGTACAGAGCTTCAGCCTTATCGGCTAACTCAAATTTCGCCTCTGCCATCTGTCAATCCACGAAGATAGAAGATTTCAAGAAACAAAACGGGCGCACGCCGCCGCCGACGTGGTCGGAGTCGCGCCAGCACAGAACGCCACTCGAGCGGACGCAGCAGACGTGCCGAGCATACGAGGAGTTGTCGCAGTTAACTCGTGTAGCCGTCCACCACCACTGTCCGTAGGCGGGAAGGAATCTTCTGTACTTGCGGTATCTTGGAGCCGTCAGAATTGATACAAAGTCCGAGACACATTTGCCCTCACCTGTGCCATCATCTGCCGTCAAGTCAACGATGTGGCTGACGATGTTTTCTTTACCAACCGCGTCGATAAGTTCCTTATAAAACTCTCTGTTGAGCCACTTACGGACTTCGCTATTCACGTAATCCGCATCGCGACCGAAAGCCATATAGTGAACGATTTCCTTGGCGATAACCGCCGTAATGCCGTCCTTATGTTCAAGGACTATGTATTGCCTGTTGCCAAGTGTTACGATGTCGCCCGGCTCGTGATTGCCGAGCTTTCTGCCGTCTTCACGCGGCACTTCCGCAATATCGGGAATATCGCCGCCATCCATCAACAGGTCATAGATGTTCGTTGATTCGTTCATTGTTCACGCTCCTTGCTCGACAAGAACAACGATGTTCTGTCCGGGATAGATTGTGCTGTCGGAGAGGTTGTTGCGCTCTTGGATAAGGCGAATGTAATCCCACTTATCCATACCGTCGGGGCAATAATCGTTGGCAATATACCACAGGCAATCACCCTTTTCTACGGTGTACGTCTGTTCCTCAAATTCGTACTTGGGGTTCATCGCGGCAATCGCGAACGAACAAAGCATCACGATAAGAGCGAGGATACAAAGAACTTCGATAACTCTTTTGATTTTCATAGGCAACCCCCTTATTTAATGAGGGCTTTGATGCCCTTGAGAAGCCACGCAGGAGCGTAGAATGCGTTTGCCGCGACCATTCCAACGAGGCACTGCCCCGCTACCAGCTCGTCATACATTTCCTTACCGGACTTGGAGTAGGTTTCATAGGCGTTTGCGACTGTCCACAACGCAATGAACAGCCAAAGGACGATTTTACAGAATATCATAGCTCATTTTTCTCCTTTCAACTGTCTAAATGTGTTCTATGATGATTTATGTAAAAGCCTCACGCGAGGCTTCTGCAACAATGTTTTTTACGGACTTCAAATGACTGTTTGATTGTCCAAACTGTCTAAATGTGTTTTGATTATATCACAGAAAACCCGCCTTGTCAAGAGGGTTTTCAAAATTTCTTGCAAAAATTTTGCCAAAGGAAAGAAAAAGCACTCCCGATGAAACTCGAAAGTGCTTAATGCTATTCCATTGTTTACCACATATAGCCGCAATTCTTACATTTGAATTGCTTGCCGTTTTTAGGGCTGAAGATACCAAATGCGACAGTGCCTGCAACCCTTGAAGCCGTAGATATACGTTCAAGGTCTGTGCAACCACAGGTCGGGCATTTGGGGACAAACTCGCCAGACGGAGAGGTTCTGCGTTCGCTGTGTTCGTCAAGCATATCTCTGATACGCCGTTCATATTCCACGTGGTCGGGATTGCTCTTAGCTTTGAAGGCTGCGAGCTTCGCATTGTACGCCTTTTCAATCTGTGTCATATACACAAAGAGAATGATAGCGACAACAAAAGCAGCTACGCCAGAGATTGCCATAATAAAGCCAATATGAATTGAATCCATAGAGTCGGAAGCGTTCATTACTATCATTCCAACAATGAAAAGTACGACCGCTATAAGCAGGCTAATACCCGCCACTTTTCCTATTTTCCACGTTTTCTTCACCATAGCTTCTTTTTCTGCGAGCAACTTCGCTTCTTCCTCAGATACCTCGCGAGGCTTTTCTGGGATAGGCTCGTTGCATTTCGGGCATTTGCCGACGTCGCTTGGGAATACTTCTCCACACTTTTCACAGCGAATTAACATAGGCTACTCCATCCTTTGCGTTAGTCTTTCTTCACGAAGACATACGTAACGGATACGCTCAGACAGATGCGACCGTCAGTGGTTGCATCAATGGTGATTGCCGAGGTCTGCTGCAAAGCTTCGCAGAATTTCGGTATGTCATTTTCGCGGATATCCAACACGGTAAAGTATGCGGTAACTCCGCCGTGTTCGACTCGGGGACACACCTCGCAAGGCTCAACTTTGCCGTTGCTGGTCTTTGCAAGCTCATAAAAGAACTTGAGAACCTTCAGCATTTTGAACCACTGAGGCGGATTGATTTGATAATCCTCGTCATCCTGCTCTGCGAGAAATTCGTTATACTTTTTGCCAAAGATATAGCAAAATTCTTCGTCAGTCAGACTATCGAGGAGCTCGTTATTCGGTTCCAAGATTTACCCTCCAATCTTCCAAATTTGCAAAACATCTTGTCGCTCGTAGGAGAGCTGCGTCTTGAATTGCTTGCTCCGAAGCGGCACTTTTAGGGGCAGAGTGCCGGAACTGCCGATGCCGAAGCATCATACAACGCATAACCAACCACCACGAAGGTTATGCAGAGTATATTATATCACATTTCACCGGGGTTGTCAATATCGCGGTGTAAAACCACTTGATATTTTTCCTCTACGGCGGATATGAACAACTGTGTTATAGAAAGCCCTGTTTCTTGCGTCAGGCTCTCAATTGTTGGCTTGAACTCCAATGGTATACGTACCTTGGGCTCATAGTTTTGATTATACTTTTCGGGATGCGCAGCACGGTATTTTTTTTGAGCCGCATACCCATTCTTTTTGTGGCGCTCCATAGCACTCTTATTCTGTGCTACGCGGCGAGCTTCACGCTCCTCGGGAGTGAGTGGCGGACGCCCCTTCTTTTTTGGAGTATCAGACATATCACATACCTCTCTTTCAAGTATGCTTTATTATATCACACTTCCAGAGATTTGTCAAGTGTAGTCCGCCCATTTATAAGGCGAACTTCACGAATGTTCGGCGGTGGCGCTGAATTGCGCCACGCGCCGCTCTGCAATATGTATCAGACTTGGTCGATGTCTGTGGCTCGGCACGCACTTCGCCCGGCGGCGTACAACCGTACCCATCACGCAGGGTGGCAACCACCGCATACGATTTGGCGGTAGGCAACCAGCACTTCGGCAAGCTTCGCCCCATAAGCTCGACTCTTATGGTAGTTGGTGCGGGCAATGGGACTTGAACCCATACGGTGTTAACCACACGCCCCTCAAGCGTGCGCGTCTGCCAATTCCGCCATACCTGCATATAGTAGGCTTTCACACGAGTGTGGCGCGGCGAATGTACGGATGTGCGCACCATCCGTTTCCGACAAGCAGCTTTTCCTTGCCGAATGGCGTATCATTTCGACGCCAACCGTTGCCGCGTCCATTGTGGATATATTGAGGCTGATGAGTTCAGCCATTGAAACTTATCTATGCTTGTCGCCAGATAGGGCGAGGGATATCCCCGTCGTTAGTGACGCTGACTCCGTAACTAAGCTTTATGACAGGCTTACGGTCTGTCGGAGAACCGAAAAGGCGACTTACGCCGCCTTTTCCTCAGACTTGGCGGGAGCCGCCTTCTTTTCCTCTGCGTAGATACAGCCGGGAACGCGCTTGCCTTCCTTGTCAAGCATATCGAACTCGACACCGTACTGCAAGCCGCAGACAATGCGATGCAGAACATCCATCAGGATTCTGCGATAGTACGCGGGGTTGGATGCCGCTACCGTGAGAGACTTCTTGCCCTTGCGGCAGAACAGAGCGCAGAAGTATGCGATATCGTGGTTATTCGCACGATACTTGTTATCGGTGATGCCAGATGCCTTCATTACGGCATCAATAACTGCCTGAAGCTCGGAGAGCATCGAGGACTTGGACGTGGGGTTCTTCTTGGACTTATCAGCCTTAGCCTCACGGAGCTCGCGAGCCTTCTTGTCAAGCGCATACGAGCCGGAGATTTCCTTCATCTGAGCGGCAGTGAAGCCGAGCTTGGTACACTGGTCGAGGAGAAGGGTCAGGCAGTGGTTCTGGGCTACGTTAGCCCAATGGGTATCGAGCTTCTGAGAGGTGCACATACGATAGAGGTCGATGGTGCGGGTCTTGTGCTCGTCAAGGGTCGCGGATACGGTTACGCCATCCTCTTTTTCGTCCTTATGACCGAGGATTTCGTAGGTGAACGTGGTGATTGCGTAGATGATGGGATTGGGCTGCTTGGCGCACTCTGCATAGACTTCGACAGCCTTCTGCTTGGCATACTCCGCCTCTGCATCTCTGAGGGCACGCTCTGCCTTGCGAATAACGCCGGCATCGTTGCTCTTTAAGGCTTCGTTGTAGGCTTTGAGAGCCTCAACCACTCCATTTCTGCGCTCATCCAAATAACTTGTCTTGATTTCTTCCATTGTGAAATCTCCTTAAATTTATTTATGGACATAAGCCCATACCACAAAGCCTGACGTATCTCATAACTACGTCAGGCTCTGGACATATAGGTTTATGTTCAAAAGGCGGCGCGGATAACGCCGCCGTTATTTGTATTCGCATAATTCACATTCCGGTGCTTACTTCGTGAGGCTTTCGCTTGCGGGCGAACGCGTTGCGTTGTGTTGACCCTATCGGGTTGCCCATTGCTCGCTATTTCATCAGGTTTCGGCACGTTCCTGCATATCGGAATGCTCACGCAAGCCGCGTTTAGGATTTTTCCGACCACCTGATGCCATTTTCACTATCTTGCAAGCCGCGGGTCTACACCCACGCGACCCCCTTGCGGGAACCGACGCCTTTTCTTCTGATGCTATCGCAACGCTATTCAAGTATTCGCGTTAGGCTTTAAGGTAGCCCCACACGTTGTCGCGTGTGGTCGCTTCTCTTGATGCCAAGAGTAGCCCTATACCGCTATTGCCCGGTAAGGTTAGGCATTGGAACATTTCCCATAGTAGCCAATTGGCGGAATCCGTTATGGGCACGTATTCCGTCGGCAGACCCGCCTGGGCGGGGTGTGCGGGGGTCGCTTGCCTTTCGGCGCGGCGGCTTCGCTTCCGTCCTTGTAGCGCGGTGGGCGGGGTGTGCGGGGGTCGCTTGCCTTTCGGCGCGGCGGCTTCGCTTCCGTCCTTGTAGCGCGGTGGGCGGGGTGTGCGGGGGCTTCGCCGCCTTGCCCGCGCCGCTTTCCGTATATGGAAAAAGCCCGCCGCGAAAGGCGGCGGGCGGGGTGTATTGTGCGGGGTGGTCGGTTATGCAATAGCGGCGGCAACGGCGGCAAGGTCGGCGGCTTTCAATGCTTAGGCACGGTCGGGGGCGGTCGCTTCCATAGCGGCGGCAAGTGCGGCGCGTATCGCTTTGATATGTTCGCTGGTGGTCGCTTCGTTGCGGTTCATTTCGCGGGCTATTTCGCGCCCGCTTTGCCCTTTGGCAAGTCGCGCCCATATTTCGCGGCGAATGGGGGAAAGGGCGGCAACGGCGGCGGCAAGGGTCGCGGCGGCGGTGGTAGCGGGTGCGGTCGCGGCTTCAAGGTCGGCGGCTTCGGCGGCTTTGGTCGCTTTGGTCGCGGCTTCGGCGGCTTCCTTTGCTTCGGGGGCTTCGGGGTCGCCTTTCAGTACGGCGCGGCGGGCGGCTTCGGTCGCTTTCGCGGCGGCTTCGGTC
>JAFTOK010000249.1 GCA_017463815.1 Clostridia bacterium | reverse complement strand
ACAGGGCTACGGCGGTGGCGGCGAGTGCATAAACGATTGGCTCGCGGAAATAATTTATAAAAAGACCGTGCTTTACCGCCGCTTGCCCGAAAACAGGGAAGAAAAGAAATAAATTCTATATTTGTTTACAATTATTTCACACAGCGTTTGCTTGTGAATGGTAAAATACAAAAACTTTAACAACTTGAAAGGATTTTCTCAATGAACAAACTCAAAAGAACTCTTGCCGTACTGCTTGCAGTGGCAACGCTTGTGATGGCTCTTTCGCTTTGCTCCTGCGGCAAAAAAATAAGCGAAATAGACGTTATCACGTCCGAGCACTATACTGTCAGCGCAGGTATGCTCACATATTTGCTCTATGATTCCTATTATTACTATGTAAACTACTTTGGTTCCGAACTGATGAAGTTGTATTTCGGCATAGATACCGCTGTTTCGCTGAAAGAGCAGTATTCCGATGAAACTAAAAAGACAACGTGGTTCGACGTTTTCAAGCAGGATGCAGTCGACAGTTTCTGCAACGCACTCTCTCTCTGCGAAGCGGCACACAAAGCAGGTGTTACGCTCAACGACGTAGATAAAAAATACCTCGAAAGCGAACTCGGCGAAATAAAATCTATGGCCGAGGAAAACAAGATGACTACGGCAGAATATATCGAATTTATATATACGGACGGCGTAACGGAAGAAGACGTAAAAAAATCGCTTGAAATCTACCGCCTTGCCAACAAAATGAGATATAAAGATTATAGCGACGCTACGGTTTCCGACACGGAAATAGAAAACGTTTTTAATAAAAACAAGGAACAATACCTCTGCAGAGATGTTATTTATTTTGAACTTGTTCTTTCAAATGAAAGCGAAAATAACACAGGCATAAAAGAATATGCAGAAAAGCTCAAGAACGCAAAAACAGAGGAAGAATTTAAAAATCTTGCGGCAGAATTCCTCGCTTCTGATATCTGTGTAGATAAAAAGAAGACCGTTACAAGCGAATCTTTCCAGAACAACGTGGCAGAAGAAGAAAAAACAGACGTTGACGAATGGATGTTTGCAGAAGGCACGGTTAAGGGCAGCACGTATCTTTATGAAGGCAACGCTTCCTGCGTGGTTTATATGGCAACTTCCGAAGCGGCTCTCGACGTATCTGTTACCAAAGATATTTATACTATTCTTTTCACCTCCGACGTTTACGGCAGCGATGAGGAAATGAAAGCCAAAGCCGAAGCTGTTTACAAGGAATGGGAAGAAAGCGGCAAAGATATGGCTAAATTCCGCGAGCTTGCGGCGAAATACACCACGGATACGGCGAGCGTATACTCCGGCGGTCTTTATGAAAACGTAGCGGAAGGCGACCTCATAGACGAACTTAACGATTGGCTCTTCGATGCAACCCTCGAAAATGGCGCAAGCACTATTATAAAGACAAGTTTTGGTTATCATATAATGGTGTATTCCGAGGAAGGCGAGCCCGCTTGGAAAGTGCCGATAATCGAAGAAATAAAAGACACCAAAACTACAGATGCTGTTCAGTATTACGCGGAAACATATAAGGTTACCATTATAGAAGGCAACATTAAGTATGTAAAAGGCGAATAAATTTGATTTTATTGAAAGAAAAATGCGTTTTTTTGCGCATTTTTCTTTTTTTATCTTGCTTTTTGTTCTATATGCTGATAAAATATTAAGAAGTGAGTTCGTAACCATCCTCACTATAAACAAAACTAAGGAGAAACTGAATAATGAAAAACAAAAAAACGATGTTTGTTACACACGCTGCTATAATAGCGGCACTTTACGTGGTGCTAACGCAGGTTTCGGGTATGCTCGGGCTCGATAAAGGGGCGGTGCAGTTCCGTATTTCGGAAATGCTTACCGTGCTCCCTGCATTTACCCCTGCGGCCGTGCCGGGGCTTTTTATAGGTTGCTTGCTTTCCAACCTGCTCGGCGCTTGCTTGCCGTGGGACATAGCTTTGGGCAGCCTTGCCACGCTTATCGGTGCTGTGGGTACGTATCTTTTGAGGAAACACAAATTCCTTGCCCCCATACCGCCGATTGTGTCGAATGCGCTGATTATGCCGCCCGTTATTATGGCGGTGTACGGAACGGAGCTTCCGTATATACTCGTGCTTCTGGGTGTGCTCGCGGGCGAAGTGGTGTGCTGCGGGGTGCTCGGATATATGCTCATCAAGGTAATGAAAAAATACGGAAGGCATATTTTCCGCGGCGTGGATAAATAAACTTTTTCGGTTAAAAAATACATTAGTATAAAAAGCAGAATTTTCGGAGGATAACTGATGCTGGAACTTAAGAATATTTCTTGGAGCTTGCCGAACGGCGGCAGAGAGGTTATAAAAGATATTAGCCTTTCTATTCCTCAGGGCAAGCTTGTGGTTGTTACAGGCCCGAACGGCGGCGGCAAAACGACGCTTGCCAAAATTATCGCGGGCATAGCTACGCCCGATTCGGGCAGGCTTTTGCTCGAAGGTGAGGATATTACCTCCCTCGATATAACAGAAAGAGCGAAAAGGGGCATCAGCTTTGCTTTCCAGCAGCCCGTACGCTTTAAAGGCATTACCGTGCGCGACCTTCTTACGCTCGCGGCAGGCAAGGAGCTCAACCAGGCAGAGCTTTGCGACTTGCTCGGCAAAGTTGGTCTTTGCACGCGCGATTATATCGACAGAGAAGTAAACGCCTCTCTTTCCGGCGGCGAAATCAAGCGAATAGAAATCGCTTCCGTGCTCGCTCGCGGCACAAAATATTCCGTTTTCGATGAGCCCGAAGCGGGCATAGACCTTTGGAGCTTCACGGGGCTTATAAAGGTTTTTGAGGACCTCAAGAACATAAACAGCGGCACGCAAATCATCATTTCCCACCAGGAGCGTATTCTCAATATCGCAGACGAGATTGTGGTGATTGCAGACGGTAAAATCCGCGAATACGGCGCGAAGGAAGAAATTCTTCCCAAACTTCTCGCGGGCGACAAAAATGCGGGTTGCCCTGTGGAAAGGAGAGTGGCGAAATGAACGAAATAGCAAAAAATATATTGGAAACCGTTTCCGATTTTAACGGAGAATTCAAAGGTGCCTATAACATCCGTGTAAACGGTATGTGCGCGAGCAGACAATCTACGGAAAACATAAAAATAGGTCAAAAAGAAGGCGCTCCCGGTCTTGTTGTAACTGTAGCGGCAGGCACCGTGGGCGAAACGGTTTACGTTCCTGCTTGCGTAACGGCGGGAGGTATAGACGACCTTGTGTACAACGATTTCCATATAGGCGAAAACGCAGACGTAACGATTGTTGCGGGTTGCGGCGTTCACAGCGACGACGAGGCGGATGCAAAGCACAACGGTATACACCGCTTCTTTGTGGGCAAGGGTGCGAAAGTGCTCTATAAAGAAAAACATATCGGCACGGGCAAGGGCAGGGGCGCGAAGCGCATAAACCCCGTAACCGATGCTTATCTCGACGAAGGTTCTGTACTCACGATGGATACAATCCAGCTTTCCGGCGTTGACTCTACAGACAGAAAGACCACGGCAAAACTTGCCAAAAACGCAAAAATTATCGTTCGTGAAAGACTTCTTACCGATGGTGAAGAATATGCAAGAACAGATTTCGACGTAATTCTCGAAGGTGAAAACTCGGGCGCGGACGTGGTTTCCCGTTCTGTGGCAAAAGGCAATTCCAAGCAGGAATATTTCTCCCGCATTGTGGGAAAATGCCCCTGCACGGGTCACACGGAATGCGACGCCATACTTGCCGATAACGGTAAAGTTCTGGCAACCCCCTCGCTTGTGGCAGAGCACCAGGACGCAGCTCTCATTCACGAAGCGGCTATAGGCAAAATAGCGGGCGAACAGATTATGAAGTTGCGCACGCTCGGTCTCACCGAAGCGGAAGCCGAGGAAACGATTATAAAAGGTTTCTTGAAATGAGAAAAAAGCTATGGAAAATATTTTCCATAGCTTTTT
>JAFTOK010000248.1 GCA_017463815.1 Clostridia bacterium | reverse complement strand
CCAGTGCTCAAAAACATAAACCTCGATATAAAGAAGGGCGAAACACTCGCCATAATCGGCTCTACGGGCTGCGGCAAATCCTCGCTCATCTACCTTATCCCTCGCTTCTACGACGCAACGGAGGGCGAGGTGCTTGTGGACGGTATGAACATAAAAGACTACGACCTTACAAAGCTCCGCGAGAAAATAGGCTACGTTATGCAGAAGAGCGAGCTTTTCTCCGACACAATAGAGGGCAACATACGCTGGGGCAAACCCGATGCCACGCACGAAGAAGTGCTTGAAGCCGCAAAAACCGCGCAGGCAGACGAGTTTATTTCCCGCTTCCCCGAAGGCTATGAAACATTTGTAGCCGAAAAAGGCGCAAGCCTTTCGGGCGGACAGAAGCAGCGTGTTTCCATCGCCCGTGCGCTCGTTCGCAAACCCGAAATACTTATTCTCGATGACTCCACCAGCGCGCTCGACCTTGTTACAGAGGCGAAGCTCCGCACGGCTATACGCGAAAGCTCCGCAGAAACCACGGTTATTATGGTAGCGCAGCGTATTGCCAGCGTTATGGAAGCAGACAGAATAGTCGTTGTCGAAAACGACGGCTCTATACTCCACGTTGCGCCCCACGAGCAGCTGCTTGCGGAAAGCGAAACATACCGCGACATCTACAATTCCCAGATGCGCGAATACGGCAAAAAGGAGGTAAACTGATATGGCAGAGGAAAGAAAAGCTCCCCCCTCCAATATGCCTAATATAGGCAGACCGGGCGGCGGCCCCGGAGGCCCTATGGGCGCGAGAATGAACGCTCAGAAACCCAAAAACCTCGGCAAAACCATAGCCCGTTTGCTCTCTTACATAGGTGCAAGCCGCGCCATACTCATAGCGCTTCTTGTGCTGGTGCTTGTGGTAACGGCGGCAGACATCGCCGGCCCCGCGCTTCAAGGTGCGGCAATCGACACAATCAAAATTGTAGACGGAAAATTTTCCGTAGACCTCGCGGAAATGCGAAAATACCTTATCCTTATGGGAGTAATCTTCGCGGCAAGTGCGCTGGTTACATACGTTCAGGGCTTGCTTTCAGCAAAGCTCGCACAGAACACGGTTTACCGTATGCGCAAAGACCTTTTCGGCAAGATTTCCCGCCTTTCCATCAGCTATACGGACAGTCACCGTCACGGCGATATGATGAGCAGTATGACAAACGACGTAGAAAACGTTTCCAACGCTATTTCGCAGTCTGTTTCCACGCTCTTCTCCGCCGTAATCACGCTCATCGGCGTAGCTGTTATGATGCTCTATTTCAGCCCGCTTATGACGCTGATTGCGCTTGTAACAATACCGCTCACGGTGCTCGTTTCCACAAACCTCGCCAAATTTATGCGCAAATACTTCACCGAACAGCAAAAGCTTCTCGGTAAGCTCAACACGCACGTAGAGGAAATGGTTTCGGGCTACCGCACGGTTGTGGCATACGGCAAGGAAAAATCCGCCGTGGAAGATTTCGCGGACAGCGCGGATAAGCTACGCAAATGCACCATAAAAGCGCGCGTATTCGGTTCGCTTATGGGCCCGATTATGAACTTCCTGGGCAACCTGCAATACGTGCTTCTCGCCATAACGGGCGGCGTGCTTATGGTTAAGTTCAGCCACCTGCCCATCGGTGCGGGAATAACCCCCGGTACGATTCAATCTATGCTCCTCTATTCCAAAAAGTTTACGCACCCCGTAAATATGATTGCCAACCAATATTCCACTATTATGACAGCCCTTGCGGGTGCGGAACGCATTTTCGCCATTATGGACGAGCCCAACGAAATCAACGAGGGCAAAACCGTGCTCGACGGTGATAAAATGGAGGGCAAAATCGTATTCGACCACGTTAAGTTCGGCTACGTGCCCGACAAACCCGTGCTCAAAGACCTTTCCCTTTCCGTTTCCCCCGGGCAGAAAATCGCCATAGTAGGCGCCACGGGCTCGGGCAAAACCACGATTATAAACCTGCTTATGCGCTTCTATGAGCCGCAGGAGGGTAAAATAACCATAGACGGCGTGGATATCGCCAGAATCCCGAAAGACAACCTGCGCAAGCTCATCTCCATAGTTTTGCAGGATACGGTGCTTTGGGGCGACACAATCGAAAACAACATACGCTACGGCAAGCTCGACGCTACGCATTACGAGGTTAAGCGCGCGGCAGATACCGCTATGGCAGACCACTTCACAGAGCGCCTGCCCGACGGCTACAACACCGTGCTTTCCGAGGGAGGCTCCAACCTCTCGCAAGGTCAGCGCCAGCTCCTCGCCATTTCACGCGCCGTGCTCGCAGACCCGAGAATACTCATTCTCGACGAAGCGACGTCTTCCGTAGACACGCGCACGGAAATGAACATTCAGAAAGCGATGATTAACCTTATGAAAGGCAGAACGTCCTTCATCATCGCGCACCGCCTTTCCACCATACGCGATGCAGACGTGATTATCGTTCTCAAAGACGGTATGATTGCGGAATCCGGCAACCACGCAGAGCTCATCAAAAAAGGCGGCGAATACTCCAAGCTCTACAACAAACAGAGCGCGGGTCTTGTAACCTAACAAATTCTCAACATCAGCCTGAGGCAAAACAGGTTGCTGAACAAAGTTTTTCTCTACATATCGCGTTAGGCTACACCTTATAACAAGAGAACGAAAAAAAGACTCCTGCCAGATGTTAATCATCTGGCAGGAGTCTTTTTATTGTCATTTTATAATATTTTAAATTACGGCGGTCCCTCTCTGTCAATTCTACCCAATAAATAATCGATGGAAACTTGAAAATAGTCTGCAAATTTAATTAGAGTTTTATAATCGGCTTCTCTTTCTAAATTTTCGTATCTACTGATGGAATTTTGATTCATACCTAAATCCATAGCAAGTTTCAATTGCGATATTTTTCTCTTTTTTCGTAATTCTTTAAGTCGAAATTTCATTTTATCTCCAAATTATTTTCAAGATATCCATTGACTTTATTATACCATTATGGTATAATAAAGATATCCCAATTTGGTATAATGTGTTTCAGAAATATGTTAAATCAAAAAACAAAATTAAAACAATATGAAGAAAGCGAGCTCATATTATATGAAAAGACTCAAATTTATACTGACCATTTTTATTTTCAGTACATTGGCTATTTTGCTTGTGGGTTGTAGTGGAGGTAACAAGCCCTCTAACCATCAAATTTTAAAAGATCTAAATGAAAATTATTCAAAAAACTATCCTAACGATAATGATGGTATCAATTTCAAAAACTTTCAAGTAGATGATAGCGCCGGCGGCGAAAAAAAATACACTGCAAGATTATTTGTAACAGAAAAAACAAAATCAGGTTACACTGAACAGTATTGGTATGCCGAAATTGAATATCTGAAAGTTAATAATTCTT
>JAFTOK010000247.1 GCA_017463815.1 Clostridia bacterium | reverse complement strand
GCGCTTCTGTCAACCTTCGTCGGGTCTTTGCCGGAGAAAGCGCCGCCGCCGTGTCTGCCGTAGCCGCCGTATGTATCTACGATGATTTTTCTGCCCGTAAGGCCGCTGTCGCCTGCGGGGCCGCCGATAACGAAACGACCTGTGGGGTTAACGTAGATTTTCGTGTTCGCGTCGATGAGGTGTGCGGGAACGATGGGTTTAATAACCGTTTCTATAACGTCGCTTCTGATTTGTTCGAGCGTTACGTCGGGGCTGTGCTGTGTGGAAACAACGATGTTTTCAAGGCGAACGGGGGTGTCGCCGTCGTATTCAACTGTTACCTGCGTTTTGCCGTCGGGGCGGAGGTAATCGAGCGTTTTGTCCTTGCGTACAGCCGTGAGCTTTTTAGACATATCTCTCGCGAGAACGTAGCCGAGGGGCATTTTGCAGTCTGTTTCGTCGCAAGCGAAACCAAACATCATACCCTGGTCGCCCGCGCCGATTTCGTATCTGTCGTCGTTTGCGCCGTCCTTTGCTTCGAGCGATTTGTTAACGCCCATAGCGATGTCGGGCGACTGGCTGTGTATGGAGTTGAGCACGGCGCAGGAATCTGCGTCGAAGCCGTATTTCGCGCGGTCGTAGCCTACTTCGCGAACGGCGTTTCTTGCTATATTTTCGATGTCAACGTATGCGGACGTTGTGATTTCACCCATAACGAGTATAAGGCCCGTTGTCATACTTGTTTCGCAGGCAACACGAGCCATAGGGTCTTCTGCGAGAATTGCGTCGAGCACGGAATCGGAAACTCTGTCGCAGAGCTTGTCGGGATGTCCTTCTGTTACGGATTCCGTTGCAAAAAATCTTCTTGCCATAATTTTTTCCTCTTTCCTTATAAAATTTTAGTGCTTTTGTAATGAAATATTATATCGCGTCTTGACGCGCGGTATAGAAACATTCATTATATTTTATCAAAAGAAAATCCCTCGGTTTTGCCCGAGGGAGTGAGATTTTTTTAGTCCATTCTCATCTATCGGGAATTAGCACCTTGAAAAAACAGGTTGCCGGGCTTCACAGGGCCTGTCCCTCCGCCTCTCTTGATAAGATTGGGATTATTATATCATATATCGACACGAATTTCAATAGGAAATTATCGCTTTTTGAAAAAAATCACAAAAAACCGCAAAAATACTCTTTTTAAAAATCGTAGCGCGTATTCACACGCGTTTTTCCGCGTTCGATGAGCGCCCTTATGCCGAAAACCACACCAACAAGTGCCGCCACGCCCAAAACCGCGATAAGAGCTATCTGCCACGGGTAAAGAATGTTGGTGGTTTCGATATATTTATTTTTCGTATATACATTGTCGCGCATTATTTTAGAGCAATCTTTGAGTGAATAGCTCTTTCCGTTTTCAAAAATATTGCCGTTTCCGCCATCTTGAATAATCGTATACGGAACCAAAAATTCGCCATTGTTGCTTTGGATATGTACAAACCAAACGCATAAAGAAAGAACTTTGCTTTTATCATATCCTCCATCTTCCCCATAGGAAATGTAAAACTCAAGGTCGTAATACAAAAGCTCCGCCTCAGAGACAGTTCCAAATTCACCGGAAGCAATTCTATTGTCTGTACTTTCTATAAATTCAGCAAATTTTTCGTAATCAATATCAGCTACCCCAAAAAAATGTGAATCATCAATAGATTTCTCATATAAAACTAAATCCGAAAGAAATGTATCGGCAAAAATACCTATATAAAAGTAATCGGAAACACATTTTGAAAAACTTACTCCGTTTAATACCTTTTCAAAAAACAAATCGTCCTTTATGTGGCGCACAGGATAAGTCCCGTATATTTCGCTTGCTTCATAATGTGAAATGACATCATTTTCGATTTCTTCAATTTTATCCCGGTTTTCTTCCCTTGCATTATCCAGCCACGATTGCACATTATCAGCCGCAAACGCAGGAAGCGTGCCGCCGATTAACAAAAACAAACATAAAAATAATATTGCAAATTTTTTCATATCAAATTCTCCAAATTAAAAATCGGAGCGCGTATTCACACGCGTTTTTCCGCGTTCGATGAGCGCCTTTATGCCGAAAAACGCGCCAACAAGTGCCGCCACACCCAAAACCGCGATGAGCACAACCTGCCACGGGTAGAGCACGTTTGTGGTTTCGGTACGGCTGTCTTCACTAAAAGATATGCTTTTTTTCATAATTGTTGTGCATTCTTTTAAAGTGTAAATTTTACCGTTTTCGAGAATAGGTTCACCGACAGTTTGCAAAAAAGTATAAGGCACGAAAAATTCTCCCCTATCACTTTGAATATAAGCGAAGCAAAGATATAGGGAGCTGTCTGCTCCATTTATATTGACAGATATAAAATCTCCGTATAATAGCGAAACATCTTTTACAATTCCAAAGTCACCTGCGTTTATATGAGAATCTACGTTTGCCAAAAACTCATTAAATTTTTGATATTCTGCTATATTCAAAGTAAAAACGGACTTCATACTTCCCGTTTTTTGTGTATAATATTCAGCCTCTGCCAGCACAGGTTTTGTGCAAAGCCAACTATCAGAAAAAATTCCAAAATCATATTTTTGTGAAATGAATGATGACATTTTGTTCCATAACATCAATTTTTTAAAAAAAGCATCGTCCGTTATATGGTACATCGGGTATACGTGCGTCTCCGTTGCTTTATATACCTCATTAGAGAAAATATCTTCTGCACGCTTTTCCACTTCATCTATTTGAGCCTCATTAAGCCACTCTTCACAGCTTGTCGCCGCAAAGATAGATAAATTAAAAAACATCATCATAAACAAACACAAAAATAAAATCGAAATTTTTTTCATATCAAATTCTCCGTTTCTTTATATAAAATTATACACTACCGATTTCAGCTTGTCAACCTTTGACTTTCAGTACGTCGGGTATCTCGCCCCACAGAAGTATGTTTATCTCTCCACTATATAACTACCCTTTTTTCGCCCAAAGTCACACTTTTTTTGAAAATTTTTGAAAAAATTTTTATTTTTTTCCTAAAAAAACAAAAAACTCCGCTTTCGCGGAGTTTTTAAAGTCCATATTACATTGTTTCGTGGAACGTACGGCTGATAACTTCAAGCTGCTGTTCTTTGGAAAGTCTGTGGAAGTTTACGGCATAACCTGAAACGCGGATTGTGAGCTGAGGGTATTTTTCGGGGTGCTCGTATGCGTCCATAAGCATTTCGCGGTTCATAACGTTTACGTTGAGGTGGTGTGCGCCCTGTGTGAAGTAACCGTCGAGAATGTGAACGAGGTTCTTTGTTCTCGTCTTCATATCTATGCCGAGCGCTGTGGGAACAATCGAGAACGTGTTGGAAACACCGTCCTGGCAAGTATCTCTGTACGGAATCTTCGCAACGGAGTTGAGCGAAGCAAGCGCGCCGGAGTTATCTCTGCCGTGCATCGGGTTTGCACCGGGGGCAAGAGGTTCGCCGACTTTTCTGCCGTCGGGTGTTGTACCCGTTTTCTTACCGTACATAACGTTACTTGTAATCGTAAGCACGGAAAGTGTGTGAACAGCGTTTCTGTAAAGCTGGTGCTTCTTGAGTTCTTTAATAAATCTTGTAACGATGTTTACGGCGAGGTCGTCAACTCTGTTGTCGTCGTTGCCGTATTTCGGGAAGTCGCCAACCGTTTCAAAGTCAACTGCTATGCCCTGCTCGTTTCTGATGGGGCGAACCTTTGCGTATTTAATAGCGGAAAGGCTGTCTGCCGCAACGGAAAGGCCTGCGATACCGAACGCCATAAGTCTTTCGGGGTCTGTATCGTGAAGTGCGAGCTGGCTTGCTTCATATGCATATTTGTCGTGCATATAGTGGATAACGTTGTTCGCTTTAACGTATACGCCTGCAACCGCTTTGAGCACCTTTTTGTAGTTTTCCCAAACTTTTTCGTAATCGAGAATTTCGTCTGTAATAGGTTCGATATCGTCGATAACCTTTGTGCCTTTAAGCTCGTCTACACCGCCGTTTATCGCATAGAGCAAGCTCTTTGCGATGTTGCATCTTGCACCGAAGAACTGCATCTGTTTGCCCATTCTCATTGCGGAAACGCAGCAAGCTATCGCATAGTCGTCGCCGTAGTGGGGGCGCATAACGTCATCGTTTTCATACTGAATGGAGTCTGTTTTGATAGAGATTTCCGCGCAGTATTTTTTGAAGTTTTCGGGGAGTCTTTCGCTCCAAAGAACCGTAAGGTTAGGTTCGGGGGATGTGCCGAGGTTGATGAGCGTGTGGAGGTATCTGAAGGAGTTCTTTGTAACGAGCGCCTTACCGTTGATACCCATACCGCCGATAGCTTCTGTTACCCAAGTGGGGTCGCCGCCGAAAAGCTCGTTGTATTCGGGTGTACGGAGGTGACGAACAAGACGAAGCTTGATTATAAGCTGGTCTACAAGCTCCTGAGCCTCAGCTTCCGTGATAATACCTGCATCAAGGTCACGCTGAATGTAAATATCGAGGAACGTAGCCGTTCTGCCGAAGGATGTTGCCGCGCCGTTGTTTTCTTTAATACCTGCAAGGTAGCCCATATAGAGCATCTGTACAGCGTCTTTTGCGGAAACTGCGGGTTTTGTTACGTCAACGCCGTATGTTGCCGCCATTTTCGCGATGTCCTCGAGCGCTCTTATCTGCATTGTAACCTCTTCGCGGAGCTTGATTGTGTTATCGTTCATAACTCCATCGAGCTCTTCGAGGTCTTTTTTCTTTTCTTCGATAAGTCTGTCTGTACCGTAAAGGGGAATGCGGCGGTAGTCGCCTATGATTCTGCCGCGGCCGTATGCATCGGGAAGACCTGTAATAAGGCCCGCAGAACGTGCTTTACGAACAGAGGGGGGATATGCGTCGAAAACGCCCTGGTTGTGTGTTTTTCTGTATTCGGTGAAATGTGCCTTTACAACGGGGTCGAGCTCGTAGCCGTATTCTTTAAGGCTCTGTTCTGCCATTCTTGTGCCGCCGTAAAGGTTTACCATTCTCTTGAGGGGTGCGTCTGTCTGAAGGCCGACAATAACTTCGTTTTCTTTGTCGATATAACCGGGCTCGAAATTGCAAATGCCGGAAACTTTAGATGTTTCAACATCGAGAACACCTTTTTTAAGTTCTTCTGCCAAAAGTTCAAGGCATTTTGCCCAAACTTTCTGTGTTTTTTCTGTAGGTCCTTTAAGGAAGGAGGCGTCACCTTCGTAAAGCGTGTAGTTTTTCTGAATAAAATCACGCACGTCTATGAGTCTTTGCCATTTTCCGCCTATAAATTCTCTTCTTTCCATCGTTTTCATAGCTCCCTTCACATTTCTGTAAAATATTTTTTGTAAAATTCCTCGGTTTTCGCCTTGCTCATAGCGGGCACGCCCGCAAGAGGTTCGGAAATTCCGAGCTTTTTGTATTTGTGCGAACCCATCAGATGATAAGGTAAAAGCTCTACCTTTTTCGCCTGAGGGATTTTTTCTTTGATATACGCGCTCAGTTTTTGCATATATTCGTCTGTGTCGTTTATGCCGGGCACGACCACCTGGCGTATAACGGTTTCCGTGCCGCTCTTTGCAAGCGCCTTTTGAAATTCTTCCGTAACGGCAATATCGCCGCCGCAAATTTGGCGGTATCCTTCCGGGTCTACGGCTTTAACATCATAAAGCACAAGGTCTGTATAGCGCAGGATTTCTTCGTATCCACCCGCGCCCACACCCGCCGTATCTATACAGGTATGAATACCGGCGGCTTTCAGTTTTTTCAGCATTTCCAAAATGAAATCCTTTTGCAAAAGCGGTTCACCGCCCGAAAATGTGACTCCACCTCCGCTTCGCTCAAAATACGGGCGAAAACGAAGTATTCTTGCATAAAGCTCGTCCGAGCTTATACTCTGCCCCTCGCCGCACTGCCAGCTATCGGGGTTGTGGCAAAATTTACATCGCAAAGCGCACCCTTGCATAAACACAACAGTGCGTATGCCGGGCCCATCTACAAGCCCCATACTTTCAATAGACAAAATTTTTCCTTCTGCCATAACCGTTCACCTTACCTTTTGAAACGACTTTAGGAACACGATACGGCAGTTTTTTCATTTTCTGAGCCCAATGCCCGCCGTATCACTAATAGTATAAAATATATTTTTTTATTTGTCAATAGTTCGCTCGCAAATTCAACAAAATAAACATGTTCTTTTTGTTGTTTTTGACAAGGCTGTGCCACATTTTGTGGTCAAAGTAAAAAAACACACCTATATGGCGTGATACTCTTATCGGAGTATCACACCAACTCTATTCGCCTACGGCGAGTTATATTGCTTTGCAGTGATATTCGGCTTGCGCCGAGTGATATTTGCTACGCAAGTTTCAGGGCGAATAGAATAGCATATTGCGTAGCAATAATATCACTCTTTGCGAAAGCAAAGAATATCACTTATTTAAAGCAGAAAAGAGAGAGTTTTACGGAATTTTGTTTCCGCATTACTCTCTCTTCTGTTTTTATTGCCGGGTTCGCATTTGTATTGCAAATGCATCGGGCTATGCTCTTACCCTTATTTTTAATTCTTCGCTAAGAACATCACCCGATGGTGTGTTTTTCTGTTTTCATTTCGCATCAGCGAATTTTTGGTTAAATTTATCAAGCGCGAAAGCCGCTGCGGCGCCGCAAACAATGCAAATTGTGTTTACAACAGCACCCGTAACGCTCATAAAGCTCTGCACGGGTATTATCATAACGGTAGCTGCAACCACCACACCCACAATAGCGTGGAAAGCTATGGAATACTGTTTTTCAAAAAGCAAGTTAACCGCTTTCGCAAAAAGTATTACCGTCGCCAAAGCGCCGATGCCTGCGGGAATAAGTATTGAAAAATCGAAGCTGCTTATTCCATCCACGAAAGGCTCGTAAAGTCCCAGCGGCATAAGAAGCGTGGAAAAGCTCATACCGGGAGCAATAACACTGAGCGCGAGGCAGAAACCGCAGAAGAGCCACCAGAAAAAGTTGCCTGCAATTTCAACCTTGAGCACGTTTAGCGTAATCAACAGCGCAAAAATAACAATCATCGCCACAACAAAAGAAATATAGGAGCCTGTTGTTCTTCCCTTTTCACCTGCTTCCTTGAAAAGCGAGGGAAGCATACCCACAATAAGACCTATAAAGACGCAAACTGAAGGTGCGGGATATTTATCAAGCAAAAACGCCAAAAGTTTTGCTATGCCGAGAAAGCCTACGATTACGCCTATACCGTACGGCAACAGCTTCGGCACGTGTGTTTTGAACTTTTTGAAAGGGTCTGCCAAAAATTCCATAATTGTTTTATATATGCCGAAAATTACGCAAAGAACGCCGCCCGAAATACCGGGGAGCACCGCGCCCAGACCCACGAAGGCGCCCTGAAAAATTTTAAAAAGAAAACCGAGCAAAGAAAAGTTTTTTTCCTGTTTCATCTTTTTATTCTCCTGAATAGTAGCCGCACATTCTCATTTGCGCCCGTGCAAAACAGGTGAAATGTGCTTATAAACCAAAAACGTGATTGCCGTACAAATAGCGCCTTTCGCGAGCGTGAGCGGAAGGTTAAATATCGCGAGCGCCTGCCAAAGGTCGGAAACGGAAGGAAGCTTTGCCTGATACATATGCATAATCGTTTCCGTGCTGAGACCCATAACGTAATAATAAAGAGGGTACACTATGTAGAAATTTGTAAATATGCTCATAACAGACATAACCACCGTGCCCACAATAGCGCCTATAAAAGCACTTTTCTGCGACTTTTTGCCGATTCTGTATATCCACGCGGCAGGAACCACAAAGAAAACACCCAAAATAAAATTGGAAAGTTCGCCAACACCGCCCGTCGTACTGACGGAAAGGTGAATTACGTTTTTAACCAGGCACACCCACATTCCCGAAAGCGGGCCGTAAGCATAGCCTGCAATAAGTGCGGGAAAATCTGAAATATCGAGCTTCAAAAAGTTTGGCACAAGCGGAATGCCTATTTGGAGCTGCATAAGCAGCGCTGATATTGCCGCTAAAATACCCGTAACGGCAATAATTCTTATTCTCGAAGTTTTTGCGGTTGTCATAATTCTATACCAAATAAAAAAGTCCCTGAACAAACTTTTAGGGACTTCCGTTTCTCCTTTTACGGAGAATTCCTTTCTTTTCTCATCCGGACTATACCGTCAGCGCAGGAGTTTCTCCTGCTCGGGCGACCTTTCATCGCTTCGTGGGCTATACCACCGATATGGAATTTCACCATTCCCTAAAGAAACACGCTTTCTTTTAGGAAAGCGTGGCAAAGAACTTCACTCAAATTCCGCCCAAAATACAGCAGAACTCAATAAAATCTTTACATATTTAATTGTATTCAATAAAGGAAATAATATTCCCAAAAATTATTTTTGTCAGAGAGCAGTTACCTGCCCTCT
>JAFTOK010000246.1 GCA_017463815.1 Clostridia bacterium | reverse complement strand
TGTTACGAAACGGAATATTGGATTGAAATTGCACAAAAAGCGAATATTATTTCAGAAGAGACTGCGAAATATGTGCTCCACGATTGCGGCTCAATCCGCAGAATGTTGATTGCATCATCCATCAATACGGCAAAGGAGAGCGCAAAATGAAAGAAATAGATATTTTAGGTGCCAATCGTTTTGAAACATTTTCGAAAACACGAATCGTTTGCCGTGGAATTGTCATACAAAATGGCAAGCTGCTTGTTTCTCGAGAGGAGGTCAGTGATTATTGGATGCTACCGGGTGAGGGAACAAATTTCATTTCACACTGCCCCGAAGGAACAACTTCACTTTATACATAAATTTTAAGGAACATAAATTATGGAACACTTTTTTGAGCTGGTTTTCGAGCTTCTGTTCGGGTTGGCTAAAAACCAGCCTGACAAAATGCCCGAAATAGAATATCTTAGCCATTTTACGGTTAGACACCCGTTCAAAAAAACATTGGCACGAATTTGCGCAACGTTGGTTTGGATTGTTGTTTTTTCTTTGCTTTGGATATTTATAAAACACGAAACCAGATTTTTATATGCGTTTTTCGTCTTTTCGGGAATTATTCTTCTCGTTCTTTCGCTAATCGCAGTTTCTTTCAAATGCACCGTAGACGAAGAGGAACTATACCTTTCTTCTTGCGGGGTATTTAAAAAGAAACTGAAATGGGAAGACGTTATGTGTGTAAGAACAGTGGAAAACAAAGACGAAAGTGCCGTTATTATCGCACTTTATGACCGTAACGGAAAATGCGCAATGGATTTTAACACAGAAATGCAAAACGCTTGGTATATAATCAAAATGGCAGAACATAAAAACATCGAAATCAAGAACGAAAAAGATTTATCTTTAAAACAACTTCGCCATCTATGAGATAACGATGTTACATATTATAACAAAAAAACACAAATGCTTTAGCATCTGTGTTTTTTCATCATAATAAATTATTTTGTTTTCTTCTTTATCTTGTTGAGTTTTGCGTTGAGGTCGAGGAGCTGTTCCTTCGTGAGGTTAATGCCCATTGTGCCAATCATACCGGAAAGACGGAGCACCGTGAAGCCGCCGAGCATATCCATCATACCATCGGTCATTTCAAAGCCACCCATAACTTTGTCGCCTTTTTTGGGCATCATCTTTGCCATAAGCCCCATAAAGAGGAGCTTGCCCTGCATTGTATCAAGGATATCGCCGATTTTATCGTTAAGAGAGAAATGGCCTTCAACCTCTGTGATGTCGAACCAGTTGAGAATAGCGTTCTTTTCTTTGAGTCTGTATGCTTCATTGAACACTTCAACCTTGCAAATCTTGCTTTCGTCTTTAAGTTCCCCTGCAACGGCAACGAGTTTCGTTTCGCCAACGTTGGGTACGTCAAAGTAGAAGAAATGGTCTGCCGCCGCCTTTTTGCCGAGGCTTACGCCGTTTGCAAAAAGTTCAACTTCGGGCTGGTTGGAGTAAACTGTAATCTTTGTAACGTCTTCCACGCGGTCTACGTAGCGTTTGCCGCAGAGGTGAACGAACGGGTCGTCGGAAAGCCAAGCTTTGTAAGCATAGAAGGAGTCTTTCTTGTATTTTCTGTCGAATGTAATAAGACCCTTGTGGTTCTGCCCGTTTTCGCCGCCCTCGCTTCTCGCGTCTGCGCCGAAGTCGAACATATTCCAAACGTGTGTCGCCCACATATATTTTCTTGTATAGAGCTGTTTTATAAGTTCTTCGTGGTAGTATGCTTGATATTCTTCCGTGTAGTCGCCCTGAATGGGTTTAGATGTGTGCCAGTTGAGCGCTTCGCAACCGTATTCGGAGCAGCCTATGGGAATATTCGGGTGCATAGCGTGGAATTTATCGAACCAAGGGCCGTTCATAGAAGTATCGCCGCCGTACCAGCCGAAATAGTGGTTGTATGAAACAACGTCGGGTATCTGGATATAGGGGCTGTCTATCGGGCAAGGAGAAACCGCCGCAATCGTCGTGGGTCTTGTTTTATCCATTTCGTGGCACAAATCGTTGAGTATATTGTGGTTTTCAAGAAGGTCGGGGTCTGTGTCGCCCTTCATTGTGATTTCATTGGAAAGGCCCCAAACAACAATAGAGGGGTGGTTGTAGTTCTGAGTGATGAGTTCTTTCATCTGGGAGATTGTGTTTTCTCTTGCCGTGGGCATATGCTGGGAAATATAGGGGATTTCCGCCCAAATCACCATACCTTTTTCGTCGCAAAGGTCATAGAAATATTGGTCGTGCTGGTAATGTGCCAAACGTATTGTCGTTGCGCCCATTTCGCAGATAAGCTCTATATCCTCTCTGTGGTGCTCGGGAAGCAAAGCGTTACCTATTCCCCATCTGTCTTGGTGACGGGAAACGCCGCGCAAGGGGTATTCTTCGCCGTTGAGGATAAAGCCGTTTTCGGGGTCTATTTTGTATGTGCGGCAGCCGAAGCGTGTGCAAACGTTATCGAGCACGTCTTCGCCGTTTACGAGTTCAACTTCGCAGCAGTAGAGGTACGGGTCTTTTTTGCCGTGCCAGAGGTGAACGTCTGCGAGTTCAAACACGGCTTTTGTTTCCGTTGTTTCTATTGTAGCAAGAGCATTTTCTTCTTTATCGTATACCGTGTAGCGGAGCTTCTGCCCTTCTGCCATATTTTTAACGTACACTTCCACTTCCACTTTCGCATCTTTGCCGCAAACTTCGGGTGTTACGCGAATGCCGGGACCGCCGTAATATTCAAGGTCGAAATGGGAGTTGTTTACGCAGATGATGTTTACGTCACGGTAAAGGCCGCCGTAGAACGTAAAGTCTGCAACCTGGGGGTAAACCCTGTCGTTTGCCGCGTTATCAACCGCGATAACGAAAAGGTTGTCGCGTTCGAGCGTTTCCGTAATATCTACGCGCCACGTGGAATAGCCACCGTCGTGGTGAGCGAGGTTCTTGCCGTTAAGGTATACGTCTGCGGAAGAGTTAGCACCTTTTATTTCAAGATAATAGCGGTCTGCCACGGGCAAATCCATTTTATCGAGCGTTTTTGCATAGTATGCCGTGCCGCGATAGTAGTCGTTGCCGCCATCCTGACCGTCAATAGCGTTCCAAGAATGCGGGAGATTTACAAAATCCCATTGTTTCGAAACCTCGGTGGGCACCTCGGTTGCCATTTTTGTAAATGCCCATTTGGCATTGAAATTTACAACATTTCTCATTGTAGTGTAGCCTCCTTGTTTTTATTAAAATGAATAATTATAAGAATATTATAACACTTGCGGAAATAATATCAATAAAGATTAAAAAAGTTAAAATAAATTTTACATTGTTCTGAATTAAAACGATTGCCCGACAGAAAAATTGTACTGTCGGGCATCGAGAGAAATCAAATGGATAACACCGAATTACTCTGCAGAAGCAGATTTTCTTGCCGCGAGTTCTTCGTTCATCTTGTTAAGAGTTTTCTTGTCAAGGTTATAAATGAGACCAAGACCGATAAACTGCATAATCGCAGCAACAAGATAAAGCACAGCAACAAGTACGCGAAGATTTACGGCAACATCCCAAGAAAGGAGTGTAACGTCGATTATTTCATTGCCGAGTTTGTCAACCGCATTGTTAACGTAGCCGAGCGTGCTCATAATAACAAGAGCAACTGCGGGACCTACACCCTGAGCAAGTTTTCTGAAGAAGGAGTGCAAGGAATACACAATGCCCTCTTCACGTTTGCCTGTTTTCCATTCATTGTAGTCAATCGCATCGCCCATCATAGCCCAAGATACTGTGGAGTAGATACCAAGACCGAGGCTGTATACAAGCTGGCAAAGAATGTAGATTATAAGGTCAAGACCCGTGTTATCGGGCGTAATGATGAACAAACCTACCGCACCGATTATAGAGCATATGGAACCAACAACGGAAAGCTCTTTTTTACCGTATTTCGTAACCATTTTACGTGCAAGAGGAGTAAATACAAATATCGGAATCATTGCAAAAAGCTGAACCACGCCGGAAATATCGGTATTTTTGAAATAAATCTGGAATACAACTGAAACCGCCGTAGCTGCGCCCTGCATACCGATGAACATACCCATAGCGGCAATTGTTGCACCGACTGCGGGACGGTTCATAGCAAAGTTTTTCATTGCAACGAATACGTTGAATTTAGGCTGGCCTTCTTGTGTTTTAATATCTTCATCAACACGAATTTCCGTTGTTCTAATCATAAACTGGAAGCAGATGAATCCAAGAACACCCATAATGAGAGCTGCAAGGAATACTCTGGGGCCGTTGAGAGATTTATCTTCATTGTAAATAATGAAAGGGAGAATAACCATAGGAAGCATATTACCAACCATAGAACCAATAGAGCGCCAAGCGGAAAGCGAAGCTCTGTCTGCAGGTTCGTTGGAAATAAGAGAAAGCAAAGAACCGTAAGGAACGTTTGCTATTGTGTAGAATGCATCCCAAATTACATAACCACCGATGAAAATAGCAATCTTTGCAGCCAAAGGTGCGCTGGGGAAAGGAAGGAAACAGCACGCGCCGCCGATAATAAGGCCGATGGAACCAAACCAAATGTAGGTAAGGAATTTGTTCCTCTTGTATTTGCGTCTGTCGGCGTCGATAATCGTACCGATAAGAGGGTCATTAATCGCGTCCCATACCTGAACTACCACTAAAAGCAAGGAATACCAGAGTCCCAAACCCATTACCTGTGTCCAGAACAAAGCCATTGTGCTCTTGAGCGCAAAGCTCATATTGCAACCAAGGTCGCCCGCCGCATAAGATACACTATCAAGTATACCAAACTTGCGTTTGCCGTTGGCGTCAAGTTTTGTTTGTTTTTTCATTAGAAAATCCTCATTTCTTAAATTGTCGTTATTTCGTAATAACAAAAAACGCAATCCGCATATAGTATATAATGCCCAATTTTTAAAGAGTCATTTATATTGCAAACGTCTTGCTTTTTGCAAATACGAAACTTATTGATATAATTATATCATATATTCACAAAAAGTCAATAAATTCAACATATTTTAACTATATTTAAACAAAAACTTTGGCATTTTAACCAAAAACCCACCAGGGAATAATACAAATATTCCAAAAAAACAAAAATGCATCAGCACACTTCCCTATTAACGGGTGTATGCTGATGCACGGGTTATTTAGATTCTTGCATCCCAAAGACCGCAGAAACTGTCTATCGGGTCGGTGCCTTTGAATGCTTCTTTGCCCGATGTGAGGTTATCCACGAGAGCGTCAAGTGTGGAGGGTTTGGAGTCATATGCGTTGATATACGTGCGCACCTGCGGGATATCCGCAAGCATCGTGGGCGCGTTTACGCTCACAGCAACAACCGGAAGCTCAAATACGTACCACGGAATTTCGCCGCCGCCTTTGGAAAGTCCGAAGCTCGGTCTGCCGTTGGCAACGTCGCAAAGCGTTATTACAAGGTCTTGCTCGGAAACAAAATC
>JAFTOK010000245.1 GCA_017463815.1 Clostridia bacterium | reverse complement strand
CGTCTATATAGCCGTAAACGTCGCCGCTGTCGGGCAGAACACCTACGAAAGCATATTCGCCGCCGCTGTAATATTTTATAAAGCCTGCCGCATCGTCTTTATAGAAGCAGTTGCTTTCGTGCGCAGACATAAACTTAACCGTTTTTTCCTCGCCGCCGAGAGTAGTGAATTTGCCGTTTTTAACGTCGTTTTTCTCGTATACGTTCGCCCAGCGAGCGTCGAAAAGCACCGTGTTTATAACGTACATAACCGTTTGTGCGTCGATTTTATCGAGCGCTTTGTCGATAAGGCCGTCTGTTTTTTGTTTCACCCAAGCGTTTATGTCTTTAACCGTGGTGTTGTCGAACGGCGCGGAGTAAACCGAAGCGCCGTAGTAATCTTTCGCCGCCTGCAAAAACGGTTTGTTCACGGTTATATTTCCCTCGCGGAACCAGAGCGAGTTTGCCGTTTTGAGCGTGATGTTTTCCTCTGCGGGGAGCGTCGAAACGTAGGTATAGAGATATTCGTTAAGCTCCTCTATGGGCAAGCCCAGCACGCGCTCCATTTCCTCGCGGGTTTCGCCACCTGCCCCGTTTGCCGCTATTGAAAGCGCCAACAGCACGGAGACGGGCGAAATAAGCATATTCTCCTCGCCACCCGCCGTAGCTTTAAAAAGCGAAAGAGAAAAATCAAGCTCTGCCTGTGCAAAAACTTCGTCGGGTTCTTTGCCGCTTACGCTCCCGGAAACAACGTCTGCCGTGAGGTCCAGCGCGTTTATTTTCACATCGCCGCAGGAAGCGGCGGAAAGCAGCACGGAGCAAAGCACCGCCGCGCTCATAAACAAAGAAAAAATTCTTTTTGTTTTCATTGTGTTTCTCCTTCCGAAATAATTTCTAAAAATTGCTCGTATTGCCCACGTGAAAGCGCGAATCTCTCACCGCTTTTCGAAACGTAGGATTCAGCAATCTGAAAATACGCTCTTCCGCCTTTTTCGTCATACAAAATAACCTCGTATTTTTCGGTTGCATCATCTTGGTCCCTGTGTTCAAAAACTTCGCCGTATACGGTTATTTCCTTCAGCAAGGCGGCAAGTTCCGCGCTCGCATTTTCGGAAAGCGCGTGGCCTCGCAGCTCTTCCTCGCCCCTTACTTCTGCGCGTACGATTGCTTCCATATTTGCCTTATCCGACGGCCCTGCACTGCCCGCGGGCGACATCGCTATGCCAAGCATAAGGCTCATAAACGTCACAACGCAGAAAAGCGGCAGGCACACGAGAGTTGTAACGATGCTTTTTACAATGCGCTTGTTTCGCGCTTTTAAATATTCGTCTTTGCGGCGGAAAACTTCGGCGCGGAATTCTTCGTTCGTTCTTCTCATAGCCAAAGCTCACCGTCCTTTCCTATAATCGCGCGCAATTTTTCTTTTGCGCGGTAAAGCGCGTTATCCACTTGCTTTTTGGTTTTCTTCATTATCTTTGCCGTTTCTTCGTAAGAAAGCCCCTCGAAATATACAAGCTCCACAGCCTCGCGCATTTCCTGCGGCAGTTTTGCCACGGCTTCGCGCACCATTTTTTCGCGTTCCCCGAGGAAAACGCGCTCTTCGGGCGGCGGCGCTTCCGCGCCCGCCTTTTCAAGCTCTGCAAAAACGAGCCTTTTTTGCTTTCGCAAATAATCCAGCGCGCGGCTGCGGCCGAGCATATAGAGGTATGTTTTAAGCGACGTTTTGAAATTATATCTGTGTTTGTGAAGCAAAATATATGTAAAAACGTCTATGGCTATATCCTCTGCCTCCGCTTCGTTGCAAACGTATCTGTTTATAAAGAGTGTAAGCCCGTCGCGGTAGGTTTCGAGTATTTCTTCAAAAGCGCTTTCTTCGCCTTCCAGAAAACGGCGGTAGCTACTTGCACCGTTATCCATATGGCAGCCTCCTTTTGTTTTTCACCTATTATACGTGCGAAAAAAGAAAAATCCTTAATTTTTTTATATTTTAACATTTTTTCTCTCCCATTACAATACATCTTGTATCCGAACTGTATTTTTTTGTTGCAAAAGCTCGTTTCCTGTGGTAGAATAACAGTATAAAATTTATGAATATTCTTTCAGTATATTTATGAACGATAAAGCAAAAACTTATTTTGATATTTCAAGAGGTAAAAATATGCTTTCTTTTGAATGTGATTATCTCGCGGGCGCACACCCGAAAGTGCTTGCGCGCCTTGCGGAAACAAATTTCGAGCCGTTGCCGGGTTACGGGGCGGATAAATACTGCGAAAGCGCAAAAGAAAAAATCAAAAAAGCGTGCGCTTGCCCGCAGGCAGACGTTCACTTTCTCGTGGGCGGCACACAGACAAATTCCATAATAATCGCCTCCCTGCTCCACGATTGCGAGGGTGTGCTTTCCGCCGAAACGGGGCACATAGGCGTACACGAGGCGGGCGCTGTGGAATATACGGGGCACAAGGTGCTCACGCTCCCCGCGCACGCAGGAAAAATAGAGGCAAATGAACTTCACTCATACCTCGCCCGCTTCTATGCCGACGAATCGAACAGCCATATGGTACAGCCCGGTATGGTGTATATTTCCCACCCCACGGAATACGGCACGCTCTACACAAAAGCGGAGCTTGAGGGCATTTACAAAATCTGCCGCGAATATTCCCTGCCACTTTTCATAGACGGCGCACGCCTGGGCTATGGCATAGCAAGCCGTGAAACCGACGTGACACTTCCCGACATCGCACGCCTTTGCGACGTTTTCTACATAGGCGGCACAAAGGTGGGCGCGCTATGCGGCGAAGCCGTGGTCTTCACAAAAAGCAACACGCCGAAATATTTCACCACGCTTGTAAAGCAGCACGGTGCTTTGCTTGCCAAAGGCAGGCTTCTGGGCGTGCAATTCGATACACTTTTCACAGACGGCCTCTATTTTGAAATAAGCCGCCACGCCATAGATATGGCGGAAAAGCTGAAGGCGCTTCTGCGTGAAAAAGGCTGCCGTTTCCATTTGGAATCCCCCACCAACCAGCAGTTTATCGTGCTGGAAAACAGCCGTATGGCAGAGCTTGATAAAAAAGTGCGCTTCTGCTTTTGGGAAGCTGTGGACGAGCACCACACGGCTGTGCGTTTTGCCACAAGCTGGTCCACCACAGAGGAAGATTTGGAAGAGCTTGCAAAAATACTTTAAAAACTCATTTTTCCACTCACCCATTAACATTTGCACCAAATTTTTTGTGTTTTTTTATTATTTGTTTACAAAACCCCTTGCAATTTACAGAAAAATCGTTTATACTGTTTCCATTAAATTTATTTTTCAACACTTTTTGCGGATACAAAAATATGTTTTTTAAAAATTCAGGAGGAAATTCATATGCAGAACAATGTACGTCCCGAAACAATGGAACGCATAACAACTCCTGCGCTTGCAGAAGCTTTTATCGAAGAACAGGTAAAAGAGGTTCGCGCACAGGTTGGCGACAAGAAGGTGCTTCTCGCTCTTTCCGGCGGTGTAGACTCTTCCGTTGTTGCCGCACTTCTTATCAAAGCCATCGGCAAACAGCTCGTTTGCGTGCACGTAAACCACGGTCTTATGCGCAAAAACGAATCTGAAAACGTTATCGAAGTTTTCAGAAACGGGCTTGATGCAAACCTTATCTACGTAGACGCGACAGACCGCTTCCTTAATTTGCTCGCAGGCGTAGCCGACCCCGAAAAGAAACGCAAAATCATCGGCGGCGAATTTATAAACGTATTCGCAGACGAAGCTCGCAAGCTCGAGGGT
>JAFTOK010000244.1 GCA_017463815.1 Clostridia bacterium | reverse complement strand
TAAGCGCCACGGGCACCACCGTGAGTATAACGCACTAATTTTTTGCCGCGTGCCCTGCCCCCTCGGGAAAGAACGTATTCCCTATATCCGCAAAAAAGTATTCCGAGGCAAAAAGGCACGTAAAGAGCAAAAAGCAAGCCGCCTCCGCTACCAAATCAGCGGAACAAACAATTCTTTTAAGCTCGTGGAAAAAGCGAAATTCCTGTGGCTTTTCCGCAAGATACCGCACCCTTGCCACCCAGTTGTGGCGGGCAAAAGCAAAAATCACGCAGAATAAAATCAAATATACGCCAAGCGAGCAGTAAAACGAGATTTCCCAAGGCAGTAACTCGCCGCATATAAGATAATATCTTTGCTCCGATATTTCGAGTTTAAAGCAAACAATCATCACAAATGATATAAGCGCAAAGCACCCGTACGCCGCGAGCGCGCGTGCTATGCTTATGACAATAAATTTAAGGTCGAGTTTTTTCATATTCCCCCCAGCAAATCCAAAAAGCCTTTTGCACTGTAAACATTCCAGCCGTACATTTCAGCACCGTCCCGAACCAAGGATTTTTTCATTCTGTTGCCCTCGAGCTGGAATACTTCCGCGGGCGATGGGTTCAGCAGAAGAATCTGCTTTGGAACGTCGCCCTGCTCCCGTGCTAGCAACGGCATTTTTTTGATACTTTCAAAGAAGCGGATTTTATTTATATTTTTGGACATAGGCAAAATATAGCCGAATCTGGCAAAACGAATGTAACAGCTCTCGTTTATAAAATGGTACGCCCTTTTGTGCGCAAAGCAGGTAAGCAGCCTTACGGAATAGCGCGTGCCGCCCGCGCACAATATAAAATCCGCTTTTTTCGATACGCAGAAAAAAGAAGCAAACAAATTTCTGTTTTTCGTTATGCTATACCCCTTTTCGGTGCAGAGTTTTTCAAACTTTACGTAAAACCGCACACGCAAAACGATTGCACGGATAAAATTAAATATTATTTTCGCTACCCAAAGCAACAGTATTATTTCTATTATGTATGCAATAACAGCCGACATATCTTCCCACCTCAATCTTCCCCTATATAATAGTCTATTAGCCAGCGCTTCTGTGTAGGCAAAATGCAAATGACCTGCGCGATAAACGTAAGCGCGGCAATTATAAGCGCGCACCCTAATCCGTCGAAATATCTGAACAAGAGCGAAAACGGGCCGCCTCCGAACGAGTTCTGAAGCAAAACACCTATAAGTGAGAGCTCAAGAACAACCGTAAACATACACACGGCGTTATATTTAAAATGATGAATAAGCCCTTTCATCGGAGAAATAAATTCTCCTTTTTCAAATTTTATAAAAATTGTTTTCATATTGCTCGCAAAAGGAGCCAACACGTACATAGAAATAAAAAACGAAACCAAAAGGCAAATGTCGTATGCCATTATGTTGAAAGCATCGCGTTCTTCCCTGCTTCCGTGTGTAAAAAATTCATCCACTGCGGGCACAACCGCGCCAATTCCCGGGAAAACGATATAAGCCAACACCACGCGGATTACATACGCCAAAGCAATCGAAAGAAAGTACGAGCCCGCCGAAAGAAGGAACATATCCTTAGCTATATCCCAGGTATCCTGCTCGTATTTTTGTTTTTTCTCCTTTTTCATAATGTCCTCCAAAAAATAAAAATGCGCCAGCCGAAGCTGGCGCATAAAAACGCAAACTCCGGTTGTCGCCAAACAAACTTACACGGAAATAGGGATATAATGTCAAAATCGCTATTACTATGCATATTGGAATTTGCAGTTTTTTCAAATTCATTATACGTAGTAATGCGTTGACGTATACAAAAAAAGGTATAAGGAACAAAGAGTATCCCAAAAAGCAAAATACTCCTATTTTCCGTTTTATTAAGTTCGTTTGGCATATACATTGTACCATTTTTTACCCGTTTTGTCAACAAAAAATGCAACTCTTACGAGTTGCATTTTTGCAAATATCAAAATTATTTGTACATAGGACCGTAAGCCGCGCAAGCTCTGTAGTCCTGACCTTCTTTGTCCATACCGAATGCGTTCCAAGCAGCGGGACGGAATACGTCATCGAGGGGTACATTGTGCATACATACGGGGATACGGAGCATAGAGCAGAGTGTGATGAGGTCTGCACCGATGTGGCCGTAGGAGATAGCGCCGTGGTTAGCACCCCAGTTCTGCATTACTTCATAAGCTGTCTTGAAGGGGCTACCCTCTTTGCCGTCGCAACGAGGAGCGAACCAAGTGCAGGGCCAAGTGGGGTTTGTGCGTTCCATAAGTGTATCGGAAACTTCGTCGGGGAGCTTAACCGTCCAACCTTCAGCAATCTGAAGAACGGGGCCAAGACCCTTAACGAGGTTCATACGAATCATTGTAGCGGGCATTTCCGCACGTGTTGTATAGTGGCTGGAGAAGCCGCCGCCGCGGAAGTTATCGAAGCCTGCTTCGCACCAAACTGTTGCGTCTGTCATCTTCTTGATGTCTTCTTCCGTAACTTCCCACCATCTCTTCATTGTAGCGTTGCCGTTTTCGTCTGTGCACTCGCCGCAAGCGTCGAGGCAAGCCGCGCCGGAGTTGAGAAGATGAATGATACCGTCGGATTCAGCAGCTTTTCCTTCGAGCTTGTAGCCTGTTACACGCTCTGTTGCTTCACCGGACCAGTATGTACGAACGTCTGCGAAAATCTGCGCACGGTGTGTGAGCAAGCGCATAATAAGCATACACATACCGTTGAGAACGTCGTTTTCTGTTGCAAGTGTGTAGGGTTCACGCGCACCTTCATAGTCGAAGGAGGAGGAAAGGAGAGCTTCGGGGTAGTCGCAGTTGGGCCAATGGTCTGTCCACTGTCTCTGGCCCTGGAAGCCGCCTACGATAGCGTTGTGGCCAACTTTTTCTTCTTCAAAAGCATCGGGAAGGTTTTTATTACCCGCCATAAGGTCTTTTATGATGCAGTACATCTTAACAGTAAATTCCCACTGTTTTTCTTTTTCTTCAGGTGTGAATTTAATGCGGCGTTCCTCGCCGAGGAAGTTAACGGATTCGGGGTTGTCATCTCTTCCTTCTTTGCAGTGTTCCTTTGTCCAAGCGAGAGCTTTCTGGTATTCTTCTTCGTTGTAGATGCCTTCTTCCATACGGCGGAGGATTTCAACCTCGTCAACGGATTCAACACGCATACCGAAGTAGCTTTCCATCATATCCTGGTCGATAATAGAACCTGCGATACCCATACACTGGGAACCAATCTGAAGATAGGATTTGCCCTTCATTGTAGCAACCGCAACGGCTGCACGACCGAAGCGAAGGAGCTTTTCTTTTACGTCTTCGGGAATTTCGCTAACCTGGTCACGGTCCTGAACTTCGTGGCCATAGATACCGAATGCGGGAAGACCCTTCTGTGCGTGGCCTGCAAGAACTGCAGCAAGATAAACCGCACCGGGGCGTTCTGTACCGTTAAAGCCCCAAACAGCTTTTATTGTGTTGGGGTCCATATCCATTGTTTCGGAACCGTAGCACCAGCAAGGAGTTACGGAAAGTGTGATAGAAACGCCTTCTTTTTTGAATTTGTCTGCGCAAGCAGCCGTTTCGGGAACACGACCAATCGTCGTATCAGCCATAACAACCTTTACAGGTTCACCATTGGAATAGAAGAGATTTTCTTCAAAAAGTTTTTTTGCGGCATTAGCCATTGCCCAAACCTGAGCTTCGAGAGATTCACGGAGCATCATAGGACCGCGGCGTCCGTCAACAACAGGGCGAATACCGATTACGGGATAATCGCCAATGTATCTGTTCTGTGCCATAATTGTAATTCCTCCAAAATTGTAATATTTTTCTTCGTTTGCGATACTATCGCTATTATAACTTTATTATATCACGCACTTTTAAATAAATCAATGAATTAGTTATGAATATTTAAAAAAGATTGAATTATTTTTTCAATTCAAATCCAAAATTCTTCAAAATTTTTAATTTTTTTCAAAAAAGCTATTGACATTTGGAAACAGTTGGTTTATAATAGTTAGCGTTGTGAGGGAAATATCCTTTGCACGATTTGCGAGAGTGGCGGAACTGGCAGACGCGCACGTTTGAGGGGCGTGTGGATTTACCGTACGGGTTCAAGTCCCGTTTCTCGCACCATAAGGGGTTGAGCTAATAACTCAATCCCTTTTTTTATTCATAAAAAGCGCCTTTATCAAAATTCTAAATTTTATTTTTCCCCTTATGGTCGAAAATCGGGACAGTTTGCGTGCATAGCCCGCAAACTCCGTGGCTAAAAATGTCCGTTCAGGACATTTTCTTAACGCCTCTACATTTCTCGCACCATTAAAGGCACTACTAAAAAGTAGTGTCTTTTTTCTTTTATTCATTGCCTTTAATGGAAGAGAAACGGGACAGTTTGCGTGCATAGCCCGCAAACTCCGGGCGTAAAAATGTCCGTTCAGGACATTTTCTTAACCGCCCTACATCTCTCGCACATAGGGAGAGAACTTGCATTTCCCAACTTCCCATAAGGATGTTTACAAATTTCGGCAGAGACATTGTTTTCTCTGCCGATTTGTGTTATAATGAGGCTAACAAAAAGCCTCCTTCCGAGAGGGAGCCTATGGGCACGCGCGTGCATTTTTAGAGGTATGGACTTTGCTCGATGCGTTTGTAATACAAATGCGAAACCGGCGCGCAATAAAACATAACGATAAATGAAAATTCGTGAGGAATGAAATGAAGATAGCAATTGTTGGATATAGCGGTTCCGGAAAATCTACTTTGGCACGCAAACTTGCTGAACTTTATCAAATCGATGTTTTTCATTTTGATACTATACAATTCTTGCCGGATTGGGCAATTCGTAGTGAGGATGAAAAAAAGAAATTAACAGAGGATTTTTTGGATTCACACGATTCTTGGGTAATTGATGGGAATTACTCTAAGTTGTTTTATGAGCGTCGTATGGCTGAAGCTGATATTATAATATTTCTCTTGTTTAACAGATTTTCGTGCTTGTATCGTGCATATCACAGGTATACACAATATAAAAATGAAACTCGTCCCGATATGGCTGAAGGATGTAAAGAAAAGTTCGATTTTGAGTTTGCGAAATGGATATTATGGGACGGAAGAACAAAACGTGCAAGAGAACGATACAGAGGCATAATTTCGAAATACGGAGAGAAAGCAATTGTAATTAAAAATCAGAAAGAGTTGGATAGGTATATTCAGAGTATAAGCAATTAAACAACTCCCAATTTATCGAACAGAATAAAACCAACCCCGACAGACCTTGAAAGCTGTCGGGGGTATTTTTTTGCTTATTGCAGGGCATAAACCAAAGACGTCCTTATTCCCGCAAATATTTCCGAACTTCTGGACGCAGATAAAGATAAACTTTTCTTCTAATACGCTCTTATAAAAAACAGAGAATTTTTCCTCGATATTACCGCCGAACATTACGCTAAAGGTATTATGCTGGAATGGCAGAACGCCGATATATTCCCCTGCGACAATTTCTTTGACATAACAAACGGCAGAGCAAGCGTGCGCTTAATCGGCAGCGAAGAAGATATGCTATCCGAAAACCTAAAAATCACCTCTGTTTACGATGTAAAATAACAAATCCGAATAAAAAAGAAATCCCGCTTTACGGGATTTCTTTTTTATTATAATGGTGATTACCGATTATTCAGCTTTTGCTGCTTCGAGCTGTTTCTGAAGGTCTGTATTGAGGTAGGAAACAAGTGCTTCGAAGAGGTAGTTTTCAGAAAGTTTAGCTGCCTGAGTATCGCAGTAATCTTTAATGCTGATTTTTTCTATATAAGTTGTGTCAATACCTGCAATTGCATCTTTGCACATTTCTTCCAATACAACATCGATTGTCTTGTAGTCGCTGAAATCTTTTTCTCTGATAATGTCGCGGATTATATCCTCTACTTTATCGGGAGCATAAGTTCTGACAACATCTACATCATATCCTTTGGCTTTGAGCTGAGGAACATATGCATTGATAAGCTGTTCAACGTAACCGAGGTATTCAGCTGCATCACCCTTATTGAGGTTATAGTCGGAAAGGGAAATACCTATGCACTGTGCAACCTGATTCATATAGTAACCGGAGCTATAAACAGCATCATAAACAACTGCTTCGATTTCTTCAATCGGCAACGCGTTGATATATTCGTCTGTATACATTGTACGAAGAGTATAGATAAAGGACTGTCTCATCTTCTTAGCACACTTGATATACTCTTCCATATAGTAGTAGAGCTCTTTGTATTCCGATTTGGAAAGTCCCATTGCGCTACAGAGGTCAGATTGTGCTTTTATATCCTGTTCGAGAATATACTGGCCAACTGCTTCGAATGCTTTGTTATCGGCAAGTGCTTCGTATTCTTCTTTTGTATAGTCTTCAAGAAGCTGTTTCTTATAGTCTTTCTTGATTTTTGCCAAATAAGATTTGTACGTTGCGTTATCAGTGTTTTTGAGTGCACTGAAATCTTTGTACGTATAGCCGTATTTGCTCAAAATCTTATCATAAACGAAAGATGCATATTCGGCTGTAGATGTGTTCAAGGAACGATAGAATTTGCTTCTGAGGGCGCCGATAATGTTTTCCGCAAGCGTAATGTCATCCATAGCCTCGATTGCTTCAGCTGTATGACCTTCGCCCAAAAGAAGTTCCGTGTATGTAGCTTTAGCTTTGTCCATAGCAGCGGAGAATTTCTTTGCCTGTTCTTTAACTTCTTCGTAATCTGCCCAAGTATATGTATACTGAACTTTGTTCTTGTTTGTAAATTCAAATTCTTCAGCGATAAAGTCCTGAACGAGAACCGCATAGTCTTCATCTGTAATGTTGTTCTCTTTTATGAAGTTTTCACGGAGATAGTTGTAAACCGCCGTTTCAAGAGCAGAAGCACTGAGAGAACCGTATTTGCTCTGATATTCAGCCTCAGAAAGGTCGTTAAAGAGCGTGATGCGGGAAATTATTCTGAGGTTTTCGATGTTTGCGAGATATGCTTCAGCATCCTTCTTTGCTTCCTGATACAGATGAGAATATGTGATGCCGTCTGCAAGTTTATCCGTAATAAGAGCATCGAGGCTTTCAAGTGTCTGAATCTTGTTGTATTTTTCAGCAATAATGCTGTTAGCAATTGCTTCTTCATACCAAGAAATAGCTACGCTACCGCCGTTGAATACGCTCTCAACAGATTCTTCATTAGCTTTTTTATCTTCGATAAGTTTTTCAAAGAAGAAGTCTCTGTAATAATTCTTAAGACGATTGTTATAGGAAACCAAAGTGGAACCCTGCGCTTTGCGATATTCCGAGAAAGAAACGCCGACAGGAACAAGAGCTTCTGCAAGAGCTGCATCCTGAAGAATGCCTGTAAGGTTATCCTGCAAGTATGCTTCGTCAAAAGGGAAAAGAAGGAATGGGGAATTTGCGGAAGTAAGGTTGGTCTGTTTTACGTATGCCCAAGAAGTATCCTTCATACCTTCTTCAAGAAGACCCATATATACGTTACCGGTATAAGCATTTTCCATCATATAGGAGTTGTTAAGTCTGATAACAGTACCGTTATTTGTGTTTTCAAGATAGTTATATTCATAGATACCGTACTGAAGAAGATTTTTAACTTCAGGGTCTGTATTGATGGCTTCTATAATTTCGAGAGCACGTTCAGCCTTGTCGCAGTAGGATGTGTATGCGAGCATACCATCGAAAATCGCTTCTCTGAGAACGAAAGGAATCTGAATTTCTTTCACATCGTATTTAGAATCTTCCGCAGAGTATTTTTCCATAACGGAAGCATCGCCTTCGATTACCTGAACAGCATAACCGTTAGCCATATATTCTTTTGCAAAATAGCCGCTCTTTGTGTATTCTTCCATAAGAGCGAGGTGTTCTACATACTCGGGAATTTCAAAGAGGTTCTGAATTTCAAAGCCCGCGTACTGTTCACCCTCTGCAGGATTGTAGCCTATCATCGGGTCGAAGTAAGCGCCTACAGCAACGTCTTCAGAGAAGAGTTTGAATACGCCGAGTGCTTCGGGAACATCTTTAAAAGGAGCAACCTTTTCGTTTGCTTTTACTTTTGCAAGGAAACCGGCAAGGTCTGCATAACCTTTGAATGTGTTAATGTCAAAATCGTATTTATCTGCGAGTTCTTTATTAACAACAAGGTATGTAGATTCCGCAAGAAGGTTGTTGTTGGGAACAGCCTTAATAGCGCCTTTAAGGTTTTTGAGTTCTGTGAAGAATGTGGGATAAATATACTTCTGAAGTGTTTTGAGAGAAGCAGAGTTGGGATCAATCTGGTCTACCAAAAGGCCCATATTATCAAACTCATCGTACATTTCTTCATCGAGAATCATAACGATGTCGATAGGTGTTGCTTCGGGGTAGAGAGTTTCTACTCTGCCGTCTTCGTGAACAGTTGTCTGTTCAGAGAGGAAAACCAAACGTGTCGCAAGTGTTTCAAGGCTTATTTCAACACCGCCGGAAATCCAGTTGCCGAAAATTTTATCAGTAGTTGTTCCGGTCTGGTTTGCCTGTTTTTTGATGTAAGCGTTATATTGAAGGATAGAAGCGTCATAAGTCCGCCAATATTCGGCTTCTTCAATTCTTTCCTCAATAAGAGCCATATACTTATCTTCCGTTACGAGCGTAAGGTCGATTTTGGTTTTAAATCTCGCTGAAAAAATATCATTGAGAGCATCTTCAACCAATTGAACGTTGTCTTGGTCTGTAATTTCAGATGTTACGCCCAAAAAGCTGAGTGTTGTGGGTACTGCGTCTGTGCTGCTTGTGCTGCTACTCGTTTCTTCACTGGAACCGCAAGAGGCTACAGAGAAAACTACGCCCAAGCATATGCAAAGACAAAGGGTTAACGACAAAATTTTCTTTAACATTTGGAACTCCCTCCGAAAAAAATCTGCACAATTTTCGCTTTTGTGCGAAAGCTTTTCCTATACTTTTTAACATAAATATAGGGTATTATGTAACAATTCTATTTTACACCAAAAGGCTTTTTGTGTCAAGTTCTTTTTTGGAACATAGTGACATCAAAAAGCCCCGCGATTTGTGTTTTTTTGGTTTTTTTGAATGAATTTTCGTTATATTTCACAAAGTTGCAATGCAAGTTTTTTACCAAACCCACAATTCAATGTGAATTTGTCACAACTTTTGCGAAATAAATTGTACACCTGCAATTATAAGGAATCAATCGAGATAATCTTTAAGTTTCTTGGAACGGCTGGGGTGGCGGAGCTTACGGAGAGCTTTTGCCTCTATCTGGCGGATACGCTCTCTTGTAATATTGAACTGCTGGCCAACCTCTTCAAGCGTGCGTGTTCTGCCGTCTTCAAGACCGAAACGAAGTTTGAGAACCTGCTCTTCCCTGGGTGTAAGCGTATGGAGAACCTCGTTAAGCTGTTCGCGGAGGAGCGTGTAGCTTGCCGCGTCTGCGGGCGCAGGGGAAGCATCGTCTTCGATGAAGTCGCCTATGTGGCTGTCTTCCTCTTCGCCAACGGGTGTTTCG
>JAFTOK010000243.1 GCA_017463815.1 Clostridia bacterium | reverse complement strand
GTCTATGGGTTGAATGAACTAATTTGAAAGAAATATTTGTAGAACGTTTTATTGAATAAAGATTTCCGCAAGAGGTGCAAAAACGGCTTTTACATCTAAACGGAAAAGCTCTTAAAGTTCCACAGTGTTCACAACCGTAGAATGTATATCCATAATTAAAATCGCCACAGTGTAGCATTCTTTCCACGTTTTCAAAAACTGTTTTTCGTATTTTGATATTGGTATCAGCCAAATCGTAAAAATGATCTTTAAATATTTGTTGTATGATATTCATATTTTTATTATATCACAAACAAAAAACACCCGCCACCCCTCATGAGTGAGGGGTAGGGGGGAGGAACGCTATAGGCGTCTTTTTTTTGTTAAGGAAACATTAAAAAACAAGCAAAAACCTATTGACAAGATAGGAATATGGTGATATAATAAAGCCAAGTTAAAAGATAGGCTATGGCGAAAATAAGTTTTTGCAGAATTACAAAAACAATATCCGCTGCCTATATGATGCGAATGATATATAGTCAAATAATGAAAGATGGCGAAAGAAAAAGGAGGTTTAAAATGAACTGTTCTGACGTATGCAGAAGAATATATTTAGATAATGCGGCTACAACAAAAATGAGCAAAACGGCGATAGATGCGATGCTCCCATATATGGACGGGGTTTATGGCAACCCATCCAGTCTTCATAGCGAGGGGCAAAGAGCTGCCGAGGCGCTTGTGGGCGCGAGAGAAAGAATTGCCGCTTGCCTCGGCTGTACGGCGAGAGAAATTACTTTTACATCGGGCGGAAGCGAGGCAGATAACCAAGCAATCATATCTGCAGCAAAGCTCGGCGAGAAAAAAGGGAAGAAGCACATTATTTCCACCGCTTTTGAGCACCACGCGGTTATTCACACCCTTGAAAAGCTAAAAAAAGAGGGGTTTGAAATCACCCTCCTTGACGTTCACGAAAACGGGCTTGTCAGCGCCGAGCAAGTTAAGGCGGCAATTCGCCCCGACACCTGCCTTGTTACCGTAATGTATGCAAACAACGAGATAGGCACGGTTCAGCCGATTAAAGAAATAGGCGCGGTTTGCCGCGAAAAAGGAGTTCTTTTCCACACCGATGCGGTGCAGGCGGTGGGGCATATTCACATCAACGTTGGAGAGCAGAATATAGATATGCTTTCGCTTTCCGCGCATAAATTCCACGGTCCGAAAGGTATCGGCGTTCTGTACGCCAAAAAGGGAATTTTGCTTTCAAACTTGATAGAGGGCGGGGCACAGGAACGAGGAAAGCGCGCCGGCACGGAAAATATTCCGGCTATTATGGGTATGACGGCGGCGCTTGAGGAAGCGTGTGCGAATATAGATAAAAACGCCGCGAAGCTCAGCGCGTTGAGGGATAAACTTATCGCGGGTCTTTCTAAAATACCTCACTCTATTCTCAACGGTGACGCAGAAAAACGCCTTCCCGGCAACGTAAACTTCTGCTTTGAGGGCATAGAAGGAGAATCACTTTTACTGCTTTTAGACGACAAAGGTATATGTGCTTCTTCGGGTTCGGCTTGTACGTCAGGCTCGCTTGACCCGAGCCACGTGCTCCTTGCCATAGGCAGAGTGCACGATATAGCGCACGGCTCGCTCAGGCTCAGCTTGTCGGAAGAGGGCACAGAGGAAGAAATCGAATACACAATAAATGCTGTGAAAGAGGTTGTGGAATACCTGCGCGGTATTTCGCCTATCTGGCGCGACCTTGTAAATGGTAAAAAAGAATTTATTATAAAGTGAGGGAAATAAAATGGCATTATACAGCGAAAAAGTGATGGAGCATTTCCGCAACCCGCGAAATGTGGGCGCAATAGAAAACGCAGACGGTGTGGGCGAAGTAGGCAACGCTAAATGCGGAGATATTATGAAAATATATTTAAAAATAGAAAATGATACAATTGTCGATGTAAAATTCGAAACATTCGGTTGCGGCTCTGCAATCGCGTCCAGCTCTATGGCAACAGAGCTTATTAAAGGGAAACCTGTTTCCGAAGCGCTCGCACTCACAAACAAAGCCGTTGTAGAAGCTCTCGATGGGCTTCCCGCGCACAAGCTTCATTGCTCTGTGCTTGCCGAAGAAGCGATTAAATCTGCGCTCAAGGATTACTATGACAAAAACGGTATTGAATACGACCACAGCATTTTTCCCGATTGCGAAAGCTGCGGGCATTGTGAAATTTGAGGAATAGCGTTTTTTGCGGAATTTTATAAAAATATTTAGGTTTGGAAAATAAAAGAGCTTATTGTCATCGGCTATTTGGCGGAAAAGCTGATGAGCGAGAAATGCTTAGAGGGCGTTGTTTGTACGATTAAGCGAGGGTATCCGAATGATTAAGCCAAAACCAAAAGAAAGGAAAACAAAATGACAATATCTACCAAAGGAAGATATGCGTTGAAAATGATAATCGACCTTGCGGAGAATAGTGATGGCTCGTATATTTCGATAAAAAAGGTTGCGGAACGCCAAGGGTTGCCGCATAAATATCTGGAGCATATTTTGGCAATATTGACACAAAATAATATTGTCGAAGGGCAACGTGGTAAAGGCGGAGGATATCGGCTTATAAGAAAACCCGAAGAATATACCGTTGGTGAAATTCTGCGCCTGGCGGAGGGCGACCTCGCTCCTGTTTCTTGCCTTGAGTGCGGGGCAGAGCCCTGCGGTAAGGCGGAAGAATGCCGCACGCTACTTATGTGGAAAAAATTTCATACACTCATAGACGGATATTTTGACGGTATCACCATCAAAGATTTGATGCGTGACAGCGGAGGCAAAAACGAAATGGATATTTCGCTTTTGAATGCATCATTATGATATGATAACGTTGATTTTTCTTCTGAAATTAACACGGATTTCTTCTTGTTGACATTTACAAGGAGTTGCTTTATAATAAAAATATAACAAATGGGCATATTGAGGTAAAGATGAAAAAAGGCTTGATTTTAGAAGGCGGCGCTATGCGCGGAATGTTTACTGCGGGCGTAATCGACGTTATGATGGAAAACGGCATTGAATTCGACGGTGCCATAGGCGTTTCGGCGGGAGCAGCATTCGGGTGCAACTATAAATCAAAACAGATTGGGCGGGTTATACGCTATAATAAAAGGTTTGTGCGCGATAAGCGATATTGCGGTCTGGGCGTTCTTCTGAAAACAGGGGACATATACAGCGCAGAATTTTGTTATGGCGAGGTTCCGCTCAAGTATGATATTTTTGACTTTGAAACGTTTGAAAAGAACCCAATGGAGTTTTACGTGGTTGCCACAGACGTGGAAACAGGCGAAGCGGTTTACCATAAATACGAGGGTATGGCAGACCACGGCTTCGATTGGATACGTGCTTCGGCATCTATGCCGATAGTTTCACGTATTGTTGAGATTGACGGCAGAAAACTGCTCGACGGCGGTATTGCCGATTCTATTCCTGTGAAATACTTTGAAAGCATCGGATATAACAAAAATATAGCCATTCTAACACAATGCGGGGGATTTCAGAAAAAACGAAACAAAGCAATGCCACTTATCAAGCTGAAATACAAAAAATATCCGAAGCTTGTGGAAACAATGGCGAATAGACATATCGTTTATAATGAAACTCTTACATATATTGAAGAAAAGGAAAAAGCGGGCGAGTTGTTTGTCATTCGCCCCGAAACCAAGCTTCCTGTGGGCCGTGTGGAGAAAAACCCCGAAAAACTTCAAGAGGCATATGAAATAGGCAGAAAAACAGCGCTAAAACATTTGGAGCGTATAAAGCTGTTTCTGGGGAGCGAGGAAAGTCCTGAATTTTAATAGAATGATAGAAAAAGGACAGAGAATGCTTTGCGTTCTCTGTCCTTTTTTGCAAAAGTTTTTTTCTGAAAGCGTGAAAAAAATATTTTTGTGAAAATTCGCTATTGCGAATTAAATTAAAATTAAGGCACACATAATATAATGAATTTGCAAAACAGAAAAAAAGCTTTGCGTGCAAGAATGGCACGGCAAAGTTATGGCGAAAAGAGGTTTTATATGAAAATAAAAATATTGGCATTGATTTTGTGCTTGCTTTTGTTTGTTGCGGGGTGCGGCAAAAAGGGCGGCGAACCTGATAAAAATCCGGGTGACAGCACGCCGTTTGAAGACAACACCGCTCTCGGCGACGACAGCGTAACGTTCGGGGACTCTTTGGAAGAGCTCGGCGTATACGAGGGGTATTTTGACGGTGAGAGCGAAAATTTTGCAATCAACTGCGTTTCGGGCACCAAAAACGCCTATAAGCTGGAGGGAAATACACTTACGTTTACACAGATAAGCGAGGAAACAGTATATTCCGTTTCGGGCAACTTCAGCGGAAACATTGTAATAGACGTCGGCGATGCTTACAAATTCGACCTTGAGCTTTGCGGTTTTTCGATTGTAAGCGAAAGCCAAAGCCCCATAACCGTTATAAGCGGCGACGAGGTTTCGATTACTGCGAAAAAAGATTTTGAAAACTATATTTACGATATGCGCGAGGCTGTGGATTCCGGTGACGAAACGGCTCATTCGGGCGCTGTATACGCTGAAACCGACCTTGAAATCGCAGGCAAGGGAAGCCTTACGCTTGTTTCCCAAAACAACAACGGTATTCACACCAAGGACGATTTGCAGGTTAAAAACCTTACGCTCCTTGTCGCTTGCGCGGATAACGCGTTGAAGGGCAACGACAGCGTGGAAATTACGGGCGGCAACCTCACCCTAATAGCCTCCGTCGGCGACGGCATAAAAACCTCTAACAGCGATATTTCCGAAAAAGGAAATCAGCGCGGTGATGTAACCGTTTCTGGCGGAAACATTACGATTTATGCCGCTTGCGACGGTATAGATGCCGCACACGACGTACTAATCGAAG
>JAFTOK010000242.1 GCA_017463815.1 Clostridia bacterium | reverse complement strand
GCGGGGTGCAAGGTTCATAACAACGCCCACGTTTTTGCCCGTGAGGTCTTCGGGTTTATACCATTTTGCGATGCCGGACATAATGCAGCGCTCTTTTTCGCCGTCGTAAACCGTGAGTTTGAGCAGTTTTTTGCTTTCTTTTATGTTTTCGCAAGCGATGATTTTGCAAACGCGGAGCTCAACCTTACAGAAATCGTCGAAAGTGATTTCGGGTTCGCGGTCTGTAATTTCAACCTTGGGGAGCTCGGGTTTTGCTTCTTCTGCGGGGGCTGCGGCGGCTTTTTTAGCCTCCTGAATAGCGTCGAGTTCGGCAAGCTCTTTTGCGGCGTCTATTCTGGGGAAGAGGTTTTCGCCTTTGTGGAGTTCTGCGTCAGCGGCGAGAACACCGAATTTTTCTGCGCTTTCCCACGTTCTGCCGTTTTCAGCCACGCCGAGCTGCTCGAAAATCTTTTCGCAAGCTGTGGGCATAAAGGGCGTGAGGAGAACCGTGCAGAGGCGCAAGGTTTCCGCGAGGTTATAGAGCACGCGCGCAAGACGGGGTTTCGTTTCCTCGTTCTTTGCGAGCACCCAGGGTGCTGTTTCGTCGATGTATTTGTTCGCTCTTGCGATTACGGCGAACACTTCCGCAAGGGCGGACTGGAACGCGTATTTTTCCATCTGTTCCTCGTATCTTGCGCGAAGACCTGCCACGAGCGCGAGGAAATCTGCATCTTCTGCGCCCTCTGCCTGTTCTGCGGGCAATTTGCCGCCGAAGTATTTATCCGCCATAGCGGTGGAACGGGAAAGAAGGTTGCCTATATCGTTTGCAAGGTCCGTGTTGATGCGGTTTATAAGGAGCTCGTTGGAGAAGTTACCGTCGGAGCCGAAGGGGAAATCGCGAAGCAGGAAATAGCGGAGCGCGTCGGCGCTGTATCTTTCTGCAAGGAGGTAGGGGTCTACCACGTTGCCCTTGGATTTGGACATTTTGCCGCCGTCAAGAAGGAGCCAGCCGTGGCCGTAAACGTGCTTGGGCAAGGGCATTTCCATACTCATAAGCATAGCGGGCCAGATGATGGAGTGGAAACGAACGATTTCTTTGCCCACGAAGTGAACGTCTGCGGGCCAGAATTTTTCAAAATCGCTCTGCGGATATTTGTCGTTCATAAAGCCGAGCGCCGTTGTGTAGTTGAAGAGCGCGTCTATCCAAACGTAAACTACGTGTTTATCGTCGAAGTCAACGGGAACGCCCCATTTGAAGCTCGTACGGGAAACGCAGAGGTCTTCAAGGCCGGGCTCGATAAAGTTGTGAATCATTTCGTTCACGCGGGAACGGGGAAGAAGGAAATCTGTGTTTTCGAGCAAATCGCGCACGCGGTCTGCATATTTGGAAAGGCGGAATTTGTATGCTTCTTCTTCCGCTTCAACAACAGGTCTTCCGCAGTCGGGGCAGCAGCCGTCCTTAAGCTGGCTTTCTGTCCAGAAGCTTTCGCAAGGCGTGCAGTATTTGACCTTATAGGTTGTTTTGTAAATATCGCCTTTTTCGTACATTTTTTTGAAAATGCGCTGAATTGCGGCAACGTGGTAATCGTCCGTGGTGCGGATAAAGCGGTTGTAGCTTATGTTCATAAGTTTCCAAAGGTCTTTAACGCCTTTTTCGCCCTCAACTATATTGTCTACGAACTGCTGGGG
>JAFTOK010000241.1 GCA_017463815.1 Clostridia bacterium | reverse complement strand
TGAAAAAATATTTAAGCGAAAGGGATGTATTTATATGACTACAGAAGAATTATCTAAGGCTTTAGGTGAAATCGACGATAAGTATATTGAAGAAGCGAGGTGCTATAAAATGAAAAAGAGATTTCCGATTAAAAGAACAATAGCAGCAGCGGCGTGCGCGGCGCTCGTAATAGGCACGTTCCCCCTCATAAACCATTTCACAAGCACACCCGCAGGCACAGGCACGACGGGCGGCATTATAGATGCAGGCACGACAAGCGGCACAGAAGACACTCTGCCTACGGTAATCAAGCTCGGCGAAAGCGGCAAGTTTACGGCATATGATATGGGAGAACATTCTGGACTTCCTACGCTTAATGCAATTCATACTGTAGAGTTTAGTTTGAGCAATATAAATTATTTTGTTGATGAAAGCAAAGTAGACGAAAGAAAGTTTATAGAAATAAACGGTAGGACTTGGGCAGGTATATACGACTTTACCACAGATAGCCCTTATTACGGACGAGATTTTGATATTTATAGCGGCATTGATATGCGAACTTGGAAGAAAGTTTTCAGTATAGAGTGCGACCCTGAAACTGGGGAAATAATAGGCTTTTTTGCTGATAAAAGCTGTTTTCCAGATCTTTCCGAGACACCTATTACACGTGATGAAGCTTACGAAAAAGCAATGGATTTTTTAAACAATACCGTGGAAGATATGGAAGCCTATACTTTGTGTAATGAGTCTGTAGAAGAATATAGAGAAGGTTATCGTTTTACCTTTAATAGAGTTATAAACGGAATAAAAACAGATGACTATATCACAATCGGAATAACAGGCGCTGGAGACATATATACTTATCATTTATCGGGATATGAGTCTATGGTCAACGTTGATTTGTCGGCACTTAATATAGACGCACTTAATAAAGTAATAGAAGCTAAGGTAAACGCAATCTATAAAGATAATTTTGATATAACGAGTAAATCGGATATAACATTACGTAGACTCGAAGACGGTACATTCTATTTTTATTGCATATCTCGTGTAGCCGGCAGAACAACAGAAGATGGGGAACTTCTGGAAGATTTTTCATTTTTCGCTATTACAATGAATTAAAATATTACAGGAGGTTTAAATTATGTCACACAAAAAATTTAAAACTTTAGCCGTGTGACATATACCTCCTTAAGTAAATACCGTCCTTCGGGGCGGTATTTATCTTTTAACTTATTTCGTATAATTCTCTTGAAAAAACAAAAATACTGTGTTATCATAATTCTATATGAATAAAAATATAACTTTTACTTTAAGGAATATATAAATTATGAGAATTGTAGTAAAAATAGGTACATCAACTTTGGCTTACCCCACGTACAGGCTTAATATCCGCCTTGTGGAAGAGCTTTGCAAAACGCTCAGCGACCTCAAAAACGCGGGCCACGAAATCGTAATGGTTTCCTCGGGTGCTATCGGTATGGGCACAGGCAAGCTTATGCTCCCCTCCCGCCCGAAAGACACCCCCACAAAGCAAGCGGCGGCGGCTGTGGGGCAGTGCGAGCTTATGTACACATACGATAAACAGTTTTCCGAATACAACCACACGGTTGGGCAGATATTGCTCAATAACTCCGACGTACAGAACGAGGAACGCCACACGAACTTCAACAACACAATCACGCGTATGCTCGAGCTCGGCGTGATTCCGATTGTAAACGAGAACGACACGGTTGCCACGGAAGAAATCCTCATTGGCGATAACGATACGCTTTCCGCCATAGTTGCTTCCAGCATAAAGGCAGACCTGCTTGTGCTCCTTTCCGCTATAGACGGCCTCTACACAGCAGACCCGCACAAAAACCCCGAGGCAAAACTCATTCCCGTTGTGGAAGAAATCACGCCCGAAATATTTGGTCTGGCGGCCGGCAGCGGAAGCGACCTCGGCACGGGCGGTATGGTAACGAAGCTCCACGCGGCGCAGATTTGCACGGCTGTTGGGTGTGATATGGTCATTACCAACGGTAAAGACCTTTCTGCACTCTATACGCTTGCAGAGGGTGGCAGTATCGGCACGAGATTTTTGGGAAAGAAGGGAAACTGATATGACAACGCTTGAAATACTTAAATCTGCGGCGGCTGTACGCCCGCGCCTCGCACTTCTTACAGAAGCAGAGAAAAACTGCGCTCTTGCCAAAATGGCAGATGCGCTCGTGGAAGATACAGCGGCGATACTCGCAGCAAACGCTGTGGATATAGAAAACGCAAAAGGGAAAATTTCCGACGTTATGCTCGACCGCCTTGCGCTAGATGAAAAGCGCATTTTGGGTATGGCAGACGGCATTCGCGCGCTTATTTCACTCCCCGACCCCGTGGGCAAGGTGCTCAATGAATACAAAACCCCCGGCGGGCTTACCATTCGCAAAACGAGCGTGCCTTTCGGCGTGGTGGCTATTATCTACGAGAGCCGCCCCAACGTAACGAGCGACGCTGCGGCACTTGCCTTGAAAAGCTCCAACGCGTGTGTGCTCCGCTCGGGCAAAGAGGCGTTCCTTTCTGCAAACGCGATTGTAACGGCGCTCCGCAAAGGACTTGCGGCGGCAGGGTTGCCTGAAAATATGATAAACCTTATTCAGGACACCACACGTGCCAGCGCAAACGAAATTATGACGGCGACGGGCCTTGTTGATATGCTCATCCCCCGCGGCGGCGCAGGGCTTATAAATGCTTGTGTGCAGAACGCGAAAGTGCCGTGCATACAGACGGGCACGGGCATTTGCCACATCTACGTTGACGAAAGCGCAAACCTTGATATGGCGCTGAAGATTATAGAAAACGCGAAAACGAGCCGCCCCTCCGTTTGCAATGCGGAAGAAGTTTTGCTCGTGAACGAAAAAGTAGCGGCAGAATTTCTGCCCAAGCTGTGCGAGCGCATAGTAACCTCACGCGCAGAAGCAGGCAAAACGCCCGTGGAACTTCGCCTTTGCGAAAAAGCCGCGAAGATTATAGACGGCACCCCTGCGGGAGACGCGGATTTCGACACGGAATGTCTCGATTACATTCTTGCGGTTAAGGTTGTGGAAGATGTAAACGAGGCGGTGGCGCACATTTCCGCGCACTCCACGCAC
>JAFTOK010000240.1 GCA_017463815.1 Clostridia bacterium | reverse complement strand
ATGTTGCTTCTGTATATTCAGCGGGAACACCCATAGATTCGAGTGTGCTTGCGGAAAGAATAGAGGGGAGCGAGTTAATTGTGAACTCATTGAGATTATTGATAAGGTTAGTGATAGCTGTTACTTTATCATCTTCGTTTTCAGCACCCAAAAGACCAGCCAAAGCGCCTGCGGAGCCGATAGCACCGCCAACTTCTTCGCCGTTTTCATATCCGTCTTTAAGAGTGCCGATAGCATCGCTTATCATATCGTTGCCGCCGAGGTCGCCGGAAGCAACAATGTCGAGCACGGAAGAACCAACACCTTTGAGTGTGGAACCCTGAAGGCTTGTTACAGCGCTTGCCACTTTCTCAAAGTCGAGCTTTGTGGCATCGATGTTGCCGTTTTCATCTGTTGCTGTGGAAACTGCGCCTGCGAAATCGGAAACAACGCTTGCGAGTGTGCTTGCTGTTTCTTTGGATTTGGAATCGTCGGAAACGGCTGTTTTTACAGTTTCACGGATAGATTCTTTGATTGTTTCAACAGTTGCAACATTTGTTTCAAACTTTTCGGGGTTTGTGAGCTTGCCGAGGAATTCATCGGCAGAGCCCTCGCCTGCTTCTACATCGGAAGAAGAAATAGAAGAGATTGTAGTTTTAACTGTGTTTGCATCGAAGTTTTTAACTGCTTCTGCGCCGTTTTCGGAAGCCTGCTTCTTAACGTCTTTTACGATGTTATCTGCAATGCTGTTTACGAGGGTTTCGTTGCCGCCGGAAACGTTTTTGCTGAGGATAGAAGAAATTTTTGTTGTAAGAGCGTTGAGTTTTTCGATTTCAGCATTGTATTCTTCTTCTGTCATAAGGCCTTCGCGGGGGCTAACACCGTCTACAGAGTCGATGTAGGAAATGCCCATTGCATCTTCATAAGCCTTGATGCCGTCATAGTCAACGTCTGCATCTTTAACCGCTGTTGCGATGTCATCCATCATATTGTTGTAAACTTCTTCTTTATTTTCCGGAACCTTGAGGCTGCGTGCTACGCTTTCCATAGCGAACGCCATAACTTCGGGAACAGCGGAACGAAGGAGTTTGGAATTGAACATATCCTGCATAAGAGCGTTTACAAACTCTTTGTCTGCAAGAACTGCATAGAGCGCATCCTGGTTTTCGGAATTGTTGAGTGCTTCCAAAAGGCCGCCTTCAATAGCTGTCTGAGCCACTGCAAGAAGCGTATCGAATTCATCTGTAAGATAAGTTGTCTGACCGTCTGCTTCGATTTTGGAAACAGAGTTGAGATATGCTTTGCCTGCGGGCGTAGCACCGATAATGCCGTAGAACTTAACGAGCGCGCTGTCTGTAACTGCGTATTCACCCTTGATATACTCAGCATCATCTGCTTCAAGAGAGCCCTGCTCTACCATTGCGTCGAGAACTTCATCGATAGCGCTCTTTTCGGGAAGAACGCTGAGAAGACCGAACACAGGAGCCATAATCATACCGAATATAAGCGCACCTGTTACAACACCGATGCCAAGGCCTGCAAATTTTTTGCCGATGCGAACGCCCATAGGAGCCTTTTTAGCATCTTCTTTTTTGCAGCTGTCTTTAAATATGAGTTTGCGGAGGGGTTTCTGAACGCAAAGGAAAACAATCCAGGAAACAAAGCTGAGAAGGAAGAATGCCGCAGGGAAAATAACGATTGCCATAACAAATGCGGGCGCTACGAGAATAGCTTCTTGCATAAGGGGAGCAGCTTCGAGAATTTCTGCTACCATTTCTGTGGAACTTGCTGCTTCGAGAATCATTTCGCCAAGCGTCTGACCTTCGATTACAATGCTCTCTGCAACGAGAGTTGTAACGGGACCTGCTATAACGAAAGTGAGGATAATAGCGAGTACAAGTGTCATAATGCGGATAACGGACTTATTAAGACCGCGGACAAAACCCACAAGCGCACTTATTGCCACTACCACAACGAATAAAAGTGTTAAAATAAGCGGTGTCATTTTTACTACCTCCATATCAGATAAAAAATTTATATATTATTAAAAACACCCTAAAATAAATATTTATTCTGTAACAGTATATACCTTAAATTACACATTGTCAATAGTTTTGTAACATTTTTGATACATTTATTTACTATTTTGTTAAAATTATTTTTAGAAACAAAATTGCGATACAGAATTATAGCTTGGTTCCATATCGCAATTTACATATATATTTTTAACAAAAACGGTTATTCTTCTTTATTTTCTACCGTTGTTTCTACCACTTGTTCAAGCGTTAAAATCTCTGCATCATTGGGTGCAGTTTCTGTTTTCTTCTTTCTTGTAGAAGTGGATTTTGTACCTGTGCTCTTGGTACTTGTGCTCTTCTTGGTTGTAGACTTAGAAGTGCTTTTTTTCGCAGTGGAGCTCTTTGTGCTTGTGCTTTTCTTTGTTGTAGTAGACTTGGAAGTGCTCTTTTTCGTTGTGGAGCTCTTTGTGCTTGTGCTCTTTCTTGTTGTTTTCTTTTTGGGAGCTTCTTCCTCTACAGCTTCAACTGCGGGAGCTTCTTCCTCTACAGCTTCAACTGCGGGAGCTTCTTCCGCTACTGCTTCAACCGCAGGAGCTTCTTCCGCTACAACTTCAACCGCAGGAACTTCTTCCGCTACTGCTTCAACCGCAGGAACTTCTTCCGCTACTGCTTCAACCGCAGGAACTTCTTCCGCTACTGCTTCAACCGCAGGAACTTCTTCTGCTACTGCTTCAACTGCCGCCGCTTCTGCTTCAGCACGTTTTTTAAGTTCTTCGCCCTTTTCTGCAACACCGTTTACAAGCTCAACTGCTTTTTCCTGCATCGCAATGGCAAACGCCATAATATCGTCAAAGCACGTACCGGGAATGTTGACACTCGCCTGTTTAACTTCCGCTTCTGCTTTGGCTTCCTCAAGCGCTTTTTCGCAAGCGGCAAGTTTTTCCGTAAGTTCGCGGATTTTCATTTCGCTTCTCGCTATTTCTGTTGCCAAAAGTTCCTCTCTGCCTTCGCCTGTTTTGCGCGCTTTTTCGCTTTCGGAGAATTTTTCAGCAAATTCTTTTGTTCTTATTTCACTCTGTACAAGGTCACAAGCGAGAAGCTCTTCTCTGCCAATCGCCTCTTTCTGCAAAATCTCTGTTTGCTCGTAAGCATTCTTTAACTTCTCGGCAAGTTCTTTGGTGCCCATTTCGCTTCTGGCAAGTTCTGCGGCAAGGAGCTCTTCTCTGCCCATAGAATCTTTGCTCATCTTTTCTATTTTCGCGTTAGCTTCTGCGAGCTCTTTTTTCAGTTCGTCGATTGTTCTTGCGCTTTCCGAAAGTTCGCCCGTCCACATTTCTGTGTTTTTAGATTTATCTGCTTCCGCTGCCGCAAGTTTTTCGGCAAGGTCCTTAGATTTATGTTCGCTGGAACCGAGTCTTCTTGCCAAATCTTTTTCTCTCGTTTCGCTTGCGCTGAGCTTCTTTGTAAGCTCTTTTTCGCGAATTTCACTTTCAGTAAGCTTTTCGGAAAGCACATTTGCCTTACCTTCAAGCTCCGCAAGCGCTTTTGTGCGCTTTGTATCGTTTTCGCGGAGCGCCGCATTGTCTTTTTTCAGAGATTCAAGCGACTTATCCCTTTCCATAACAGTAACCTTAGCTTTTTCAAAAGCAGTTTCGGCAAAGGCGAGCTTATCTGCTGCCGTTTTTCTTGCGGCTTCTTTTTCGGCTACTTCTTTTTCCCAAATATCGCTCTGTTTTTTGGCTTCTTCAAGTTCTTTTTCGGCTTTTTCGAGTTTTTCTTTGCAAACGGAAAGATTTTCCGAAGTTTCTTTCGCCTCTTTCTCAAATTTTTCTGCTTTTTCAGACACGCCTGCAAGCTCATTTTTTACGTTTTCGAGCTCCGCTTCAACCTCTGCCGTGCGCGCTTCCGCCGCATCTATGGAGTTTTTTGTATTCTCCGCCACAGATGCAAGGTATGTGTTTACGTCATCCTTGTTGTAACCCCTAAAGGCATCTCTAAAAACTCTTTCGTTTTCAACCATCTTAAAAAATCCCTCCGATGTGAAAAAATATATTTTTCTACCTTAATAATACCACAAACGACAAAAAAATGCAATATTTTTTGTTTACTTTTATTCTAAATACAAGTATAATATTCTTAGTATAATGGATTTTTAAGGTTATAATAGGAGATTTTTATATGTCAGCAGAAATTTACGGCACAAAAGAACTTTGGGCGGAGCTCCGCGAACAAGGCAAGCCCATCGTGCTCTACGGTATGGGGAACGGCGCAGATAAAATCATTTCCGTGCTCGAAAGCAAAGGTATGGCACACGCAGACGTTTTTGCCTCCGACGATTTCGTGCGCGGGCAATATTTTCACGGCAAAAAAGTCCTTCGCCTTTCCGAAGTTGCGGAAAAATACGAAGATTTCAATATACTCGTTTCGTTCGGCTCATCTCTTCCCGAGGTTATGGAAAGAATAAAAAGCATCGCCGAAAAATACAACCTCTACGCGCCCGACGTTCCCGTAGCGGGCGAAAACCTTTTCGATGCGGAGTTCTTTTATAATAATGAAGAAAAAATTATGCGCGCGCGTGAGCTTTTCGCAGATGAACGCTCGCGCGAGGTTTACGATGAGCTCGTTCGCTATAAACTCGACGGCAAAATAACTCACTTCGAAAAGACCGACCGTGCAGGCGGCGTTTTCAGCCCTGTTCTTTCGGGCGGATACGAGGTTTACTGCGACCTCGGCGCATACACGGGAGATACCGTGGCGGAAGCGCTCGCGCTCTACCCCGAAATAAAGAAAATCATCGCTTTCGAGCCATCGCCAAAAACTTTCACAAAACTCGAAAAGAACACGGCTGAATGTCCCGCCGAACTCACGCTTGTGAACGCTTGCGCCTGGAACGAAAACGGCACAGCCACATTCACAGATGGCAGCGGCAGAAACTCCACGCTCGCGGGCGCGGGTGCACAGGGCGGTAAAACCCTTTCGGGTGCAAAAATAAAAGAGGTTGCCACCGCCGCGCCGGATACTTATATGGATTTCCGCGGCAAGCCTTTGCTTATAAAATTCGACGTAGAGGGCGCCGAGCGCGAAGCCATCGCAGGCTCAAAAAATGCCATTGTCGGCAACCTTACGGAGCTTTGCGTGGCTCTCTACCACAGAAGCGAAGATATTTTTGAACTTCCCTTGCTCATACACGAAATTTTGCCGAGCCATGCGCTTTTTATCGAAAAAACGCCCTATATACCCGCTTGGGAAATAAATTTATATGCTTGTGCGCGAAAAAAAGGCAAAATTCTCGGTTTTTGAGAGTGATTTTCGGTCTTGTGGGTGGTTTTCTCACTCTCAATCTTGTAGAATTAAAGCACAAAAGCACACCCGGATGCAATTCGGGAGTCTTTTGAATACAGAACAAAGTTCTTTGCCAAGCTTTCTTTCAAGAAAGCGGAAAGGAGAAAATTATGGAACGAAAATCCATAGGCAGTTTTATTGCCATTTTACGAAAAGCCAATGGGCTTACCCAGCGGGAGCTCGCCGATAAACTCGGCGTTTCCGATAAAGCCGTCAGCCGTTGGGAGCGCGACGAAACCGCACCCGACCTCTATCTAATACCCGTTATCGCGGAAATCTTCGGAGTAACGTCCGATGAACTTCTTCGCGGCGAACGCGCGGGCGAAAGCGCACCGCCGCCCGAAAGGCAAAACGAAAAAACAGAGCGCCAAATCAAAACCGTGCTCAAAACCGTGCGTACAAAATTCCTAACCAAAACGCTCATATGCGCGCTTATAGCCGTTGTCGGCTTGCTCGCCGCAATGCTCTGCAACTTCGCGTTTTACAAAGCCGAGCTCGGCTTTTTCATCGGCCTCATCTTCTTCATTGTATCCGTCATAGTGGAAATAGTCTTCGCCGTGCTCGCTTTTTCGGGGCTCGACGCAGAGGAGTTTGAGGGCGCGCACCTGGCAGAAACCCGAAAATATATAGTTAAGAAAACTGAAACGCTCGTTTTCCTTGCTTTCGGGCTGTTTGCTTTCACACTTCCCTTGCCTATTGTAGCTTCGCAGACTTCGTATACTGACGTAAGTGTAAACTTCGACACTTGGCTTTTCTATGGCATTCTTTGCGTAGCGCTCGCGGCGCTTGTCTGTCTTTTCGCAAATATAGCCGTAGATAAATTTGCGGAAAAGAAAGGCATCTATACCGTGGACGAAGAAACCGTGCAAAGAAGAAGCCTGGCAAAATTCCGTTTTGTTTCACCTCTGCCCGTGCTTGCCAAAATCTTTCTTCCCATAATAGCCGTTACGATTGTGCTCCACATAGTTTGCCTTAACGTATTTGATTATGAATTTTTCCTTCGTAATCAAGGCACGGAATGGAACGATGCAAACGATTTCGTGGACTATATGGAATCATCTGTAACAAGCAACGGGGAAACTTTTGAAAACGATAATGTTACTTACCCCACGTATAAAGTATGGATTCACACAGAAAACAGCTCTTCAGAAATAAAATTCGAATGGCGCAATCGTTTTGTGGAAGATTTCAACATAAACGGCACAACGGCAGATGACATCGCAAGCGGCCACAATGGCATAATTTACACAGAAGTATATATAGAAGGCGAAAAAACAGATTCTTACGAAGAAATATATAACATCCCCGATTTTCACGCGATAACTTATTCTTGGAATGAAACCGACTATGCCAAGGGCTGGGCCGGAGGTATCTCCGTTTGCTTTGTGCTCGCATACTTTGCGGAAATAATCTCACTTGCCGTTATTTACACGGTAAAAGTGGATAAAAACTTCAAGAAAAAAGATGAACACT
>JAFTOK010000239.1 GCA_017463815.1 Clostridia bacterium | reverse complement strand
CTTGCAACATTAGCAGCATTCACGGCCGATTGGTGAGTGCCCGAAAGCCCGGAAGAAAGCGAAATGTGAAGAATGTCTTTTCCTTCTTTAAGAATGGATTCAAAATAGTCAAGGAACTCCTGCATATTGGGCTGAGATGTTTTTACGTCAACACCGTCAACCATTGCTTTATAAAATTCTTCGGCGGACATACATTGATAAAGGTCATCTCTATACTCTTTACCATCCATAAAATACGGAGCTGAGGTGTAGTATAAATTTCTACTATCCACATATTCCTTTGGGAGGTCAAGATGTGTCGTGCAACTAAGTACAAAATCTGCCATATTATTACTCCTTAAGCGAAAAAAATATTTACATAGTCATTATACACTATATTGCTAAAAAAATCAAATGTTTTGTGCAAATTGGTTCACAAAATTAATGTTTTTTTTCATTATATCTCTCTACAATTAGGAAAAAAGCAACTCTACAATTAGTAGAATTGCTTTTTTATGTATTTATTGGCGTTTTTTCCTGATTTTGGATACAAAAAAGAGGATTGCGGCGGTCGGCAACATAAGCAAGAATATTTGCCAAGGGTTAATGCGTATGAGCGCAACATAGATAAGAAGAAGCAGCGAAAAGATAAAAGCTCCCACAATCAAGATATTTCTCTTGCCCTTATTCCACACGGAATTCAGCACAAGGTGTGTCAGTATCGCCACAGGGAGTGCCGCAAAGAAAACAATCCACACAAGTTTATCAAGTATTATCCAAAAAAGAATAAAGAGGAAAAGCGCAAACGTTGCCACACCGCAAAGGGCAACCGCCTCCACCGCTTTATGGTTGACTTTCGATTTTTCAAACGCTTCGGGTTCCGGGTCGGGGGTCCAGTCGTCGTGAGTATTGAAAAGATAGTCCATAGAAACGCCGAAAATTTCGCCCATTTGCTTAAGCACGTTTGCATCGGGCAAAGATTCCGCACGCTCCCATTTTGAAATAGATTTATCTGAATAGTTAAGTTTTGCGCCAAGCTCGCTTTGCGTCATACCCGCATCGGTTCTCAGCTTTATTATATTGCTTGCTATAACCAATTTAAGGTCAACCATTTATTCACCCCATTTACAAATCACATTTTACTTATATATTATATCATATTTAGCTACAAAAAGCAACCGAAAAACGCGAGTTTTTCTCTATTTCCCTATCATCTTAATTCTATATAGAGTATGGCATATTTCAAAAAAGTTTTGCTTTTTCTTTTTTTATCTCACGCACAAGCAAAATCATCGCTGCCAGCATAATCACAAAGAAAACAGACAAGTAATATGGGAAAATATCCGGTGTTATGTTCTGCGCAAGTATGCCGAAAAGCGGCGGGAAAACCATTATACCAACATAAGCCGCCGCCATTTGCGAGCCGATGGCAGAGCCCGAAAGTTCCCTGCCCACAATTTCAGGCGTGAGGTGTGTAAGGTTCGGGAAAATCGGCCCGTTTCCGAGCCCTACAAGGAAGAGAGCCGCCGCAATACCGAAAGTAGGTATAGGCAGGAAAAGCAGCACCAGCGCCGCGAAAAGCGCTCCTGTGCCTATTTTTATAATTTTCCACGCAGAAAGGCGCGCGGCGAGCACGCCCGAAAGAAATCTGCCCACAGCCATACCCATATAGTAGAACATTATTATCTCTGCCGCAACGTCTGGCGAAACGCCTTTGGATTCAACCAGGAATGTGCTGCCCCATATGCCCGCCGTGCATTCTATAGCGCAGGAGCATATGAACATAAGCCACGTCATTCGCACCTTGCGCATCTTCGCAAGATAGAGGGGAGAGACTGCCATTTGTTCATTCTCCGCTTCACTTCCCTCTTTTTGCGCCATCTTTTTCCAAAGAGGAATGGAAAGCACCGTCACAGCGGCAATGCAAATCTGCACCAAGAACGCCATACGGTAGCCACCGCGCCAATCGCCGTTTTCCGCCAGTGCGAGCGACATAAAAAACGGGCTTAATGTAACTCCCACACCGTAAAAGCAATGCAAAAAATTCATATGTGTCGCCTTGTAGTGCAGCGCCACGTAGTTGTTGAGTGCAGAGTCTATTGCACCGCCGCCAAGGCCGAGCGGAAGCGAAAAAAGGCATAGAAACGCAAAATTCCCCGAAAATGAAAAACCAAGCAGCGCCGTAGCAGTCACCACGGTGGAAAAAGCCGTCACCCGCGCCGTGCCAAAGCGTTTTATGAGGTACGCGCTCATAAGGCTGGAAATAACCGTGCCGCCCGTGTTTATAAGGCTTACCAAACTGCCCACGGAAACGGGCAAGCCCATCTCCTCATACATTGCAGGCCAGGCGGGGCCAAAAAGTGAATCGGGTATGCCCAAACCGATGAAATCTATAAAAATTATAATAAGTATAAGCGTAGCCATTTTTGCCCTCGTTTTTTAATCGTATTTTTAGATTATACCACAAAAATTTCCAAATGTAAACATTGAAAAATGAATTTTTAAATGCTATACTATATATGATTTGGAATAACTTTTACGTTATTCATCGGAAAGGAAAAATCTCTATGGAATACATTGCCCCAAACCAATACCTCGCAGAAGCGGCGGCAGAACGCGAAAGAAGGCTCGCGTGGTTCAAAGAAGCGCGCTTCGGTATGTTCATACATTACGGCGTTTTCTCGCAGTTTAAAACAGGCGAATGGTGTATGGCATACCAGGACTACACAAAAGCGGAATACGAAGAATACGCAAAAAAATTCAGCCCAAAAGAGGGTTGCGCGGAAGAATGGTGCGCCTTGGCAAAAAAAGCAGGTGCAAAATACGCCGTGCTCACCACAAGACATCACGAGGGTTTCTCGCTTTGGAACTCCAAGGTAAACCCCTACAACTCCTATAACGTGTGCGGACGCGACATCGTAAAGGAATTTACCGACGCTTGCCGCAAATACGGGCTTAAAATCGGCCTTTATTCCTCTCTTATGGATTGGCACCATCCCGACGGTTGGAAATGCGCCTTTGACCTTGAAGCAAGACGCAGATTTCTCGATTATATAGAAGCGCTCAACGTGGAATTACTCTCCAACTACGGCAAAATCGACATTCTCTGGTACGATATGCCCTATCCTATGACAAGTTCCGAGGGTTGGGATTCCGTAAACCGCAACAACCGCCTGCGCAAGCTTCAGCCCGATATGCTTATAAACAACAGAAGCAAAATGCAGGAAGACTTCCTCACACCCGAGGAAAGCATCTCCCCCGCAGACGGCGCTTATTGGGAAGCGTGTATGACGTTCAATGGTTTTTCCTGGGGATACCTCAATTCCGAAAAAGCTCTGCCCTATTCCTACACGGTACAGCAGATAATCAAAATGCTCAACACCTGCGCTTCCTCCGGCGGCAACCTCCTGCTCAATATAGGTCCTATGGCAGACGGCACGGTGCCCCCCGAAGCGATAGAACCGCTCACGAGGCTCGGCGGCTGGCTTTCCGAAAACGGAGAGGCTGCATATGGTCTTAAAGCTATCGTTGGCAGAAGTTACGCCGGCGGCAACCTCAACCTCGCAAGCGCCTCCCCCGACACAAAAACAGTATACATTTGGAATATGATTTGGCCGGACAGCGACACCTTCCAGCTCGGCGGCTTTAAAAGCACGCCCAAGAGCATAACGTATCTCGCAACAGGCGAAAAAGTGGACTTTGTCAAAGACGGCCACCGCATCATTCTCAAAAACCTGCCTAAAGAAGCTCCCGATAAAAACGCGGGCATAACCGTGTTCAAGCTCGAATTTGACGAGCCTGCGTCCTACCAGTGGGTAAGCTACTACCCGCAGATGCACTTCGGTGTAAACGGCGCCGGCGACCTCGTACAGTGAGCTAAATAAATAATTTTATACAAAAAATGCTATGGCGTAAGCTTCGGGTGCCAAAGGACAATAAAAAAGCCGATATGGATTCAATTCCGTATCGGCTCTTTTCTATTACACCGCTAATAGTGGTGAGTAAGTGAGCTTTTTAAGTTTTTAGTGATATGCTGTCTTTGACAGCGTGATATTACTCGCTCTGCTCGTAGTGATATTGAAACCTTACGGTTTCAGTGATATTCGATTCGCCCAATAAACTCGCGTAGCGAATATCACTCGGCGCAAGCCGAATATAACTGCGAAGCAATACAACTCGCCGCAGGCGAATAGAACCGGCGTTGTGCCCTTAAGAACACAACGCCTATGCCATAGCATTTTTATTTTACGCTTCTTTTGCCACAATCTTGCTATGGCTAAATCCCACTTTCAAATAATACGTGAGCGTTATTACCGCGCAAAGGAACCAACCCGCAGGGTAGCCGAACGCCACAGGCAAAATTTCGTTGGAAATGAACGTGGAAACCACGAAAAGGTAAATCTGGCGGAACAAAACGAAAGAGCAGAGCATAATGAACATAGGCGCTTTTGTGTTGCCCGCACCGCGCAGAGCCGCCGCAAACACCTGGTTTACAGAGCAGAAAATGTAAAAAGGCGTAATATAGCGAAGCAAAAGCTCTGCGTAATAAAGCACGTTCGGGTCGTCATTAAAGAACGCCGCAAGCTGCGGTGCAAACGCCATAACCAGCGCTATGACAACCGCCGTCACACCGAAGGACATAAAGAAAGCTATGTACGTTCCCTTTTTGGCGCGCTTCATATCGCCCGCGCCGAGGTTCTGCCCCACAAGCGTCGTGGCCGCCAAGGAAATGGATTGCACGGGCAGGAAAATAAACTGGTCTATTTTGGAATAAGTCGTCCAGCCGCCCATACAATGCGCCTTTACTGCGTTTACGTTAGCCACGTAAGATTGCACGAAAACGTTGGAAAGTGCCGTGAGCATCATCTGGAGCGCCGCAGGAAATCCTATTGCGAAAATATTTTTAAGTATAGGAAAATCTATTTTAAGTTTTCTGAAATCGAGTTTCACGCACGAGCTCGTTTTCATAAGCGTTATAACCGTGAGAACAGCGGAAGTAAGCTGCGCTATAACCGTAGCGAGCGCCACGCCCGCAACGCCCATATTGCAAGGAAAAACAAATACGAAGTCGAGCACAATATTTATAATAGCGGCAACCACAAGGTACCAGAAGGGGCGCACGGAGTCGCCTATGGCACGCAGAATACCCGCGCCCATATTATAGACCATCAAGCCCACAACGCCGGCGAAATATATGGTAAGATACGTTTGCGCGTGAGTAAGAATGCCCGCGCCGTCCTCGCCCGAGCCGAACATAAGGCGCAAAAGAAGCGGAGCGCTCGCTATACCCACAACCGTGAAAACAACCGCCAGCACAAGCGTGAGCGCCATTGCAGTATGTGCAACCTGGTTGGCTTTTTTCTCG
>JAFTOK010000238.1 GCA_017463815.1 Clostridia bacterium | reverse complement strand
CTGCTGGGGCGTAACGCCTGCCTCGGCGGCTTTGTTTTCGATTTTCTGGCCGTGCTCGTCCGTGCCCGTGAGGAACATTACGTCGTAGCCTTTGAGGCGGTTGTAGCGCGCCATTGCGTCTGTGGCAACGGTGCAGTAGGTGTGGCCGATATGGAGCTTATCGCTGGGATAATATATCGGCGTGGTGATGTAAAAAGTTTTCTTTTCCATAATATTTTAAACCTCCAAATGATAGGTGTTTTATACGTTTTAGCCTTCCCCTTGAGGGGAAGGTGGCTTGCAAAGCAAGACGGATGAGGTGTAGCCGCGAAGCGGCGTTGTTTTTTGGTTCAAAGACACCTCATCACCCGCTATGCGGGAGCTTCCCCTCAAGGGGAAGCCTTTTATTTAATCATAACTTGGTTGTAGATTTCGCTTTTTGCGACGTCGCGGTCGCGCGCAACTGCTTTGATGGCGTCGTTTTTGCCCATACCCTCGGAAAGGTAGTGCTCCACGTGCTCTTCCACGCTCATATCCGCCCAGAAGGCGTGCGCTTTGAGCTCTTCTTTAGAAGCACCCTCCATTATAAGCACGTATTCGCCGCGAGGTTCACGCTCCTCGTAGTAGGCGATGGCGCCCGAAATCGTGGTGCGTATAACTTCCTCGTTGATTTTCGTAAGCTCGCGGCAGAGGGAAATTTTGCGGTCGCCGAACGCCTCCAAAAGGTCGGCAAGCGTGCGCTTCAGCTTATGCGGTGCTTCATAGAAGATGATGGTGCGCGTCTGGTCGCGCAGGCTGTCGAGTGCCTCGCGCCTATCGCTTTTCGCCGTGGGCAAAAAGCCCTCGAAAAGGAACTTCGCCGTGAAAAGCCCCGACATAGCGAGGGCGGAAACGGCGGCGCACGGGCCCGGTACTACCGAAACGGTAACGCCTTTTTCGGCGCAGAGGCGGACGATGTCCTCGCCCGGGTCGCTTATGGCGGGCATACCTGCGTCGGTTATGAGCGCGCAGGATTCGCCGTTTTCGATAATGCGGTTTACAATAACCTCGCCGCGTTCGCGTTTGTTATGCTCAAAATAGCTGATAAGCGGCTTTTTTATGCCGTAGTAGGCGAGCAACTTGCCGCTGGCGCGCGTATCTTCCGCGGCGATGAAATCGACCTCGGAAAGCACTTTTTTCGCCCTCTCCGTTATGTCGGAAAGGTTGCCTATGGGCGTGCCCACAAGGTATAGTGTGCGCTTTTCGGTAATGTTTTTTTCTTCTGTTGGGATAATTCTTTCAGGGCTTTTTATAGAACTCATTAAAATCACCGTGTTCGTAAATATATTTCATTTCTTCCGTGTAGTTATCATCGGAAAATGAAGTTTTGTCTTTATATATGATAAGCGGGCGCGTGCAGAAAATGCCGTCTGCGCCGCCTTTTTTTGCCTCCATAAGCAGAATGCTCGGGTTGTGCGAGGCAGTGGGGTACACAAGCGTCATTCGTTTGGGTTCGAGCTTAGCGTTTTTCAGCGCCGCAACGAGCGCCGGGAGCCTGTCGGGCGTGTACACCACCGTGAAAGAGCCGCCGTGCTTGAGCAGCTTTGCCGCGGCTTTCGCAAAATCGTCTATTGTGCCGAAAACCTCGTGGCGGGAGGCGGCGTCGGCATCGTTTTCGGAAATTTTGCCCGAATTTATGCGCATATACGGAGGGTTTGAGAAAACAACGTCGTACCTGCCGAAATGCTCTGCGGAGATTTCGCGTATGTCGCAGGGGCACACGTCTATTTTGCCCGAAAAACCGTTTGCCTCGACATTTTTCGCGGCGAGGGCAGCGATATTTTCCTGCACCTCAAACGCGGTTATGCGGCTGAGTTTCCCGCGTGCGGCGAGTAAGAGGGAAATAACGCCGCTGCCCGCGCCAAACTCGGCGGCGAGGCTCTTGGGCTGTTTTTTTATGTAGGCAGAGAGCAAATAAGCATCTGTGCCGAAGGCGAGCGAGCCTTCGTTTTGGTATATGGAAAGGTTATCGTTTATTTTTTCGGGGGCGCTCACTCTGTTTTCCCCCTGTTCTGGCGGAAAATTTCAAACGCGATTATAGAGGAGGCGCTTGCCGCAGAAAGCGCGGCGCGGAACTCCCGCCCGTAATCGAGCATAACCGTTTTATCGCAAAGAGCGGAAAATTCGCTTGAAATCCCTCGTTTTTCGCCGCCTACTACAAGCAGAACGGGGAAGCGCACCTCCGTATCGTAAACGGAAACGGCATCGGGGGTTTTGTCCGCCGCCACTATGGTATAGCCGTGCGCGTGGAAGACCTCCGCTATTTCTTGCGGTTCGCCCCACGAAAGGTCGAACATTTCCGAAGCACCCGCAGATGCGCGGCAGACCACGCCCGCGGCGCTGAGCCAGTTGCGCTTTTCGAGCACTATGCCGTCTACACCCGCCGCGTAGAGCGAGCGCAGGGCATAGCCGAAGTTATACGGGTCCTCTATGCCTTGCAGAAAGACGTAGAAGCCGCCCTCTTTTATTTTCGCTTCTTTTATGTTTTTTATGGTTCTTTCGCCTGTGTAGGCGAGCACGCCGCCGTGGCTTGCGCCTATGGCGAGGCGCTCTATTTCCTCGGCTGTGGTAAACTCTATTTCATAGCCTTGCTCGTATGATTTTGCGCGCAGAAAACCGAGTTCTTTTGCCTTTTTTCGCGCTTTGGCTTCGTCGAAAAGAATTTTTTCTATTTTTCTGTCGTTAACGCCCGCTTCTGCGCCTGCAAAAACGGCGCGTATGGACGTTATACCTTCCATAATGGAAGAATCTGCAAATTTTTCGGCTTCTTTTGTGGGCATATCGTTTCCTTTTTCGTATTGTATGAGGTATGTTATTTCGTTTTGCGGGAAAACGTCTTCTTCGCCTTGTGTTTTCCGCACGGAGGCTTGTTTTAAAACAATGCAGATGCAGACGAGCGCGCAGGCGAGCAGAGCTAGAAAATTTTTCATTTTTTTAACGTCCTTTCGGCTAAATAGAATGGTTGACACCATTATACAGCCGAGCGGGCGAAAAAAACGTCGTTTCGTGTGTTCCCGGAATTTTTATTTCATAGAAGCGGCGCGCATAATTTTTGCGTTGTGCGCCCTCGCTTTTGCGGGGGAAACGGAATGTTTTTTTATGGCGCGCATAATGCGTTTTCTTTCTTTTAAAGGAATTTTCTTTTCCTTGGAGTTTTTTGTGCTGGAAAGCGCTTTCATTTTTTCTATGGCTTTGGAAAGCGTATAAACCTCCGGCGATTCTTCGGAGAAAATCACTTTATCCGAAGAGAAAAGTATTATGTTATATATAGGCGGAGGTGTTATTTTTTCGCGCTCGAAAATTTGTGCGAGCGCGATTATATTTCGTTCGTTGTTTATTATGGGGTTGTCGAAATCGGTTTCCTGGTGTGTACCGTTTTGAAGGCGCAGGCTCTGGTGCCACACGGCGCCGCTGCCGCAGAATATTTGCCCGCGCAGGGTTTCGACCTGCACAACAGCGATGCAAGAGGGCAGAACGATTATATTATCCACCTTGCTGTACACGTGGAATTTGCCCGTGCGTATGGGCACGCACACGTTCGGGCGCACAGCAAATTCCCCGAAATGGGAAATGAGCACGACGCTCGTAGCTTCCTTGCTTGCGGCGCCCTTGCCTGCAAGTATTTTTCTTCGCGCGGCGTATGAGCTGAGCTTTACCGAAATCTTCCAGAAGCAGAATGCGGCAAGCACAAATACGGCGCACATTATAAAGGGCGTGAATATTTCCATCGCTCTTTTCCTTTCCATAATATAACTATAAATATAGATAATAATATAATAACACAAATGCGCGGGTTTGTAAAGGAAAAAGCGAAAAATAAACCGCAAGCAAATAAAAATCCGCTTGCGGCAGTTATTCATTAAAAGTATAAAGTTATGGTAAGCTTGCTTTCACGATAGTTTGCTGAAATTGTGCCTCCTATACGCTCTGTGAGCAGTTTTGCAATAGAAAGACCGAGCCCTGTGGTTTTTCTTGCGGAATCCACTGTATAAAAACGGTCGAAAAGCTTTTCGACTTCCACGGAGGAAAGTTTTTTTGCGGTGTTGGAAAAGGAGATTTCTCCTTTTTCTGTAAGAGTAACAAAGAAATCGCCATCGCTGTATTTTATAGCGTTGGAAATTATATTATCGAAAATGCGGGAGAGCGCAGAGGGCTGGATTTTGCGTACAACGGGGTCTTTGGGTAAGACGATTTGGGGAGTTATGCCCCTGTTTTCCATAGCTCCGTAGAAAGAAACGAGAGCTTCTTCCAAAATGCCGCGTATATCGGTATCTTGTGTTTTTTGCTCTGTTTCAGAGTACAGCACAGAATAACGGAAAAGCTCCTCTGTAAGTTGCGCCATAGCCTCCGCTCTGCTGCGTATTTGCGTTATATAGCGGGAAAGACTTTCGTTTGCTTCTTGCTTTTCAAGCAGCTCCAAATATCCGAAAATCGCTGTCAGCGGTGTTCGCAAATCGTGTGAAATATTTGTAATTGCCGTTTTCAGCTCGCTGTCTGCTTTTTGATAGCGGAGCTTTTGTTTGCGAAGCTCTGCAAGTTCACGGTTGACGCTTGCCGCGAGCTTTCTTGCGTGTTTATCGGAGCCGGAAATGAAAATAAGGTTGTTTGTATCTTCTGCGAGCAGTCGCCTAAACTCCGCAGATATTTCCCCCATACTTTTTTTCAGAGAATATATCTTTATTGAAAGAAATACGGTGGCGGCGAGCAGAACGCCGCAAAATATCCACGGTAAAATCATTTTTGTACGTCCTTATCTAAATTCTTTTTTGCGGAAAACGAGCCACCCGGCAAGCGTGAAAACGGGCACGGGAGCGAGCGCGTAAAGCGGCGCACGATGAATAAATTCCCACTCGCTTTCGCTCACATTGCGTTCGAGCTTTTCGAGAAGATATTCGGGGTTTGCGGCTTGCTCCTGCGTGTTTTTTCGTAATAATTCAAGCCTTGCGTCGTCGAATAAATACGGATATATTATGGTTTCATACTTTTCTCTTTGTCCAAAAGGATTTATGTCGCTGTAAAAAGTATATATACTGCGCAAAGGCTCCTTTATATATTCGGGGTTTTCCACTTCAAATTTGAACCATTCTCCGTTTTCGTCTATTGTAGCTTGTTGCATAAATTCGGGTTGCTCCAAAGCGTAATCTACCTTGTCGGAGGTGTAATAGAGCGAAAAGAGAAGCACAAGGCAAAGTATGGCCGAAACTGCTTTTTTCGGTATTATGCAGGTAATGGAAAAGAACACAGTGGCAAGCGAAACGGATATGCACATAAACCCGAAAATATACAAAAGCGCGAGCTTTAGCGGAATGTGCGGCAACAGGCGCACATTCATAACGAATGAAAAAAGGAGAAAGAGCACAAAGAAAAATAAAATAGCGAGGTTTGCCACAATAAGTTCCGAAAGAAAAATTTTTGTTTTAGAATAGCCCGCGGTGATTTTATTTTTTGCGCATTTTGAAATTTCGCCGCCGACGTTTATTGCAATAAGTGAAGCGAAAATTATCGTTGCCGTGAAGAACCAGCTTTCGTCAAGTTCCACGTTTTTGTAAATGTTATGTGCAAAGATAAATCCCACGGCAAGAGCGAGCGCCGAGCAAACCTTGAAAGCCGTGCTGTGTATATAGCGGAAAATGCCCGCGCGAATAAGTTTAAGCATTTTCGCTACCCCCTACAAGGTTTAAAAAATATGTTTCCAAAGTTTCGTTTTTTTCGCGCGCCGAAATCAGCTCACAATTTTCCTCGGCAAGCGAGAAAACAAGGCGTGAAACATTTATTTCGCCGTAAATTTTGGCTGACGTTTCGGAAATTATTTCGTATTCGATTTCAAGCGCGTCGAGGGCGCGGGCAAGCGCTTTTGTATCGCTGACGCGAACCTCCGTACACTTGCGGCAAGCCCCCAAAAGCTCGTTTTTGCCGATTTCTTTTACAAGTCTTCCGTTATCAATGAATCCGTAATGTGTAGCTATACGGGAAAGCTCGTCTAAAATATGGCTCAAAATGAGGAAAGATATGCCCCTTTCTCTATTGAGCTTTAAAATCAGCTCTCTGATTTCGACAATGCCTTGCGGGTCAAGCCCGTTTATTGGCTCGTCCAAAATTATAAAATCGGGGTTTCCCGCAAGCGCGAGAGCTATTCCGAGCCTTTGCTTCATACCGAGTGAGAATTTTCCCGCTTTCTTTCTTCCCGTATTGCCGAGCCCCACGAGTTTTAAAATCTCGGGTATTTCCGTAAACGATGGAACACCGAGCATAAGGCACTTCTCGCGCAGGTTTTCTTCCGCAGTCATATCTGCATATATGGCGGGAGTTTCTATGACCGCGCCAATTCTTTTGCGGGAAACGTAAATTTCCTTTTCGCTGTTTTTCTTGCCGTATAAAGTATATTCGCCCGACGTGGGTGCTTGTAAGCCGCATATGATGCGGATAAACGTTGTTTTGCCCGCACCGTTTTTTCCCACCAACCCGTAAATCGCCCCTTTGGGCAAATGCAGGGAAAGCCCTGAAAGCGCGCAGAATTTGCCATAGCTTTTGCTTAAATTTTCTGCTGAAAGTATATATTCCATAAAAACCTCCAAAAAGTATTTACAGGTACAGAATATCACACGGTGGATAAGAAAACGGTAAAGAAAAACATAAAGATTTGGTAAAGATTTATTTTACGAGCTTGAAGCCTATGCCCCAAACGGATTCGATATAATTTTTTTCGCCGACTTCGCGCAGTTTTTTTCTGAGGTTGCTTATATGAATTTTCAGCGAGCTTTCCGTGCAATCGGGAGTGTCAAGGCTTATGCGCTCCAAAAGGGTTGATTTGGCTATAACTTGCTCGGGGTTTTGCATAAGCAATTTTAAAATAGCGTATTCCGTGCGAGTAAGGCCTATTTCTTTTTCCCCTACGTGTACTTGGCGCGTGTCGGTGCGAAGTTTTATTTCGGCAAAGTTCAAAATGCCTGTTTCTTTCGCTCTCGCGTTGCGCAGAGCAACGGTTATTCTGGCGAGCAGCTCCTGAATATTAAACGGTTTTGTCACGTAATCCACAGCCCCGCCGAGAAGCAGGCTTACTTTGCTTTGCGTGTCTACCTTGGCGCTGACGATTATCGTAGGTATATACTCTATTTTGGGCAGAAGTTCTTCGCCGGAAAGCCCGGGCAGCATCAGGTCGAGCAGAATAAGGTCCGGCGAAGCCTTGGAGAGCAAAAGAAGTGCTTCCGTGCCCGAGTATGCACGCAAAACACCGTACCCTTCGCCGCGCAAAATTTCTTCAAGCATATTTCCTATATAAATATCATCATCTATTATTGCAATTGTTTTCATTTGCGGTTCTCCTTGTGGAATATACGGGTATTATATCATTTTTGATTTTTTGTGTCAACTATCAGGATTTATATGCAAATATTTAGGGAACATCATCTTGATTTTTTTCATATATTATGTTATCATTATAGTTCAAAACAAAGTGATTGGGAGGAACGACTTGATAAATTTACTTGCGAAAATTTTTGTGCGCGACAGCGGCAATATT
>JAFTOK010000237.1 GCA_017463815.1 Clostridia bacterium | reverse complement strand
TGAGAAGACCGAGCGCAAACGTATCCATACCGAGAATGTACGCTTCAAACATATCTTCGTACGTGTAGGAAGGACGGCGGTTTTTCGCATCGAAGTTGAAGCCGCCCGTAAGGCCGCCTGCGTTCACAACCTCGAGCATACACATTGTAGCCGTATAAACGTCGAAGGGGAATTCGTCTGTGTCCCAACCGAGGAGGTAGTCGCCCTGGTTTGCGTCAATCGAGCCGAGCATACCGTTGATTGCGGAAATGCGGAGGTCGTGCTCGAACGTATGGCCCGCGAGAGTTGCGTGGTTCGCTTCTATATTCATCTTGAAGTCTTTGTCAAGGCCGTAGTAGCGCAAGAAGCCGATTGCCGTTGCCGCGTCGAAATCATACTGGTGTTTCATAGGTTCCTTCGGCTTGGGTTCGATGTAGAAATCGCCTGTAAAGCCAATGCTTCTGCCGTAGTCAACAGCCATACGCATAAGGTTTGCGATGTTTTCCTGCTCGAACTTCACGTCTGTGTTGAGGAGCGTTTCGTAGCCTTCTCTGCCGCCCCAGAAAACGTAGCCCTTGCCGCCGAGCTTAACTGTAATATCAAGCGCCTTTTTAACCTGAGCCGCTGCAAAGCAGTAAACATCTGCGCTGTTTGTAGAGCCCGCGCCGTTCATAAAACGGGGGTTGGAGAACATATTCGCCGTTCCCCAAAGGCATTTGATGTTTGTGCCTTTCATTTTTTCGAGAATGTAATCGGAAATCTCGTCGAGTCTGCGGTTCGTTTCTTTGATATCGTCTGCTTCGGGAACGATGTCTACGTCGTGGAAGCAGAAATATTCGATGCCGAGCTTCTGCATAAACTCAAAGCCCGCATCAACCTTTGCTTTCGCGTGCTCCATAGTGCCTTTTACGGCGCCGAAAGATTTTTCAGCCGTATCTCTGCCGAACATATCCGTACCAGCCGCGCAAAGGTTGTGCCACCAAGCCATAGCAAAGGGCAAATGCTCGCTCATTTTCTTGCCGAGCACCACTCTGTCTTTGTCGTAAAATTTAAACGCGAGGGGATTAGTGCTCTTCGCACCCTCGTATGCGATTTTGGGTATACCGTTGAATATTTCCATAATAATTTCACCTTTCAGTAGTAAAAATTTCATTTTATATATATTTTATCACATATTGCGCAACAAATCAACATTGATATTAAAAATATGAGCGCAAAAATGCTGTGGCGGTTGTGCCACAGCATTTTTCTTACTTTACAATAAAATTCAAATATTCGGTTTTGTCGCCATATGTAAAGATTAAACGGTATGTTCCCGATATATTCTCATTGTTCACAATATTCCATTTATAATCGCCAACTTCCTGCAATACGGAGGAAATATTGTCAATTTTAACGTAGGAATCATTTTCTTTTTTGTACAACGTGAATCCAACGGTTGCCGCATTATCACCGGATTCCGTTTCTACGGAAACACTAAATTGTCCGCCGGAAGAAACGACTCTGTTTTCTGAAGTCACCTTCAATGAATATTCATATTTATCTGTCAAAGCAAATGTTAACTCGTTATTAACGCCTACATCTATTTCATTGTAATACAAAGAATCAGGAGCATTATAGAGCGTTATTCTAAATTTCACATTATTAACATCTTGAACCCCTTGAGATATCAAATACTCTTTCAGGCTATACATATAGTTTCGTATTGTAATGGAAGTCTTGCTCGCGTGGTTAACCTCATCGGTTGCGGAAATAGGCACAATTGCAAACTTGTTTCCGTTGCCGGGGAAATATTTTTTGCCGTTACACAGGAAACTCATACCCGTAGGCATAGAAAGCACCGTATCGTCAGAGTCAAGAAGTTCAATTTTAACGGTAAAATCGCCCTCGTCAAATCTTGTGTCCGGAATTTCCGCATTTTCTCTGATATTAACTTCAATTTCCGTTTCGCCTATTTCCACGAAACTATTTTCTTTCTGAGTTGTCGAAAAATCGGACATACCTGTGGACGCCTTAATTTCCTTAATTTCAAAGTTTGTAGTTTGAGGATAAGAGCGTATATATTCTGTTGCGTTAACAGTTGTCGTAGACTCAACATAGTCCATAATATCAACGCCGTTATACATATGCTGCAAAACTATAGAACCAATAAACTCAGTTGTATCTCCCCAATTAACCTGCGAAAAATCAAAGATGAATACTATACGTTCATTTACACGAACAGCTTCTTTTTGCCTATTTATGTATTCGGCATAAAATCCCGAATCCTTCACCAAATCGGTTTTGTTACTGCCCATAGCAATGAATTCCATAAGATTTATGCTATCCATTTCGCCGGGGCAAATATAGTAATAATAGCTTGGAGTTTTTTCATTTGTCCAGTCTATCATCGTGATTTTTGTGCCAGCAGGAAGACTTGCGGAACCCGTGGTATACACTTCTTTTAGTTCGTATGTATTGCCGCCGGACTCGTAGGTGTACTTGCCACCATCCACCGTAACCTCAATAACGCCCGAACCTTTTCCGCTATATTTTAAGGTATCGGAAATATTTATCACATTTCCTTCGCTATCCAAAGTCATATACGTACCTTCGGTTTCGTTGAAATAGTACGTATAGCCTTTTGTGGAAAGATACCATTTCATTGTTGTATTTCCATCTGTTGGGAAAGCCATAGCAATGTACTTTGTCTGGTATTCCATCGAAAAAGAAGATACACCGTTGATTGTTATTGCCGATTGGTCGGATATTACGCCCATATAGAAGCGCGATGCTTCGGAATACTTATTCTGTTTTGGAACCAAGCGGATAATCGAGAAAGTATTGTTAAACACAAGCGTGCTCGTGCCTTCGGAATATATGTTATTCCCATCATAAAGGTCTATATCAAACACCAACGACATAGCCGTTTTTTCTGCGTTTACACTCGTAGCTTTATGCAAAACTATGGTTATTTGTGTCGCATCATTGAGCGTTTTTTCAACAAGAGTGTTTTCGCTTAAATCACCGGTTTTGCCTTTATAACCAGACATACTTTTTGCACCTTTATTAACAATGCTCCAAGTATCGCTTTCTTTGTCATAACTCATAAATCCGAGAGATTCATCGCCCATTTTTACTTCTATGGCAATTTCTTGACCTTTCAACTTGTTTTCTTCATCCACTCCAGATGCTTTTTGCACAAGTTCGTAAGTTCCCAACTTGAGCGCCTGGCTCAAGGTTTTGCCTTCTCCCTCCGAAACAGAGAAAAGTACATAACTAAGTTCCTTGTTTGCGTGTTTAGGAATATTATTGCTCGAAGAATATTCCGTTTGCTCCGCACCTATATAACCCGTAATATTAACGGTATAGTTAATGGTAGAACCGTTTATATACCAGTAATAATATTCAAACTGATTGCCGGTTAGTTTGCCGCCTACGGTATCTATAACCGCCATATACGTTTTTTCGTCATTATCAACTTTAATATAATAAATCTCATTCTCGTCAAACGCCGTAGCAAGTTTATATGTACCCGCTGCACGAATATAATACTTGTTAGGCTCAAACGTGATATTCTCATCAAATGTCACGACAGCATAGCTATAACCCATAAGTGTTTCACATATGAAATCGCCCGTAGTCGTAGCAATGTCTGAATATACAAAGCCGCCGCCTTCACCCGGGTTAGCGTGCAAAAGCTGAATTGTAAACAACCCTGTAACAGGACCATAGTTGCCGTTTATATCTTTGATTTCGAGATAAAGACCGTTTGCTACACAGACAACGTTTTTGCCGTCTTTCGCCGCCGTATACGTACCTCCTCTATAAGCTTCTATTTCTGTATCCGAAAGTTTTTTAAGATTTGTCGGATTTTGGTCAGAACCGTGTCCCGTATACTCGTTTTCGCCGTTATTTCCAAGATTAACAAATGTTTCATTCGTATCAACGTCGCTGGAAATCGCGCCGAGATATTTTACAATCTGGCTCAATTTCACGGTGCTTCCGTTTGTCATCGTAAGCTTGTCAACACGGTTTATAGAGTAAACCGAAAGGTCGCCTTCTTCTACAAGGTCGATTGCGCCTAGCAACACAAACTCGGAATTATTGAGGATAACTTCGTCGGCCCTCTGCAAAGAATAAAACGTTTTGAGCGCTTTGGTCTCACCACCAACGACGAAATCCGTCATTTTTATCGTACGGTTGCCGTTTACAAGGCAAAGGTTGCCGTCGCCGTATACACCGCCCTCTACAAAGTATATCTTAGAGCCCTCTGCTTTACCTTTTATTGTAACCTTAACGTCACCTATGGTAGTAGGCACAGAAGCGTTGGTTGTCGCACTGTTACCGCGGTCACCGCCGCCGAATACAGAGCCTCTTATAGCAATTTCTTTGCCGTTAACATTTTCATCGATTATTACTTGTGCAGCATACAACGAAGCATCATCTTTATACAATCTGCTTTGCGTGCCGCCGCCGTATACATTACCTTCAACGTAACCACCGTAGATATTTACAGTAGTATTACCGAAAACAGCACCCATATAAACGTTATACGTTGCATCCGTAGGTATGCCGTTACCACCGCCGAATACAGAACCTTCAATGTGTCCGTTTTCCACGGTAACCGTGGTAGAACCAACGGCGGTTACGTCGGCAGTATTCTGGCTCAGGTTAATCTCACCCTTACCCGTCATACCAAGGTCACCGCCACCATATACAGAGCCTTTTATAACGCTGTAAGTGCCGCTGCCCTCTGTTATCTGAGTCTTAATTTGACCTGAATCCTCTTGGGATTCGATTTTAATCATTTTTTCCGTAGCTGTAAATTCATATTTCAAGTTTACAGTTACAGCTGCACTTTCGTAAACAGTGGCCGTTGTACCTTCACCGCCGCCAAATACAGAACCTATTATTGTAAGAGGGGTGCTTGCCGCATTGTCATCTATCAAAACGACAGTTGTTTTTACCGTTCCTGCATAACCGCCGCCGTATACGTTGCCCGCAATTTCTCCGCAAGCAACTTCTACTTTCGCAGAGGAAATCACTTTGCCCTCGTATCCGCCACCGTATACAGAACCGCTTACATTGCCGCCCGTAATGGTTACTTCCGCATTATCAACGTCACCTGCAAAACCGCCGCCGTAAATAGCGCCTGCCGTACCGCCTGTCAGCTTAACGTTACCGCCTGTAGTTTTGGCTTTAAAACCGCCGCCATATACGTTTTCAACTTTGCCGTCGGAAACGGTAACCTTAGGTGTGCCTGCATATTCCGCCTCATTACCGCCGCCATAAAGGTTTGTAACCTCGCCCGCGGTCGTATTAACGGTTATATCACCGTAAATCTCACCGCTTGCATTGTTGCCGCCGAAAGCGTTTTTAACCGTACCGCCGTTTACAGTAAGCACTATGTTTTTCCCTACGTTGGCCCGGTTTGCGCCGCCGTATATAGAATCGGTAATTTCGCCGCCGTTTACATTCACGGTAACATTTCCCGTAGTGTCGCCCATATTACCGCCGCCGTAGAGCGTGTTAATATCCGCATTTCCGCCGACGGATACGGATATATCGCCGAGAGTTGCGCCCTGGTCGCCGCCGCCAAAGGCAGTAGTAATTGCACCTCCGCTTATTGTCAGTTTTCCGTTATCAACTGTAGCAGCATAACCGCCGCCGTATACGTTTGTGAGTGTGCCACCGGAAACAGTAACCTCAGGTGTGCCTGCATATGCCGCCTTGTTACCACCGCCGTAAAGGTTTGTAACCTCGCCTGCGGTTGTATTAACGGTTATAGAACCGTCAATCTCACCGCTTGCATTGTTGCCGCCGAAAGCGTTTGTAACCGTGCCGCCGTTTATAGTAAGGGTAACCTCACCGTGTACATCCGCCTGGTTGCAACCGGCATATACGTCACCAAGTACGCCGCCGCTTACAGTAACGGTTATGCTTCCCTGCACT
>JAFTOK010000236.1 GCA_017463815.1 Clostridia bacterium | reverse complement strand
TTTATCGCTTGTAATTTAATAAATTCTCCAATTCTGCCCTGCTGTTGAACTGGTATATTTTACCTTTATGAACCCCTCTACAGCCTCATCGCCCATAGGTTCAAAAAGGGATTTTATAATAAAGCAAATATCGCAAGTTTACTATCGAACAAAAATACAAATGTAACCAACATCAATATATGTTTGTTCTCAAGCAATTACAAAAATAAAAAAGAAAAAACGACAAACGAAAATACTCGTTTGTCGCCTTTTGTCGGAATGAGGCGACTCGAACGCCCGACCCCTACGTCCCGAACGTAGTGCGCTACCAACTGCGCTACATTCCGCTGTTACCAATCGCAAACATAACAAAGATATATGTTTACCATTTTATTACCTTGCAAAGATAAAGTAAAAAAATATAATTGGGAAATTTTTCAAGATTTTTCTTGAAAAATTTGTGTATATAAAAAAAACATCCTACATTTGCATTCGCAAAAGCAAGGTGCCATAGCTCAGTTAGTAGAGCAAAGTACTGAAAATCCTTGTGTCCCCGGTTCGATTCCTGGTGGCACCACAAAATACCTTAGAAATCAAGGTTTTGCAAAATTAACACCCGAAAAAACACCCGAAAGCGGTATTTTTCGGGTGTTTTTCTTTATTTTCGGTTTATAAGAATGTAAAGCGCGAAGGCTATAAATATACCAACCCCGACCCCTGCAAGAAAAAAATTAAACGGCTTTCCCCTTTTTACTTCCTCTTCGCTGGTAAGCTTCGTTTCGGTTTGGTCTGTAACTTCGGTTTGCTCGGTGGTTGCGCTTTCGGTCGTCCGTTCTACCTCTTTCGCTTCCTCTTCCTTGCTGTCTATCGTGTTGTCTATAATAACGCGCCCTTTGGTCTGTGCCTTAACGTTTCCTACTATCGCGTCAGGTGGCTTGCTATCTCGTCCGCTTGGCTTGCTGGCTAACTCATTCGCGCAGCTGTCGGGCGGTGCGGGCTGCTGTTTGTCATAATACTCGGTACGCTCGAACTCTATTACTACTTTCGTGTTTTCTGTTCGCTCGGTGTTTACCGCTGCCAACTCTCTAAGGTCGGTAACTTCCTTCTGTTCGGTCTGTCCCTCTACCTTAATGTCTGCCTGTTCTGTTGCGCTGGTTGTTGTTCGGGTGCTTGCACACCCAAACAACGCCAACAGGAAAAGCAAACAAATATAACGAAGTGCTTGCTTCATACGTCCTTAAACTGAATTAAATTGTTACTACTTGTTTTCAAGCTGCCGAAGCCTATACTATTAAGGCGGTTAAGCCACCCGCGCTTAAATACCGCTTGCGTGGGGTTGTTCTTAACAATACGCTCTATATACGCTTCGCGCTCCTTCTTAATCTCGTCGAATAGCTGGCGGGGTTCGCGGGCGTTCAACGCTGCCAGCGTCTTCGCGCCTACTATCCCGTCTACTGTAACGCCTAAAAGCCGCTGTACAGGCTTAATGCCGTTTACGCCCGAAGCCCATACCCAATCCGCCAAAATGTTAGCTACGCTTTGGCTTTTAATTTGGTCGGCTTTCCACCTATCCCAAAAATGGGGCTTTAATACTCTGCTAACTGCGTCGCTGTCGGTTATCCTTTTAAGGTCGTCTACGTCTATGTCGCCGTCGCCGTCCTTGTCGTAACCAACGCTTCGCCATGTTGCAATAGTTACGCCCTTGTTGGTCGCTCCGCCTTTGTCGTTCGGGTGGCAAGAAAAACCGCCTTCCCAGCTCAAAATGAACGGTACTAAAATATCTACCTTTGCCATAGTTCTTAGTCTACAAATTCGGGTAATATATACTGAATACTCATAGCGGTATCGTGTAGTATTCTTCGGGCTTCGTCCTCGCTAACCTTAATTTCGTTGGTGTACTCTACGAATACACTACCCACCCAATCGTGGTTATTATCGGAAAGTCGTTTAACAATTACGCCCGAAGTTCCGCAAGCCGAAAAGATAGACTTCGCGTATCTATCCGTTACCTGTTCGTCTATGTTTGAAACGTACATAAACAAGGTTTGCGAAAGCTCCCTACAAAATACCGCGACTTCGCTCATTTTAAGGTGCTGTATTCGCGGCTTCATCGCTTCTATGCCCTTGCGCTTGCTCTCGTAGTAAACGCTAACCATACTTTCGTTGCCTAACGGGTGCGGCTGAACAATATAAACGCGGTCGGCGTGTAGTTCGTGGAGCGTTTCCCACAGTTCCCCGTGTACTATTGCCGAATTGTCTGCGCGACGTTTCTTCCTGTCTGCAGCTTCCTGTTTAAGTTGTTCTACCTTAAAGTCGGTCATCTTGTTTTTACTGTACTGAAAGAAGGCGCAAATAGTCGCAATAATGGCACTTATGGCGGTAATAATTGCTGCTATATCCACTACCATAGCGTCGTTGTTTTTGCTGGTTAATACTTGGCTACAGCTAAGTCGGTCTTAACTTGTACCTTAATATTAGCTACCATTTGAAGGTGTGCTTTATATTCTGCTTCGGCTGCTTCCTTCTCGGCTTCGTCGGTTGTTACGCCCAACACGCCCGAATAGTAGCCGTTGATAATGCTGAACTCTTCCGTTTCGTCCAGCTCTTCGCGAATAACCGCGCGAACTAAGCTTTTGTATTCGGGTTCGCCCCACACCTTAACGGTGTCGTAGTGGTATTCTGTACGCTCTTTGCCGTCCTCGTCCTTTACCTTTACTTCTACTATATTATAGTTGTAATGGTATGCGCCGTTACCCAATGGCAGAATAATGGCGGGTCTAATGTCTGAAACTGATTTCATAAGGTGAAATTTTGTTTAATTTGTCAATAAAATAACTACTATCGCTATGCTTAGCCCAACCCCACCACGCTGCTACAGCTTGCTTGAAGTCGGCTTCGCTAATTGGTGTTTTTCGCTTCCGAAGCTTGGCTACCTTCCTGCATAGGTTTTGCTTAATACGCTTCCGTAGCCGTGTTTCGTTGTGGTAGAATACATAGCCTAAGAAGTCAATACCGCGCCCGTTCCTGTCGCGCCTATCCCTTGCAACGGGGAATACTTGTTTATTTCCCTTTACCTCCAATTTGAGGAAGTCGGACAAATACGCTTCAATCTCTGCCAGCAAGCTGTGTAAATACTTCTTATCCGAATGTAGTACCACAATATCGTCGGCGTATCGGAAGTAATACTTTACCCGTTTTACTTCCTTCGCCCAATGGTCGAAGTATGCCAAAACTAAGTTTGCGAAAAACTGACTTAGATAGTTTCCTATCGGAATACCTACGCCGCGTTCGGTTTCCCCGAAATTAACAGAGTCTATAATTTCGTCTAAAAGCTTTAATAGCCGTGTGTCTTTTAGCTTCCTTCGTAGTATCTGTTTTAGCACTGCGTGGTCTATTGTAGGGTAGAACTTCCGAATATCCAATTTAAGGCAATAACGGCAGCCGTCTTTGTCTTTGTCTAAAACGTGCCGTACTTTATCCGCCGCCGCTTGTATTCCTCTGCCCTTAATGCAACTATATGTGTCTGCCGTAAATATAGAAACCCATATAGGTTCTAAGACGTTCATAATAGCGTGGTGTACTATCCTGTCGGGGTAGTACGGCAAACGGTATATTTCGCGTTCCTTCGGCTCGTATATCTTAAACGTGCTGTATTCCGAAGTTTTATAAGTTCCTGCTTTCAGTTGTTCGTGCAAGGCTCTTATATTCTCTTCCCTGTTTCGGTCGTGCAGCCTTACGCCGTAAGAAAACGCCTTACCTTTGCGGGCTTTGCTGTCCGCAAGGTTTAAGTTTTCTAAGCTTATAATTTGGTCGTATAGGTTGCCTTTCCGTTTCATAATCTTTGCTGATTCTGCGGTGTTCTTCGGGTACTCCTACCAAACCCCGTTAAATTTTACTATTTTCCACCTTACGGTGCGGTCTTTGCCTTATAACGTGTATTTTTGTTCCTTAAAACCTTAATTATCAGTATAGCCGAGAGCCGATATTCGCATTCGTATTCGAAGCCGTGTTATTCGTATTCGTGTACGAAAGCCCTGCATTCGCGCTGTTATTCGCATTACCGCCGAAATAGACCCCCGAAGGCAAACAACCGTTTTTATCTACTCGAAGTAATAGCGCGTTCCGCTGGCTCTCATCGTAACCTTACGCGGGAAGGCGTTACGCTTCTTAATCTCCTTCAATACATATTTAATTTCGGAACTGTTAGTAAAGAACTTTTCCGCTTCGCTATCCTTGTCGTCGCGGTCGCGTTTTATCTTCACTAAAAAGCGTTCGTTGCCGAACTTTGTTTTTACTCCGTCGATGAAGTCTACAACCCAAAACGTAAGGTTTATTAGCTTCTGCTGGGTTGTTTCTCGGCAGTTAAAATGCTTGTTTGCTTCGTCCTGTGGTATATTCAAAAATGACAGGCTGCCGTCGTCGTTAGTATTGTTTTCGTTGTTCATAACTATATGTATCGTTAAGTTATACCCCAGCCGCCAAAAGGCGCGGCGGCTGGGGCGTGTTAGTAATCGTTGCCGTTAGGCGGGCAAAAAGCAAAGCCGAGAGCCGATAGCCGCAGACGTAGCCGAAGCCGTGTAATTCGCAGCCGTGCACGAAAGCCCCGCATTCGCGCCGTTAGTCGCATAACCGCCGAAATAGACCCCCCTCATAGCCTCGCCGCTTTCGGGAATGTTGGTATAGAAGTAGTCGGCGTAATAGGTTGTAGAAGCCCCGCCAATTTCTGCGGGCATATTGTCGCCGTTCTCGCCAATCATCAAAGCTTTAACGTAGCCGTTCGCGCGTGGCAATTCTCCGCGCTTATTGTAGCCTGTATAGCTGCTATCTTGGAACAGGGCGGGGTCGTAGCAAGTAAAGAAGTTGCTTTTTGCTCCTGCTGCGTCGCTCTGTACTTGGCACTTGCAGCCATCCGTCCAACTCCAAACGTGTCCGAAGGGGTTTTCTATACCTCTGTATGAAGGTACGGAAACGGTTACTACTTTGCCTGTGTCGTACTCGTCGGGCATAGTGAAGGTAACTACGCCTGTATTGTTTCCCAGCTGGTTGGTAGTTCCGCAAGGCACGAAGGGGTTGTAGCTGTTAAATGCGCTCCACTTGCTGTCGTTAAGCGTTGTTACTCCCGCGCCTAAGCCGCCTTGTCTGTAACCCTCGCTTGTTAGTTCGGGGTTATAGGTTGCTTGGCAGTTGCGGTTTGCATACTCAATGACGTAAAGCCAATAGGTCGCTAACTGCGCTTCGTATAGGTCGCAGTTCCAACCCGCGCCGCTACGTCCTGCTGTTCCTCTGTTTCGGGCGTACTTTCGGAAGTTGGTTAGCGAAATACTTGTAGCTGGCTTGCCTAACAAGCTTCTATAAGTACCGTCCCAGCTCGCAGTATTGTTACCACCTCGAAACTCCGCCGAAGTATTTACAACCGAAGCCAGCTTAGGCGTTGCGCTTACGGTGCGGTCTACTGTCGCTTCGTATGCGCTTCGGTACATCTTCGGTACTTCGTGGAAGCTTGGCAAAGGGTAAGCCGAAATAAGGGCTACTATATCTGTGCCGTCAAACTCGAACTTACGGTAGTGCTTCGGTATCTCAACCATAACCATACCGCTTGCGCCTGTAAGGTCTGCGGCTGCTCCTGTGTCGGTCTTGGTGCTGTCTGTTGCGTGAAGGTATGTTACTACGTTACCTTCGTCGTCAAGCAAACAACGGCGCATACCGCTCTGTACAGGCAGCGAAGCGTGAAGCTCTGCGCGTCCTACTCTCTCTAATGCTGTGTCCGCTACTGTGGTCTTAATTCTTACGCCATAGTAGTAGTCGTAGGGAAATACGGGCTTAGTGTTGCCCGCTCCAATAATCAAACCCATAGTCTATGTTTTTAATAACCCCACAAAAGGGTTGCGTTAATACTTGTTTTCTTAATCTCTCGAACTATTTCGGGATTCCACCCTGTTTCAAAACGGGTGCTAATAAATTCGCCTTCGGGCATTCCCCATAGGTTTACTTCAAGAACTACCGCCGCTTCGCCGTCGTTCTTTACGCAAAACGGAGCGTCCTTCTTAAAGTTGCCGCCTGTCAAATCTATTGCGCCAATTACTGAAACTTGCGCGCTTACTACGTCGCCATTTCTGTTTGTATTCATCGCTGTATCTTTTAACGTTGCAAAATTATATAAATATCGTATTATGTTAATACGTTGCGAAATATGCGCGAAGTGTTTTTAGCCGAAGCCGTGAAAATCGGCTTAAAACACTGCTACGCCTGTGCCGTGAATAGTTCGCTAAACGTCGTATTCAAATATATCAAAACCCCAGCCGCCTGACTCTACAGTTGCGGTAATAAATCCTAAATCAAATCAACCTTTAATCGTAAACCCTGCGTAGGTTTTGTTTATAATTTGAAAAGGAATGTTATTACCACTTTCGTTTCGTAAGATTATTGTATAATCTTTATTTGTTGTTCTGTTTTTGGTAAAAACAAACTTCCATGTAGAACTTGCGTAAGAGTCCAATTTTAGGGGGTTGTTATCCGAACAAGCCTTTTTTACCAACGTACTTTTATTTGACATCCAATAACTGCCAATAAAGCGCGGTAGCTGACCCGCCAATCCGTTTGTAAAGCAGCTATTTGGGTAGTCGAAAGAAAATTCTAACGGGTTCTGTACAAACCAACGAACTACGCCCGCAACCTTTATAGCCTTTAACCGAACTTCGGCGCAGCCATATAGTTTAAGGTGTGTAACGCTGTTTCTGTTCGCCAACTTTCCGCTATATAATAACGGGTAGGAAGTATCGGCAGCCCTAATATGGTAGTAACCGTTGCTGCTGCCGCCGTAGTTTATAATAGAACACTGAACGCCTATATACTCGTCGGACATCGGAAGGTTAATAACCTTTGCTTTATCCGCTCCGCCGCTTATTGTTCCCGTGAAGTTAAAGCCTTTCGAGAAGTCAAGCGTTACGGGTGTCAAGTTGTCCGCAAGCTCTACAGGTGGCGTTGCAATAGAACCGTAAAAAACGCCTTCCTGCGCTTCTACTCGTCCCTTAAACGTTCCGCTGGTAGCGTTTACTTTACCCGTTATTTCCGCGTTGCTGGCGACCACTTTGCCGTCCTGTGTAACTCTAAACGGGGCAGTACCTCTGTTCTCTTTGCTTGCTCCCGCCCACATTCTTACGCTGGTGTCGGCTGTTCCTTCGCCTGTTATACCCGCCTTAATACTCTTGTCGTCGCCCGCAAGCTGCACCGTTCCGCTGGTAACTATTCCGCCGTCTATCGTCGTCTTCGTGTTGTCGTAACAGGTAGCGACCGCCCAATCGTTCGCGTAGTATGAACCTGTTAGGCGTGTATATACGCACTTCTTTATACCGCCGTCTATGCTTCCGTCGCGGTTTCCTGTCATCCATAAATCGCCTATCTCGTAGGGCGGGTATGGTGTAGGGTGTTCCGTTGTACTTAAAAATACCCTACGTTTGCCGTCGGCAGTGTCTTGTGCTGCGGCTGCAGCGGCGTGCGCGTCTATGGCTGTTTTGTCTTCTACTTTCGTCCACTCAAACAGCGTGCTTGACTTTTTTGTGAAATAATAAAGTTCCTTCGCAGAAGTATTATACCACATATCGCCAACGTGTTTTATATAATCGGCGGAAGTCCAACTTTTAGACGGGTCGCTGGCTGTATAGAAACATTCTATTTTGCCGTCTATCGCGCCTTCTACTTCTAAAATTGTGTCGGCGAATGTGTTTTCTATAAAATCTTCTAACGCGCTGTCGTCGGTGTAGTTGGTAGCTTTGCCCCAATCGGAAGCCGTATAACTACCCGTAGCCCTCGCGTTGTTACATCGGTATAGGTCGTTCCCGTCCGTCCAAAGGTCGCCAACGTCGTAAGGCGGCACAGGCTGGGTAACAAATACCCTACGTTTGCCGTCGGCGGTGTCTTGTGCTGCGGCTGCGGCTGCGGCTGCGTCTATTGCGGTTTGGTTGGTTATTTCTTCCCAAACAAAGCCGTTTTGCCGCGTATAAGTATATCTATATAAGCGGCGAGCTGATGTGTTATACCATTGGTCGCCAACGTGCGCGTTTTTTTCGTCAAACGTAGCCCAACTGCTTGACGGGTCTGCTGCGCTATACCAACATTCTATTTTGCCGTCTAACTGCTCGTTTATCCCGTCTATGGTGTCTTTGAAAACTCCGCTTACAAACTCTTCTAACGCTTCGTCGCCTGTGTAGTTTGTTGCGTTGTCCCAATCACTGCTAACAAATGTAGCGTTTTTACCTCTCGCAGTTAAGCAAACCTTCAAGAACGTTCCGTTAGCCCAAAGGTCGCCAACGTCGTAAGGCGGCACAGGCTGGGTAACAAATACCCTACGTTTGCCGTCGGCGGTGTCCTGCGCTGCGGCTGCGGCTTGCATAGCTGTTGCTATTGCTGAGTCGCTAATCTCTACCCATTTGTATGTCGAACCTTCTTTACTAAACCTGTACGCCGCACCGCCCTCGTTATTGTAGTAAATATCGCCTAAATGGACTTCTTTGTCTGCGTCCGTCGTCCAATCGTTCGCGGGCGTATTGTTCAATGTCGGCACGCCTGTTCCGAACCACGTTTCTATAACGCCGTCAAGCTGTTTTAATATGCCGTTAATCGCAGGCGTATAAACACTATCTATAAACGCGTTTAGGTTTTCGTCGCCCGTGTAATTGGAAGCTGCTACCCAATCGGCGGCGGCATACTCTTCGCTATCCGAACGGCTTACGTTTGCTACCAATATGCCGCCCGTTGCGCCCTGCACCCATAAATCGCCTTTGTCGTATGGAACGGTAGGCGTAGCTGTAAATACTCGCCTTTTCCCGTCCGCTGTGTCCTGAGCATTGCTCGCGTCTTCTAAGGCTTTCTTTGCGTCTGCGTTCTCTATAACGCCCCAGCTAAATTGTTCGGAATAACAATAAGCTAACTTTGTGTCGGTGTTAAACCAAAGGTCGCCAACGTGCGCGCTGCGTTCCGCGTCGTTCGTCCAGCTCTCCGAAGGGTCGGTAGTTTGAAACCACGTTTCTATCTTCCCGTCAAGCTGTACGCTTATATCTTTAAGAACGTCGGGGAGCGTGTTGTCTATATAGTCTTTCGTTTCTGCCGTCTGCTGTTCTACGTCTGCAACGTCTTTATAGCTGCCGTCACTGCTTACGAATTTTATTTTTCCGCCTACCTCGCCTTTGTCAAGGTCGAAATACGCCGTTCCGCCGTTTGCGCTCTGTATGCGTCCCGTATTGATGAAACGTCCGTTAATTGTGGTTGCTCCGTATGTTAGCGACATAATGCGCGCGGCTCTCTTCCCGTCGGCGTCCGCTATTGCGCTGGAAATCGTACCTACAAGGAAGAAGTAATAGTTTGCGTCTGCGTCTGCCTTCAGCGCGTCCGTACTCAAATAAAACGTTCCTTCGTTGGTTGTGCGCGAACATTTTGCGTATATGTATAGCCCGCCCGTCGGCAGCCCTGTTTCGCTAACTCCCGCTAACAGCCACGTTCTCGTGTCGTTCTCTATTGCGTAATGTGTTAGAATACCCCCCGAAGCTGCAAACGTGTTAGGGTTGCCGTTTATATTCGTTTCGAGCAGGGTGTTGTTTAGCACGAATTGCTGGCTTTTCGCGCCTACGCTTAACATCGTCGTTTCAATACTAAGCGGCTTTATTTTCTCCGCGTAATACTGCCCTTCGGTATCGAATACCATATTTAATAATTCCTGCGTAGCAAGCCACCTACGGCGCGCTTTCGCTGGGTCTGCAAGGTTGTTTATAGTTACAACTTCGTTAAGGCTTTCAAGCTCGTTTAGCACGCGCAGTGTTACCGACTTTGTAACGGTGTCGCTTAGCGTTATTGCGTACTTATGCGGCTTCAACAGGTCGCGCTCTATCTGCGTAATGCGCACGCCTTTGTCTACTCCTATTTCCTCGTCCTTAATGGGGATAATGTCGCCAACGTGTAAAACTTCCGCTTCTGCGCTGTTGCCGTAGAACGCTGCCATAAAACCGTCGGCAATAGATAGTGCATAGCTTACTTGCGGCTGCGCCAACGTTGCAAAGTCGGCACGCCCCTTCTCTTCCAACTTCTGCTGTGCCTGCACTATATATTCGTTCGGCAGTCGAATGTCTGTAATTATATATGTGTCGTGTTCCTGTATTTGGAACGCTGCCGACTCTGCCGAAGGAAATGTAAACCCGTTTTCGTCTTTGAATGGGTTTAGTACAAAGGTTTTTGTTTCGTGGTTGTAGCTGTGTACGTCAAATTCGTAGCCCGCAAGCCCGCCGCTTTGGAACTTGATTTTTGCGGCTGTGTCCTTAATCAAATATTCCGTATCGCCGTTCTCTTTCCTTTTGTTCAAGTCGAACATACCAGCGTCGGAAAATGTTAGTACGTCGCCGCCTAATGCTGTAACCTCTCCTATATATTCGGGTTCTATGTCGTAGCTTTTTTCGCCCTCTTTTACTCCGTACTTCGCAATAGAGGACGCATCTTCAACGTATGAAGTTAAGCGCGTTGCTCCTAATAGGCACAGCTTTGTATGCGCGTAGCCCTGCGGCAAATTGCCCGTTCCGCCGTAAACGAATAAGCGGTTTATTATTCCCGCGTTATTTACGTTCTCTCGTTGAAGTTGGTATAAGCCGCGCCCGCGTCCGAATTGAAGCGTAAACGGCAATGTTACGCCCACTTTGTTTTTTATATTAAGGGTTGTAACGCCGTCCCTGTATATGGTTTCAAACTCTACGTTATAATCGCTGCACAAACTTTGCAAGGCTGCTAAGCAGTTCTTACCGTTCGTATTTATGTTCTTATACTCGGTATTCTGCGGGTATTCTCCTAATACCCATTCGTTAGGTCTTACGCGGTTTATATTCCAGAACAATATTTCTAAATGTCTTTTTAGGTCGCTGTAATAGTTATCCCCGTAACAAGCTTCGGGCAAATGATATTTAATATCTAACAGCTCGTACTGCGCCCCCTCTAACTTCAATTCGTAGGTATAATTACGTTCGCCTTCCTTAGTCATTTTGGGAAGCTGGTTTTGCGTGTATCTCTTCCCGTAAACTACAACTTTGTCGCCTATATATAAATTCAAAGGGGTAGCCGACTTTACTGTAATTGTTACTACGTCTTCGTTTAGCAAAGCAACCTTTTGGGCTGCCTTGCTAATTGAAGTTACGTTTTTCTTACTGAACAACGGCAGGGTAGTACCGTCTTCGTGTATAATTACAATTTGTTCCATACTATAATTCCGTTCGTTGAAAAGTCGGTTATTTCCTCAATTACGCCCGCAATTACAACGTAGTAAATACCGTTCGCCGCGTAGGTATGCTTTAACGCTTTGTCGCCTGTAAAGTCGCCGTAAACATCTTGTGTTACCTCGCCGTCGCCCCAATAAATATTTACCATCTTGTCGCTTTTGAGGGCTATCGTAACTTCTGCGCTGGTGTTACCGATTCGCTGGTGTCTTACTACGCGCTTTACGGGGTCAGGTTCTTTAAGCTTCAAGCTAAATGTACCTATCATTTTGTTGTCGTGCCAACGCTTTTGCGGTGCTATTCCGTCGGGGCAGTACACCTCGTAAACAAGCGGTTTCGTCGGGTGTATCGAAATCATAAGGCGTTGCGTTCCGTCCTTTACAAAATGCTCGTAGAACTTGTTTATTTTCTCGGCAAAGTTTATTTTGCCGTTCGCGCGCATCCAGCAGTTTAGCGTTATTTCGCGCGCTTGGTAGCGTTTGTCGGTCAAGTCCAGCACTTCGCCGTGATAGTCCGCCCAATCTACCGAAGCGGGGGCTTTAAGCTTTGGAAGGTCAAGCACGCCCGCAGAACTCTCTACCCTTATCTCGTAGTCTTTGAAATTTACGCCGTCTATAAAGTATTCAAGCTGTGAAATATGACTAATTTCTTCCGCTACCTCGTCGTCGGTTAGAACGACGTTATAGACCTTAACCTCGTCCAAATCCGCGTAGGCGTTACCCGTTGCGTAAATATCCTGCACCAGCGCGATGCCTGTAAGCGGCGCGCTAATGGTAAACGTACTAACCAGCTGCGTATCTAAGTACAATCTTATCGCGCTTCCTTCTTTTTTGATAGTGAAGAACCCCCAACTATCGGGCGTAATATCTAACCATACTTCTTTGTAGCCCTCTACCTCGTCTGTATTGCAAAAAAGCCCAATCTTTCGCCCTGTAAAGCCATCGGGGTAGCTATTCGTTTTTACCCACGCCAATATGGTAAAGTTACCCGAAAGCGGTATTACGTTGTTCTCTATCGTTGCTACTCCGTTGCCGTCGAAGTTTATGCAGTTGCCTTGCTTACCACCAATAAAAGCGCATCCTTCTACCGCTGCGTCGTTTCGGCTTGCCGCATAGTCGTATGCTACCGTAGACCCGTTCGCTTCGTCGAATGGTATATTAAGAATTAAATTTGTTTCTGATGCTGCCATAGCTTTATTGTTTATTTATAACTTTAATTTGTGCTGCGCCGTTGGTGCGGCTCGTATATGTTCCGCCGTGTAGAACTATACTAACACGCGCCGCGTCGCTGGCTTCTATCTCTACTTTCGCGCTGTCTGCAACATTTATACAAACAAACGCGTTATCTTTTGCTTCCACTCTTAAAGTGCTGTTATCTCTCGCCCAAATCAACGACACGCCAAAGTTCGCTATTTTTATTCGTCCCGTAGCTGTCCCGTAGGCTACAACTCTTCGCAAATTATTCGCCGTAAACTCTTCGCTGTCATATATGCCGAAATGCTGCCGCAGCCCGTCGAACTCTGCGCGAAGCTCCGCGCTGGGGAAGCGTTTGTTTATGCAGAAGTCTAAGCCCTTATTAAAAAGGGCTATTAGACTTTCTTTGTTGGTTGCTCGAAGTATATAATAATACCATTGTTCGCAAATTCCCGCCGCTTTCGCTTCGGCTGCTAACGCTTGTTTTAGCTTTGTAAATTCCATAAGAACGTGTTTTTTAGTCTGTAAATCCCGCAGCTCGGTAATCGTCCGAATTGCCTGTAAGCTTATTAAGAATTGAAAGCAAACGCCCGCTAATTACGGCTACGTTGCTATCTATTCGGCTAATAAAAAACAGTTGTTCGCGTACCAGCTCTATATTCTTAACTTGGTTCACTCGGACGGCGTTCGTCTGTCCTGCTAATAGGTCTATACTTTCCTGTGAAGCCCCCTTAATAGCCCCGCTTAGGCTTGTCGGGTCGTTCTCTACAAAGTCGCCTAACAGGTCTTTATATACGTCCATAGCCGCCTTATAATTGGCTGCTGCTCCTTCTACGCTATCGCGAAAGGCGTTTTGTTCTGTTTCGGTCAAACCGTCAAACGTTCCCGTACCGTCTGCGTTAAATCCCATATCTTTTACAAGCTGGTCTATTGCATCCTGTAATGGTTTTTCAAGTAGTTGCAACTTCAATGCGTTAGCTACGGCGTTCGCTATAACATCGTCTACAACTTCGCCGAAAGCGTTCGCCGCGTCTTCGCCAGCTTGGAAGGCTTCTACTAATGCGCTTTGTAAGTCCGCCGCCAAATCTCGCGCCGACGTTCCTGTGATATTCTTTGCAATGCTTTTGTGAACCTCTTCTATCTGTCGTTCAAGTTCGGCATATTCCTCTTCAAGTTCGGCTATCGCGTCCCCGTCGGGGTGTTTCATTCCTTGTATAGCTGCTATTTCACCTTTTATCTCCGCTTGCTGGTTGCGGAAATTGGTTATAATGGCGTTCTGCCCTGCGTAAACGTCTTCGCCTAACGCGTTGTCTACAATATGTTGCAGTTGGTTGTACGCGTACCCCAACTTCTTAATAGCCGCTTCGTGTTCCTTAATGGCTCGGCGCGCATTTCTATCTTGGCTGTTAAATAAGTCTGTAACGGCTGGTATCACTTGGAAAGCTCCACTTATAACCTGTAACGGGTTACTGCTGCCTATTCCGCTTGCAATATCCGATATTCCGTTTAACATTGTAGTAATGTCGTTAAGTATCTTTGTTGT
>JAFTOK010000235.1 GCA_017463815.1 Clostridia bacterium | reverse complement strand
TTATAGAAGAAAATATAGGTTTGGTTAAAAATATCGCAAAGAGATTTTTCGGCAGAGGAACGGAATACGAGGATATAGTACAAATAGGCACAATAGGTATGATTAAAGCTGCCAAAAGCTTTGATGAAAGCTATAATACAGTATTTTCAACATATGCAGTGCCTCTTATTATAGGCGAAATACGGCGATTTTTGCGCGATGATGGGATAATCAAGGTCAGCCGCGACGTGCGAAAAAAAGGCTCTGTAATCCTTCACGCAAAAGAAGAGTTTCAAAAAGAGCACCAACGTGACCCGAAAATTTCGGAGCTTGCTGCGATTTGCGGCTTTTCTGAAGAAGAAGTTGTATATGCGCTCGATGCTTCAAGCCCTGTTTCCTCGCTTCAGGAAAGTATCGGAAACGATGATAATTCCGCTACAATAGAGGAAATGACTGCATCAGACACCAATGAAATCGAAACAGTTATAGATAACATTGCTTTGCGCGAAGCCATTTCTCATTTGCCGAAAACACAACAGCAAATAGTCCATCTACGCTTCTTTAAGGAGCTTTCCCAACAGCAAACGGCCAATATTTTGGGGCTGACACAGGTTAAAGTTTCGCGCGAGGAAAAGAAAATTTTTGCTTTTTTAAGAAAGGAATTGTAGTAAAAAGCCCGCTAAAGCGGGCTTTTTCTTAATATTGGGCGTATTTTTCGAGTTTTTCTTTGATTACTTTCATTTGCATATAATCCTTAAATCTATCATAGCGAGATTTTTTGAGTTCATTTAAGAGTAGAGCGCTATCGTTTTCGGTATAATTTTTAGAGCTTCCTTCTACGTTGTCGTAACAATGATTAAGAATAAATGCGGTAAAATATCCACTTTGGCGTGTATCGTATTTGATTGCGTGCTCTGCGGCAGATTCGAGATGCGATAAAAATTCATCTTCCTTTCCGAGATTTAAGCAACAATGGGCAAGCTCTAAATGAATATTCTTAATTCTTGCGTGATAAAAACCAAAATTTCCATCTTCATAAAGAGCGTTAAATACAGTCATAGGGACGTTTAAGAGTTTGATTTTTTCTTCATCGGTAAAGTTGCCTTTGTTTATCATCAAGTTGACGTTTAAAAGTATTTCATCTGCCATCCATCCGATATTTTCTTGGCATATTCTTATTTTTTTATCACCTTCTAAAATATGCGCCAAAAGCGCTTGTTTTGTCACATTGCAATCTGAAGCCATAAATGCATATTTTTGTGCGTTTTTAAGGTCTTTTTTTCCGTAATAATACGTAAAGCAAAGACTTTGTATCGCCCCGTCGCGGTATTGATTATCGGTGCATTCATCCAGTATTCTTTCACCCAGCTCTATTATCTCATCGGCGTTTTTGGTACGACTTTCTGCCCCAAGAGCACACATCAAAAAATACATAACTTGGTAATTATTCGGGAACTCTTTTTTAGCTTCGCGCCAAAGCGCAATACGTTCCGATGTTTTGCCTTGGTTAAACAAAACTCCTTCTTGAGCTAAATATTCATCAATTTTTTTCTGCTTTACCGCATCATTTACACCGAGAAGCTCGTCTACAGTAACGTTATAATATTCGGCAATCTGCGGAAGCAAAAGAATATCGGGATATCCCTCTCCTCGTTCCCATTTGGAAACCGCTTGAACCGTTATGCCAAGAAAAGTAGCAAGCTCTTCCTGAGTATTACCTTTATTTCTGCGCAATCTTTTAAGCTGTTGATTGAGTGTAATATTCATAACAATTCTCCTATCATTTTCAAAAAGTAACAAGCGCTTGTTCTGATTTTATTATAACAAAATAGTCATATTATTTCAATGACGGTATTGTTTAAATATGTTTTAAAAATTAAACGGGAAGTTTAATTTGGCTAAAAGCAAGTATTACTTTCTCGACAAATATGTTTTCTGTATGATATAATATAGTTGAAAGGGGCGGATATTATTGTTTGATGTGAAAAAATTTGGCTCTCATTTATCTATACTACGTAAAAATTCAGGTATGACACAATCAGAACTTGCGGAAAAATTAAATGTGACAAGGCAATCTGTATCCCAATACGAAAGAGGAGAATCTTTTCCCGATATATCGGTTTTGCTTTTACTTGGTGAATTTTTCAATATAAGCATAGATAATTTGCTATTTGAAAGCCCAACAAATAAAGCACAAAATGTTTTGAATGAACTTATGCGGGAGGGAATTGATATAACAAACGCATTCCTTTTGATTGAATACTTAAACGGTATTAAAGATATACAAATATCAAAAGATGAGCTTTTATCCAGAATACTTCCGCTTCTCGATAATAAATCGAAAAATAAAATATTTCAAAAAATTTTGGACGGTGAGATTGAATGGACTTTTCTGCGTTCATTGCTGCCATATGCAGAGTATATAATAAGCACTATCGAGGCGGCGGTTATGGAAGGTGCTTTACCCGAAGATGCCTTAGAAATTGTTCGCGAATATGTTTTCTCAAAATAATAGGAGGTTCATAGTGCAAGCGTTTTTGTGTCCAAAATGCAAATCAGAAATAACATTGCCGTATTGTAAAATATGCGGAAATGAAATCAAACAAATTGAGGGAATTTACCAATTTACAGATTGCGGGAATGTAAATTTAAGTGGCGAAAACCAATATATCGGATATGAAAATATCGGCGAAGATTTTGAACCGTGTTTAATATATGGCTCAAATAATACAGAAGAATATGGCGTATATTCTGCGTGTGCAGACTTAATCGCCAAACATTTTGGTACTGATATAACTGTTTTAGATTTAGGTGCGGGACTCGGAACTGCCTCTATTCCATTAGCAAAGAAAGGAATTAACACGATAGCCGCCGAT
>JAFTOK010000234.1 GCA_017463815.1 Clostridia bacterium | reverse complement strand
CTTGTCGGAGAAGCTCTTCTTCAAATTTTCGTGATGCCTTGACATATAGCCAAGCAGTTCCTTCATCTCCTTTGAGTTTGTTCGACTATCTTCTTGGGGGATGATGTTTCCGTGCCATAACTCGTTGATAACCGACCTCATACGAATATCACCTCCCGCAAGACGATTTCCTCAGCACTTGCCTTGACGTTGTTCATCTCGGAAACCCAACGGAGCATATCGCGAGCTTTCATATTCTCGTCTATACCTCTGTCGACTGCAAGACGGTTGATGATACTTTCAAGCATCGTTTTTGCTGCAAGGTCAATTTCGCAGAGCCGCTGATTGAGAGTGCCTTCCATAAGAAGCGTGGTGTGGTATCCCTTGCGATGCGCTTTGAGATATTCGAGGTGTAATCTTCCGTATTTGCTGATCTCCTTTTGTTTGGGAAGTCCAAGCAAGGGATAATATTGCTCTCCTCTAAGTTCGTAGGTAATTCCGTTTTTTTCAATGTACTTTTCCATATATTTCACCATCCTTTCATTTGGTGCTTTTAGTGTACTATAAAAACGGAAAATCCGCAAATGTGCAAAAAAGAAAAATACGAGAAACACCGAAATGTTCTCGTATTTTTTCTTAACCTTCGCAATGCTCGTTATTCCTATTTTTCAGAAACTGTCCTTAGGAACCCGAAGCATTTACCTCTCGTTTTTCTTTTTGCTCTCCACTTTGCTCCCGTACCAACCCGCCTCCGTCAACAGCCAGATGCTCCGTTCCTACGGAACTAAGCGAAATCGGGTAGTTTGAACTTTTAACTTATTCGGTTATAACTGTATTTTTTTGTGACGAACAATATAGCTTTCGAGTTTGTCTGCCAAAGGAGAGGAAGTGAGATTTGGCAATCTATCTTTTTCTATGGAAAAATCACGTAATAATCCTTCTTCACAAACAAAGGGTTTTTCGCTATTATCTATTTCTTTTGCGAGCGCAAGACTTTGGTGGAGCAGCTCTTTCGCTTGTTTCTCTTCGCCCTTTTCGTTATAAAAACATCCCAGGTGCATCATCACGTATGCTATATTGACAGAATTTTTTCCGTAGCCACCATTTTTGTACAATGTGTTGTTGATTTGCAAAACGGTATTCAAAGTATCAATTTTCTCATCAAGAGTGTGAATGGTGTTGTATATATAGTTTTCTATGATAATATTTGTAAGCAAATGAGAAATCTCCGAGATGGCATTTTGGCTTGCGGCGTGCCTTTTTTCGCCGGTATACAAAAGGCACGCGAGATAATCGCGGCTGTTTTGCATTAAAGGCATTTCGCTTTGAATCTTTTCTGCATCAAGAAGTGTAATACCGCTTTCTTCTATACGACTTAGTTTTTTATAATAATCAATTATAATCTTTTTTGCCCATATACGAATACTGTCAACGGTACAATGAGAATTGATGCGCTCGTAAACGGCGATAGCATCATTTTTCATTGCAAGCGCACGGTTGGCATCTGATGCACACAAACCAATAACATTCAGATAACGCACGAGTAACCTGTATTCGGTAGGATATCGGGTTACGGCTTCTTTCATTATCTCCAAAAGAGATGTCTTGTCGTTTTGATACCAAAGTTTATAATATTGAGATTCATATGATTCGATTTCTTTCTCGTATTCTTCGTTGTCGGAATGAAAAAGGTAGTCGATTGAAACATTGAAGAAAGCTGCGATTGTGGGAAGCATATAGATATCCGGAACAGTCCTTTCACATTCCCATTGAGAAACCGCTCGTGAGGTAATGCCAAGATATTCGGCAAATTGTTCCTGAGTGACATCTTTTTCACGGCGAAGGTGTTTTATTGTAGAGCCAATAGACATATATTTGTCCTCCGAAAAAATATTCAAAAGCGCTTTTGTGATTTTATTATATCAAATTTGAAAAATTATTCAATGAAACATTTTAAGATAAAAAATATAGCGATGCTTTGATTTTTAAAGTGATTGGAGTTATATAAAGCTTCTATAAAATGAGTCGTCGAGATGCCACCCCTTACCGATTATAGATGGAATTTAGCTTACCTTGACAGGCACGCCTTTTTGTGATATTCTTATTACAAGAAAGGTGTTGGATATGGCTCGATATGGTAAAAACGAATTTTGAGATACAGGAAATATTTGATATTGTCAGTGATGAACAACTTCTTCGCCAAAAATATATTCTGCGGGATGGTTTTATTTTCACATCTCTTACAAAAAAAGACGTTTTTGATGCATTGGTTGTTCAAGAATCTACGGTTAATTTGACTTTTTGTGAAGATTATTCTTCCGAAACTCGAACGATAGATGAATGTATAGAGCTTATCAATCGTTATGAGTTGGAAAGTGCGGTATTTATCACAAATGATATGACCCTTATAAAACAATGCCCGACGGTTGAGCACTTTACATTGTATCCCAACCCCAACGTAAAAAACGTTACCCGATATTACTCGTTGCGAATGTTGTCGGGAATAAGACAGTTTTCGTTGGACGGCGAAGGCAGAATAGATGAACTTTATACGGGAGGCAATAGCCCGCTTGTTTTTCAAAAACTCAAGACGCTCAAAAGGCTTAATATGTGCGGTGTCGATGAAAAAAGCGATGACAGAAAAACAAATATCAAAACGATTGAGGATTTTGACCTGCCGGAGCTTATGAAACTTTCGATTATACAGTGTGGAATAACGTCGCTTAAAGGTATACAAAATTGCCCGAAACTGCAATGGCTGTCTCTCTCGTATATGAAAAATCTATCTGACATATCGGCGCTTGCCGCGATTGCACCGACCTTGAGAATGTTAGCGTTTGAAAACTGCCCGAAAATTACCGATTTCGGCGTTATTTCCCGAATGAAAGAACTTGAATATCTGGAGCTGAAGGGAAAAAACGAACTGCCAAATCTTGATTTTATCAAAGAACTGCCTAAACTGAAATTTCTGATTTTGACGATGAACGTTCTTGACGGTGACGTTTCGTATCTGCGAAATATCCAATATGTCGATGCGGTTTGCAAGCGACACTATAACCTGAAAAATAAGGATTTACCAAAAGACCGCACGGAGCTGGGTTTTGAGTTTATTTGAACGTATTCTCAAAGTCGCGAGGTTTACAAGTATAAAAAACGAGAGGTTTTACCTCTCGTTTTCTTTTGCCCCCTTCTTCAACCGTCGGTTGCGGATTTATTAAAATATCAGGTTGTGTACTTTAGTTCCGAATTGATGTATAATAAATACAGAGATTAAGGTTAATCAGGAGGATAAAGTAAAATGATGAAAATAGGGCAAAAAATCAAGTATTTCCGCGAAAAAATGGGAGTTACACAGGGGCACTTGGCAGAAATACTGAACGTATCCACGCAGGCCGTTTCAAAATGGGAAACGAGCTCTGCCTATCCCGATATTACGTTACTCCCCATTATCGCTGAGTATTTCAACGTATCGTGCGATGCACTTCTTACAGATTCGGGCAAAACTGAAAAGGAGATTGTGGAAGGGCTTCTCGCCGAGGCGGAAAGACAAGATGTTACCACAAAAAGCGGATATTTTGCGCGTGTAGCTGCCCTTGAAGATGCGTTGGAACGGTATCCTCGTTCTTGCAGACTTATGCTTGAGCTTGCGTATTTATACAGCGCGGGCATAGGCGAGCTCGGATTTGAAATGCAAGGCAGGCGGGAGAAAATAATTGAATACTGTGAACGGGTTTGCGAAAAATCAGACGTGTTGCGCGAAAAATACGATGCGATGACTCTTTTGTGTTACACCTACAGCGGAACAGACAACGAAAGAATTATTGAGCTTGCAAAGCAGATGCCCGAAATATACCAATCGAGGCCCGCGCTCGTTTACCACGGGTATGAGGGAGAAAAGAAATACGAGGGAATGTACGATTACTTTTCAGAATTGTTGGATACGTCGCATTCTATATTGTGCTGTTTAATCGGCGGTAACCGTGAACTTGATGAAATGTATAGAAAAATTAAAGATTTTGCGAGCAACCGCGAGATGTGGCCCGACAGACAGATTGGCGCGGGGGAATAGCGGGATTCATACAATTTATAAAAAATTTCCGAAACCCCTTGACTCTCACCTTAACATAAGGTTTATAATAAGCACGTAAGGTACCTTAAACGAAAAAAAGGAGATTGGATTATGAAAATCGGGGAGTTTGCGAAAATTTGTGAAACGAAAATATCCGTTTTAAGGCATTATGACCGCGAGGGCTTGCTAAAGCCTGTTTACATAGACCGTTTTACTGGTTATCGCTATTATGATAAGGCGCAAGTACCGCTGTTTTTCAGAATTTCAGATTTGAAACAAGCGGGTTTTTCGCTTGCGGAAATAAAAGCGTTGCTTTCGTGCAGGGGAAATGCCGCAAAAACAGAGCAGATTTTTGAAATGAAGAAAGCGCGGCTTCATAAAACTCTCCAAACCCTCGAAAATATTCAAAAAACGATAACAGGAGATGATTTTATGAAAACAAACTATATTCCGGTTAAAGAAAATATAAATCTTCCTTTTGTGAATGATGAAGACGTTATAGGAAGATGGAAATTTGTTGAATATTGTGGATTTTCGGGAAACGCCGAGCGTGAATTTTATTTTTTGCCGGGCGGTGAGCAATATTGGTGCTTTTCTTGGACAAAGGGCAAGTTGCTTTATGATGGCGGCGTGAACACTTTGGCGAGTGATTATACGCTTGAACAGCGAGATGACGGCTTGTATATGCACCTCGATATGAAAACGGGCGATTTTGTGGAAAACGGCACAATCAAAAGACTGTTGCTTCGCAAATTGGACGGGGAGCACTATACCAAAGATGCCATTGCACGCAAAGATAATATAGATTATCCTTTTATAAACGATACAAGTGTGCTTGGAAAATGGAAATCGGTTGCTTATCTTGCGCATAAAGAGGAATTTGTGCCCGAAGGAAGCGACGAAAATGTGCCCGAAAATTTATATTATAAAGAAATCGAGTTTTTTGAAAACGGTCACGTGAACTCCGTTTACGGTGAAGAGCTAATAAGCGGCGACAATATGCAGGTTTGGACAAAGGGATATGTTTTGCGAAAATTCAACAGCACAGCCTGCGCATATGAAATCCGAAAGGTTCACGGCAGGGAATATTTGATTATCGAATGGAAGAGCGGGGATTACCGCTGGGGCGGTCGTGAAACCGACTATTACGTGTTTGTAAAAGCGTGAACAGGTGTTACTTTTAAGCGCACCCCTATGGGGGAGCTCCGCACAGCGGTGAGAGGGCATAGATACTTAAATTTGATTTTAGTTTAATTACGGTTATGTACAAGCCCTCTCCGTCACCTGACGGCGGAGTGAGAGGCTAAAAAATTATTTATTGTTCGCGAATGGTTTACTCATTCAAAAAAAACTGATGAGGATATTTCGGCTCATTGACATATCTGTGGTTTTATGCTAAAATAAGTATAATATTACCGAAAAAAGCTATGAAATGCAGAATCGTGGACTTATAATATTATTTGGAGCAATTTTATGAAAACATCGCTTATAATTCACCCGGAGGAGCTTTCCCACGCGTGGATAGACCGTATGGCAGAGGCAGGTATTACCGTTTTGGGTATACACCCCAAAGGCGGCAGACGTGCGCCCATATACGTGCGCGAGATGATGGAAATGATGAAAGAGCGCGAGTTTCGCGCGCTTATAGATTATGCGCATTCACGCGGGCTTGAGGTGGAATACGAGCTTCACGCGGCGAGCTATCTTTTACCAAGAGAGCTTTTTGCCGAAAAAAGAGAATTTTTCCGTATGAACGAGCAGGGCGAACGCACGCCCGACCTTAATTTTTGCGTTTCCAATGGTGAAGCGCTGGAGCTTTTCGCAAATCGCGCGGCGGAGCTTGCAGAGGCGCTATACGGAACGGGAAAAAATTTCTATTTCTGGCTTGACGACGTGAAAGACAGCGCTTGCCGCTGCCCGAAGTGCAAAGGGCTTTCGCCATCCGACCAGCAGCTTATTGCCGTGAACGCGATGAGCCGCGCGGTGAAAAAGCGTGTGGCGGGGGCAAAAATGGCGTACCTTGCATATGCAGACAGCGTAACACCTCCCGAAAAAGTGAAGGCTGACAAGGGCGTTTTCCTCGAATACGCGCCTATGGAGAAATACAAAGTGGGTGCGGAATCGCTTGCCCTTTTTGAGGCGGAAAATATTTCGCCGCTGCTCGCTTTTTTCGGTAAGAGCGATGCCAAAGTGCTCGAATATTGGTATGATAACTCGATGTTTTCGGGGTGGGAAAAGCCGCCAAAGCGCTTTGAGCCGAATGCGGTGCAAATAGCGAGCGACGTACGGTTTTACCGCGAAAAAGGGTTTGAATATATTTCGAGTTTCGCCTGCTTTTTGGGCGAAGACTACGAAAAGCTGTATGGCGAGGCGGATATTTCGCCTTTTGCAAAATGTGTAAAGGAGTAAATTATGTACAAAATAGGACTTTCAACCTGTTCCGCGCCCGTTTCGGAGGAAACTTTTGCGGGTTACCGCCGCGCGGGGCTTGACGTTATGGAAATTTCCGATAATATAGAGGGCTATGCGCGCCTAAACTACGGGGAAGTTGCCGCGCTTTCCGAAAAATACGGCGTTAAAATCTGGTCTATGCACCTGCCTTTCGGCCCTTTTAACTTGTTGGACCTTTCCAACCCCGAGCTTGCGGAGCATACCGTGGAATACTGTGCGGAGCTTATAAAAAAAGGTGCGGAAATAGGTGTTGATAAATTTATTTTTCACCCGAGCGGCGAGCCGATAAAGGACGAAGAACGCAAGCTGAGAATGGAAACGGCGAAACGCAGCCTTGCCGCTTCCGCTGAGATAGCGGCGAAGCACGGCGCGGTTATATGCGTAGAAAACCTGCCGCGCACGTGCCTCGGTAGAAATTCCGAGGAAATCGCGGAGCTTCTTTCGGCACATCCCGCCCTGCGCGCTTGCTTCGATACAAATCATCTGCTCGGCGAGGAGCCTTTGGAGTTCGTTCGCAACATCGGTGATAAAATAGCAACCATACACGTTTCCGACTATGATTTTATAAACGAGCGCCATTGGTTGCCCGGCGAAGGAAAAATAGATTGGAACGCTATTCTCGCCGCTCTCCGCGAGATAAATTACAGCGGGCCTTGGCTTTATGAAATAGAGCTCAATTGCACGCGCAATATCGTGCGCGACAGAGCGTTTACATACGGGGATTTTGCGCGCAACGCAAAAGAGCTTTTCGCGGGAGAAAAGCCCACGGTTTTCTCGCGCCCGAAGCCCAACCTCGGTTTTTGGGAATAAAATAACAAAACAGAGTTTACGGTTGCATTTTTTGCGGGGATATGATACAATAAAACCAAGAAAGAACCCAATTTTTCTCGGAGGGCGAAATGATATATAGATTTAAAACGAAAAAGGCGTTGAAATTTTGGCTCTGGCTTTCTATGGGGCTCGATGCTATGCTCGTTTGCCTTTTCTCCGCTATGCTTAATTCAGATGTGAAAATCGCCGTTTTCGGCGCTGTCGCTATGGTGCTGCAGATAATTCACGGCGTGCGCGTGGCGTTTTTCAACAAAACGCTTGTCAATATGTCGCTGGGCTTTTGCAAGTTTCAGTTTTGGCTGTTTCTTTTGTTTGCGCTGATTGTCGCTTGCGATATAGGCGGTACATACGGCGCACTTTTCTTTGCGGCGGCATTTTTACAGTTTGCCGTTTCGCTAATTATATCGAAGCGCAGGGAAATAATAACGGCTATACGAGAATTTTTAATTGTGTAAGTTTATCATAAAAGGAACGTGAAAACGTTCCTTTTTTCGTTAAAACAGCCAATTTTGATGTTGACAAAAGTTGGCAGCTCTGCTACAATCAAAGTATCAATCACTCCAAAGAGAGGTTTTGGCTATGCAACATATGTATAATCCCACAGAAAAATGGCTTAGGGCGCGTTTTACCCCCGCGCTTATGCTTGGCGACAACCGTTCCGCCGTTACGGCGTGCGAAAGACACATCACTCTTTCACGCAAGGCGGCGTGCGAGGGCGCGGTACTGCTTAAAAACAACGGTATCCTCCCACTTGAAAAAGGAACGAAGCTCGCCGTTTTCGGCAAGGCTCAGATAGATTACGTAAAAGGCGGCGGCGGCTCGGGCGACGTATATTCCCCCTATGTGCGCAATATTTACGAAGGGCTGAAAATGAAAGGGAAAAACGACGGCTGGAACAGTAGCGACGCAAAAGTGGAGCTTTTCCACGCGCTTTCGCTTTTCTATGAAAGCTATATTCTTTCCGAATACGAAGACCCTATTCGCAATTACTACAAAGAAGAGGATAAAAAATGCAATAATGCGGAGCCGAAGGTGCCTGCGGAGCTTATGCGCGCGGCTGCCGAATATACGGATACCGCTGTGATTACGATTTGCAGGCACTCGGGCGAGGGGCACGACAAGCGTGAAGACGATGAGAACAAGTATTTTGCGCTTCAGGACGGCGAAAAGGAAATGGTGGCAGACGTTCTTGCAAACTTCAAGCACGTTATAGTACTTCTCAACGTGGGCGCTATGATAGATACCTCCTGGTTCAAAGACGAAGAAAAAATAGAAGCGGCCCTCGTGCTTTGGCAGGGCGGTATGGAAGGCGGACTTGCGGCGGCTGATATGCTCGTGGGCGACGACGCGCCCGGCGGCAAGCTGGTGGACACTTGCGCCGCAAATTTCAGCGATTATCCCTCCTCTGCAGGCTTCCACGAATCCGATGATTACGTTAAATATACAGAAGATATTTTCGTGGGCTACCGCTATTTTGAAACCATTCCCGGCAAAAAGGATGCCGTGGTATATCCCTTTGGCTACGGTCTTACATACACCACGTTCAAGCTTTCCGATTATTTTGCGGGCACGAACGGCAAGCGCATTTTTATAAGCGTTGACGTGACCAACACAGGCACGCGCGCGGGCAAAGAAGTGGTACAAGTTTACTACAGCGCGCCGAAAGGCAAAATTTCCAAAGAGAAAATAGCGCTCGCCGCTTTTGCCAAAACCCCGCTTATAGAGCCGGGCAAAAAGGCGACGGTGAGCCTATACTTCGACGTTGCGGATATGGCAAGCTTCGACGATATGGGCGACGTTAAAAAGAGCGCATATGTTCTTGAGGCGGGCGAATACAAAATATGTGTGGGTACTTCCGTGCGCGATAACGTGTGCATATACAAGCACAAGCTTGAAGAAACCGTTATTGTAAAGAAGTGCAAATCCTATTGTGCGCCGAAAAACCTTGAAAAGCGCCTTATGGCAGACGGTTCTTTGCGCGAGGTTCCCGCGAGAAAAACAGCGCAGAAAACCTTTGCGCCCACCTACCACAACGAATACAAGCCGCGCGAAAAGGCGATGGAGTTTTACGCTGTGGCAGACGGCAGAGCAACGCTCGACGAGTTTATTTCTCAGATGAGTGACTATGACCTTATGGACGTGCTTACGGGCAAGAGAAGCACGGGCGTGGCAAACACAGGCACGATAGGCGGCTTTGACAATAAATACCGCATACAGCCGATAGCAACGGCAGACGGCCCTGCGGGCTTGCGCCTGCATTGGCAGCGCGGCGTGCGCACCACGTCTTTCCCCGTGGCAACGGCGCTTGCCTGCACGTGGAACACCGAGCTCGTGGAAAAGATTGGCGAAGCGGGCGCGCTCGAGTGCAAGGAGAACAACCTGCAAATCTGGCTTACCCCCGCGCTCAATATCCACAGAAGCCCGCTTTGCGGCAGAAACTTCGAATATTACTCCGAAGACCCGCTCGTTGCGGGCAAAATGGCGGCGGCTATGGTGCGCGGTATACAGTCGCAACGCGTTGTGGCAACACCCAAGCATTTTGTTTGCAACAACAAGGAGACAAATCGTTTGGAAAGCGATTCTATAGTTTCCGAGCGTGCCTTGCGTGAAATTTACCTGAAAGGCTTCGAAATTTGCGTAAAAGAATCCTCCCCCAAGCTGATAATGTCCTCCTACAACAGAATGAACGGCATACATACCTCCGAAAATGCGGAGCTTATAACGGGCATTTTGCGCGGAGAATGGGGCTATGAGGGCGCGGTGACGACAGACTGGTCCAACACGGCAGAGCATTACAAAGAAGTTAAAGCAGGAAACGACGTGCGTATGCCTTGCCAGGAGGGCTTGCTGAAAGAACCCTATGAAGCAGGGCTTGTTACCCGCGATGAGATGGCGGCGTGTGCAAAACGCATACTCGAAATGATTCTTTGGGTAGAATAAAAACAAAACTTCCTGTATACAACACATACGGGAAGTTTTTATATTTTAATTCTTCTGTTTTGGATTTTTTGCGAAAATTTTGCCTCTTTAGCCTTTTTAGGGGCGGCTTTATAGAACCGTCTACAGCAAGTATTTTCGCGCAAGTATTTCACGCGCCTATTGCAAAACGGCGGAATTTTTGATACAATTATAATATAAAAATTAAAAAAGGGGTTTACTATGGCAAGATATGCAATTTACGGCGCGGGCTCGCTCGGCACGGTGCTCGGCGCTTACATAACGAAAAACGGCGGTAAAATAGAGCTTATAAACCGCAACCGCGCACACGTGGAAGCTCTGCGCAAAAACGGGGCGAAAATTACGGGTACTGTGGAAATGTGCGTGCCCGTAACGGCGTACACGCCCGAGGAAATGAGCGGGAAATACGACGTTATTTTGCTTATGACAAAGCAACTTTTCAACAAAGAAGTTGTAACAATGCTCAAAGGTTACCTTTCCGAAAACGGCGTGATTGTAACGCTTCAGAACGGGCTTCCCGAGCCGGGCATTGCAGAAATCGTCGGCGAAGCGCACACGATGGGCTGTGTTGTGGAATGGGGTGCTACACTTTCAGCGCCGGGGGTTTGCACGCTTACAAGCGCGCCCGACAGCCTCTCTTTCCATATGGGCAAGATGAAAGGTATAAGTGATGCACAGTTTACGGAAGTGAAAAATTTGCTTGAACTTATGTGCCCCGTGCACGAGGAGAAAAACCTGCTCGGCGCTCGCTGGTCGAAGCTGCTTATAAACGCCACGTATTCGGGCCTCGGCACGGTTGTGGGTGGCACGTTCGGCTCCGTTTCCGAAGAAAAGCACGCGCGTAAGGTGGCTGTGCGTTGTATGAAAGAGTGCATAGACGTGGGCCACGCAACGGGTGCGGAATTTGCGCCCGTTCAAGGCAAAAACATAGTTAAACTGTTCTATTACAAAAACGCGCTCAAACGCGCTTTTGCCACGTTCCTTATACCGATTGCTATGAAAAAGCACAGAGATATAGAGCCTTCTATGCTTCAGGACCTCAAAAAGGGCAAGGCGTGCGAGGTTGGCGCAATAAACGGCATCGTTTGCGAGTTCGGAAAAAAATACGGTGTTGCCACGCCCATAAACGACCGCATAGTAGAGGTTATAAAGAAAATCGAAGCGGGCGAACTCAAAGCAGAGCAGGGGAACATAAAGCTTTTCGACGACGTTATTTGATTTTGAGAAAAGGAACGCAACACGCGTTCCTTTTCTATTGCTTTTTTACACGTTTTCTGTTATACTGTAACAAGAGAATGACTTTTGTGAAAAGGAGGGGGAATATGCGTCAAGAAGTAATGGCAGATATTCTGCGTGATATGAACGACGGCGTTTTGCTGCTCGATTTCGGCGGCAACGTGCTGTTTTTGAACGAAAAATGCAAAAATATGCTCGGCATAACGCAGAATATAACGGCGAAAAACTACGCCGAATGGCTGCCCGAATGCGTATGCAAAAAGAAAGAGAAGCCTTTGCGCGCGTTTATTTCCTCTGCGCTTGAAAAAGGCGAAAAATGCGAGGGGAAGGAGCTTTCCTTTGTCTGCGCAGGCGGCGAAAAGCGAAATTTCGATGCAAGTGCCTCTGTTTTTCTCAATGAGGAAACAGGCGAGGCTATGGGTGTGGTGTTTTTGCTTACAGATGTGACGGAGCTTGCCAAAATGCGCCGAAAAAGTAAGGACGCCACGGTGGTTTTTGCCTCGCTCATATCCTGCCTTTGCGTGTACCTTTTCCTTTGGAGAATACTCACGTTTTTTAATATAAAGCTTTCAACAGATGAAAAAACCAATATCGTTCACGGCATAGTTTTGATTTTGGCGGTGATAATCTTCACGAAAACGGAATTTTCTGTTTCCGAAATCGGTATAGGAATAAAAGAGCCGAAAAAGACGATTTTGACAGCAGTTCTCATTTCTGCGGGCGTGGTGGCGGCGATGTGCCTGCTTAAGCTCTGTATAATGAAGGTGGCGCCCACGTATTTTTCCCCGAACAGACCTTTCTGGAAATGGAACATACGCGGCGACCTTTACTATACGTATATACTCACCTGTATTTTGCAGGAATTTCTCGCCAGAAGCGTCATACAAGAGAGCCTTCGGCGTATATTGCACGAGGAGCACGCGGGCACGCTTTCGCTCGTGCTTTCCGCCCTGCTTTTCGGCGTGGTGCATATAGCGCACGGGCTTATGTATATGCTCGGCGCGACAATATTGCTCGGCGCGCTCGGCGGGCTTTACAATAAGCAACGCAGCGTCTGGGGCGTGGCTATAATACACTACGTTCTGGGCATAAGCGGCTGGTGCTTGGGCATACTTTAAAAATAAATAACGGTGGTATTTTATGCTAAAACATCCATTTCCCCCTTTATATAACGAAAATTCGCGTGTGCTCATTCTGGGCAGTTTTCCTTCCGTGAAATCGCGGGAGGAAATGTTTTTCTATGGCCATCCGCAAAACCGCTTCTGGCGCGTGCTTGCCGCCGTGCTCGGTTGCGATGTGCCGCAGAATATTGCCGAAAAGCGCGAAATGTTGCTTTCCCACGGCATAGCTCTGTGGGACGTGCTTGCCTCCTGCGAAATAGAGGGCAGCGCAGACAGCACCATAAAAAACGCCGTGCCCAATGACCTTTCGCCCATTTTTGCCGCGGCGAAAATAGAAAAGGTTTTCGTGAACGGGAAAACTGCGGAGAAATATTATAATAAATATCTGAAAGAAAATCTGGGCAGGGAGGCTGTATGCCTGCCCTCCACTTCCCCCGCGAACGCGGCGTGGTCGGCAGAGCGGCTTGCGCAGGCTTGGAGCGTTATTAAATTTACATAAGTTTATAGCGCTTTTGTTCATACTTTATTTACTTGTAAAAAATATAAATCCTGTCTTTTCTATTGCAAAATGTGATTTATTTTGATATAATATTATAAATCATATTTGTTTTGAACCCAAAAAATAAACAGAGAAGGAGGTATTGCAAAACATATGACTCCAAAACTTAAAGAAAAAATAATGGAATCGCTTGCCGCCGTGTTACCTATAACCGGCATAGTGCTCGCGCTGAGCGTTTTGCTCGTTCCGCTTAACACAGGCGCTATGATGATGTTTTTTGTGGGCGCAGTTATGCTGATTTTCGGTATGGGTATGTTCCAGCTCGGCGCGGAGATGGCTATGAGCCCGCTCGGCGAAGGCATAGGCACGCAGATTTCAAAATCCAAAAAAATCATCACGATTTTGATAATTGCTTTTGCCCTCGGCACTATTATCACAATTGCGGAACCCGACCTGCAGGTGCTTGCGGAGCAGATTCCGTCTATCCCGAATAAAGTGATTATTTGGACGGTAGCTCTCGGTGTAGGCATTTTCTTGGCGCTTGCCGTTTTAAGAATTGTAAAGGGTATAGATTTATCTAACCTTTTGATGGCTCTATATGCGGTGCTTTTGGTGCTCTCTTTCTTTGTACCCGACGATTTTCTCGCCGTTGCGTTTGACTCCGGCGGCGTTACCACGGGCCCCATTACGGTTCCTTTCATAATGGCGGTCGGCGTAGGTCTTTCCTCCATACGTTCGGATAAAAATGCGGCGAGCGACAGCTTCGGTCTTGTTGCACTTTCCAGCGTAGGCCCGATACTCGCGGTTGTCGTGCTCGGTTTCTTCTATAAAACCGACGGCGCATATTCCGCTTCCGAACTTCTTGCCGTAGAAACTATGCAGGACGTTATGCTTGCTTTTGCACACGCGCTTCCGCATTACGCATACGAGGTTTTTGTTTCCTTGCTTCCTATAGCGGCTGTGTTCGCTATTTTCCAGCTGCTTACGCGCAGATATTCCCGCCGCGTCGTGCTCAAAAGCCTTGTCGGCTTCTTGTATACATATTTGGGCTTGGTGCTCTTCCTTTGCGGCGTAAACGTGGGCTTTGCTCCCGTTGGTACGCTCCTCGGCAGAGGTATGGCGGCTTCGGATTTCAAATGGCTTCTCATTCCCATAGGTATGCTTATAGGTTACTTTATAGTTAAAGCAGAACCTGCTATTCAGATTCTTAACAGCCAGGTGCAGACGGTTACAAACGGCGCTATTTCCGCAAAATCTATGAACCGTTGCCTTTCCATAGGCGTTGCGGTCAGCGTAGGTCTTGCTATGGTGCGAGTTCTCACGGGGCTTGGTATACAGTACATTATCATACCGGGTTACCTTATAGCGCTGATACTTTCCAAATTCGTGCCGAAAATCTTCGTCGGCATCGCGTTTGACTCGGGCGGCGTTGCCAGCGGCCCTATGACGTCCACGTTCCTTCTTCCTTTGTGCATAGGCGCGTGCGAAGGTCTTGCCGGCAACGTTATGACGGACGCTTTCGGTGTCGTTGCGCTCGTTGCGCTTACCCCGCTTATAGCAATACAGCTTATGGGTGTACAATACCGCATAAAACTTATGAAGCTGAGAAACACAGTAGAACCGGAAACACTTCTTCCGGAAGTCGGCGACGACGATATCGTAGAAATAGAAGAGGAGTGATTGTATGAATTCAAGCGATAAAAAAATCAGAATTTTAATGCTTATAACAACACCTAAGCTCGCAAAGCGTGCAGAGGATTTATATAATGACGAAGACGTTCCGCTCCACTACCATTTGGTGGGGCAGGGTACGGCTTCCAGCGAAATGATGGATATTCTTGGGCTTGACGGCACGGAAAAGGGCATTTTGGTTTCTTTTTTGCCGAAATGCTTCAGCGACGATATGCTTGTAAAGCTTCGCAAAGCTTTGCGTATAGGTAGCGTGAACAGCGGTATAGCCTTTACAGTTCCGCTCACGGGTGCCAACGGCTTTGTTATGAAAAGACTTGGCGAAATCTGCGAAGAATATTCCAAAACACACGAGGAAAGAAAGGTGGAAAATACTATGACAGAGATGAAATATGCTATGGTTGCCGCTGTTGTTGACCAGGGCCACAGCGAAGAGGTTATGGAGGCGGCAAGAAGCGCAGGTGCGCGCGGCGGTACAATCATTCACGGGCGCCAGGTAGGCGATGAAACAGCCGTGAATTTCTGGGGTATCAGCCTTGCAGATGAAAAAGAAATCGTTATGATTATCACGGATAACGCGCACAAGCTCGATATTATGAAGGCAATCAGCAAAAATTGTGGCGTGAACAGCGAAGCAAAAGGTTTTGTTGTTTCCGTGCCCGTGGAAACTGTTATCGGCGTTTCCGATTTTGAATGATTTTATAAAAAAGTTGGCTTCGTCAACTGCAAGAAAAAACTCACTTCATCTTTGAAGTGAGTTTTTTTCATATCATAATATTTATAAGTGCCGCCGTGTTTTCTTCCGAGTATTCTATTTCGGCGGAATAGCGGCGCGCAAAATCACATAAATCTTCGTGTGTGCATTCTCCGCTCTGTGCTTTTTTTGCCGCACAGAGGGAACGGAGCACGGTAAAGCCGAGGTAGGCAAAGCAAACTCGCGCGGCAAAATCCGCTTCGCTTGCGGCGCTTGCCGTGTGGCGGTAGACAAAATAGAGCAGGAGCTTTTCAAAAGCGCGCTCAAACTCGGGAAGGCTTGCGCTTTTTTGCACGTTTTCAAGCGTTGCGAGGGTTTTGCCCCAGGTAAGGTCCAGCATTTCGAGCTCGGCAAGCGTTTTTGCCCATTCATAAATGCTTCTTTGCGGGAAACTTGCACCGCTTATTCGCAGCATCGCCTGCGCTCTTTCTTCTATGCCCACGCTTTCGTTTTGCAAAATATCGAAAATTTCGGCGCGTTTTGCAAGCACGTATTCTTCCTCGGGGTATAGCTCATATTCTTCCTCATCGTCTTCGGAAAATGGCAGGAGGCACGTTTTTTCCTCTTGCGAGAGGATAATGCGCGCCGCTTCTTCGCAGGAAAGTCCGAGCCCCACCTCCGTGCGGTCGGAGAAAAAGTTGTAGAAGCGCGGGTGCTCCGTGCATATTTCGCTTATATACCCTTCGCCCTTTTCAAGAATAATATCGCAAAGCCCGCGAGCGTTCAGAAAGGGGCAACGACCGCCCTCGCCCATACGGAAACACGCGCCTTCCTCGCTTTCGCAGATGTTTTTTGCAAGGCGCTCGCCGAGCTCGCCGCCCGTGGCACGGTATTTTGCGAGCGTTTCTTCGTCTATGTAAACGTCCCAGCCCACACAGCAGGAATGGCGGCATTTATCCGCGATGCAACGGAACGCGGGGTAGTAGTTTGGCGCAAAAGTTTTCATTTTGTTACCTCGTTTTCAGTGATATAGATATTGTACTGCGCGAGCGGGATTTTTGCAAGCGGGAAAAACAAATATTTCGTGTTAACGAGCCGTTGAGTGCGCAACAACCGATTGATAATTGATTTTTTGCAGATAATCTTGTAGAATATAGACGTAAGCTTACAGAATATTTTTGAAAGGAAACGTATTTATGAATTTGAAACTTGGAAGTACAATCAAAAATCTGCGTATGCACAACCGTTTTACGCAGGAAGAAATGGCAACCTACCTCGGCGTTACGCCGCAGGCGGTTTCGCGCTGGGAAAGTGAAACTTGCTACCCCGATATAGAGTTGCTCCCCTCCATTGCCGCGTTTTTCTCTGTAAGCACGGATACTTTGCTCGGTGTGAACCGCACGGAGCGCGAAAAAAGGCTTCTGGAAATTTACGATATCATAGACGAGCACAGCGAAACGGGTGATGATACGGAAGAAACCTTGCGCGAGGCACGCGAGTTCGCGGCGGAATTTCCCACGGACGAAAAAGTGCAGGAGCACCTTGCGGATACGCTTTGCCGCATCTATATGTGGAGCCCCGATGGAGCGAACAGAGAAGCGCTGAAAGAAGCCGAAAAAATCTACCTTACGCTTATTGAAAACACGAAAGACGTGGATTTCCGCAACAAAATGCTGGAAGCGCTTCTTGCGCTCTATTCGGTGGGGTATAAAGACGGTTTCAAAGCGGAAAGTATGCTCGAAAAGTTGCCGAGTATGAAATACAGCCGCGAGCGCGTGGCAAGTGAGCTTGCGGAAATGACGCGGGAAAAAGACGAATACAGACAGGAATTTATAGAGATGCTGACGGCGCACCTCGGCACTGCTCTTGAAAACTACATTATCGACGGCATACCCAACACGCCCGATATGTGGGATAAGAAAATAGAGATGTTTGAATACGTCATAGGTCTTTATATATTCGTATTCGGTGAAAATTTGCTCTATTATCACGCCGATGTTGCAGGGCTCTACCGCGTAATCGCGACGTATAAACTCAGCCAGCAGAAATATGACGAGGCGCTCGACGTGCTCGAAAAAATGTGCGAACACATTTTGCTCGAAAACGCGGTGAAAAGCGGGGAGAAATTCACTTCGCACTTTACAAACCGCTTGGTTTACCCCGAGCGCGGGAAAGATTTTACCCCGCTTATAGCACACAACTGCGCATACTATACGCTTAACGGCAAATTGGTGCAGAAAAGGTACGACCCCATACGCGAAACGGAAAGGTTTAAAGCGGTAGTGGAAAAGCTTGAGCAAATAGCCGAATAAGCAAAAATGACTGCCTTTGCGAGACTTCCCATAAGGAAGTCTCGCAGTTTTATTCGCCTACGGCGAGTTCTATTGCTTTGCAGTGATATTCGGCTATCGCCGAGTGGTATTTGCTTCGCAAGTTTGGGGGCGAATAAAATATCACTGTGAGGCGAAGCCGAACAATATCACTACACGGCGTAGCCGTATAATATCACTCCGACGAAGGCGGAATATAACTCTTGCCTCCTCTGCTAATTTATGATATAATATAATCAGCAGTATATAGGTATGGGCTTTGTACGAAGCCTTTGTAATACAAAGGCTGAACCGGCGATAAAATAGAACAATAAATTCTAAGGAGTATGGTATGGGTAAAATAGATGAGTTGGAGCAAAAAATCATCAAGCAGGGTATGACGGATGAAGATTTTGCTGAATACCAAAAAATGTTAAAAAGAGTGCGTGGGAATTTTTTGAAGCGACAACATTGCTATACAACCGCCATTCAATTCCTGCCGGAGTATGCAGAACAAGCAATTAAACTAATTAGATATGGTCTTGAAACCTTTGAAGATGATTGGTTTTCTACATACACATCATATCTTTATATCGGGCATATATATGAAAAAATAAGTGACTTTAATAACGCTTTTGTATCATATAAAATGGCCAAAGAATCGCTTGGAACTGAACATCCCGAATATGTTAAAGAAATTTCAAAAGACCTTATGTGGATGAAATTACATATAGATTCTTTCTGCTATTCGCAGGAATTAGAGAATTATTACTCGTGTTATATAGCAACAGACGATTTTTCTAAATCATTTATAGAGAACGAATTTAGATTGGCTGTCGCAAATCTCGTGATTGCTTTACATCACGGAAATACGGTTGAAGCTAAAGAAGCTCTTGATAAAGCAAAAGAAATAAGTAAACCTAATTATTTAGGGAAATTACATAGCATCCTTACTCGGCATAATTATAAAGAATCGTTTAAGACTACTCGGGAAGCCGAAGACTTTATAAAAAACATCAAAATATAAACTCTAAGCCCCGACAGATTAGAAACATCTGTCGGGGCTTACCATTTGTCTTCTGCGGCACAAACTTTCCTTATCCGTAGGGGAGACCTGCGGTCTCCCGCGGGCGAACACAGTTCGCCCCTACCGTGT
>JAFTOK010000233.1 GCA_017463815.1 Clostridia bacterium | reverse complement strand
TGGTAAATAACGCAGATTGGCTTCTCAGCCTCAACTACGTGGACCTTCTTCGCGAGGTTGGCGCTTGCTTCTCCGTAAATAATATGCTCCGCGCAGAATGCTATAAGCAGAGAATGGAAAAAGGTCTTTCCTTCCTCGAATTCAACTATATGATTATGCAGTCCTACGACTTCTACTATATGTTCAAAAAATACGGCTGCAATATGGAATTCGGCGGCGACGACCAGTGGTCCAATATGCTCGGCGGCACGGAGCTTATCCGCAAAAAACTCGGCAAAGACGCTCACGCTATGACGATTACGCTCCTCACAGACTCTAACGGTAAGAAGATGGGCAAAACGGCGGGTAACGCGGTTTGGCTCGACCCGAACAAGACTTCCCCGTTCGAATTCTTCCAGTACTGGCGCAACGTAGGCGATGCCGACGTTATGAAATGCATCAAAATGCTCACGTTCCTCTCCCTCGATGAAATCAAGGATATGGAAACTTGGGCAGACAACCGCATAAATGAAAAGAAAGAAATCCTCGCATACGAGCTCACAAAACTCGTTCACGGCGAAGAAGAAGCAAACAAAGCAAAAGAAGCTTCCCACGCTATTTTCGCGGGCGGCGCTTCCGAAAATATGCCCACAACAGAAGTTGAAGCTTCCGCTTTTGCAGATGGCAAAATCGGCATTCTCGACCTCCTTCTTCTTGCAAAACTTGCTCCCTCCAGAAGCGAGGCAAAACGCCTTGTACAGCAGGGCGGCGTTTTCGCGGCAGACGAAAAGGTTGCATCCTTCTCCCAGACGTTCGATGAAGCAACACTCAAAGAAGGGCTTATCGTAAGAAAAGGCAAAAAAGTTTACCACAGATTTATCACGAAATAAAATTATGAAACTTCTACCGTTTGCAGATTACGCAAAAAAAGAAACTTTACGTGTGAAAGGCGAACTGCCCAAAAAGGGCGCGCACGACCTGCGCTTCGCCTTTATCACCGATTTGCATTACAAATTCAATGAGGAAATGCAGGCGAGCGTTTCAAATACAATCCACGCAATAAATACGCTTAATAAAGAGGAAAAAATAGATTTTCTCTGCCTCGGCGGCGATAACGTGGGCAACTACCCCGCATCCCCCGAGGAGCACGTGGAAATGATGCGCGAACTCGCTTCTTTCCTCGCGCAGTGCGATGTGCCTGTAATCTGCGTGCAGGGCAACCACGACGATAACTCCATTCACGGAAGAATTTCGCCCTATTCCTGCATTTGCCGCACAGGCGCAAACGTGCCCGACGACGTGCAATACGACGTGCTCTTTGCGGACAGCGAAAAGTGTGAACACTACCACGGCGGCGGAAATAAAGCCCTTTATGGCTATTTTGATGCACCCGCAGCGAACACGCGCGTGGTGTTCCTCAACAGCTCGGGCGTGCCGTATATCGTGGAAAACGGCATTATGATTTATAACCAACAATGGGATTTCGGATATACGGAAGCGCAGCTTTCCTGGCTTTGCAACACGGCGCTGAAAGATGCACCTGAAAATGTGATTTTCATACAGCACCGTCCGTTCGCCAGAAAACACGAAGAAACAAACGAAACGATTTATAACGCCGACGTGCTCGATAAAATCACGCAGGCGTTCGTACGCGGTGCAAAAGCGCAGTTTATAAACGCGCACGAAGATTTCGGATATAGCATTTTTGCCGATTTCGGCGGCAAGGCGCACCGCGTTCCCGTGCGGATTGCCGGTCATTGCCACGCAGACCGCGCTTGTGTTGACGATATGGGCTTGCTTTCCGTTACAACTATGCTCGCAGGCAGAAATAATTCCGGTCTCGCGGTAGGCGACGACGGCGAAAAATACAGCCACGAACCATTTTCTGCCACAGAAACAAGTTTCGACATTTTCACGTTCAGTCCAGAACATAACACGCTTGTTGCAACACGCTACGGCGCAGGCAAAAGCAGAAAATTTGATATTTAACCCACAAAAACTGCCGTCAACACGGCAGTTTTTATATTTTTTAAAAAAACTTGTAAGATTTCTCCGTTTTTTCCGTAATAATAGGTGAAACGTTTCAAAACTTCGGGAGGTAAACATATGAAAGACGACGTTCTCTTAAAGCTCCTCCGCAAGCATCCCGACAAAGGCTTGTCTGCGCTTATGGAGCAGTATATGGGGCTTGTCTGCACGATTATAAAAGGCGGTTTTTCCGCTTACAAGTGCTTTTCAGCCGAAGATATAGAAGAATGTGCGAGCGACGTTTTCTATGAATTCTACAAAAACATAGAAAATTTCCGCCCCGAGCAAGGTCACATAAAGTCTTATTTATGCGCCATAGCCAAGCACAAAAC
>JAFTOK010000232.1 GCA_017463815.1 Clostridia bacterium | reverse complement strand
CGTCAAACTTTATCAGGATGAGGTAGATGAACTTAAATATGATTTTACGCTTTCTGAAAAAGAATATATCGAAAAATATGCCCGCGAACAACTCGGCTTTCATAAGACAGGCGAAATCGTATTTAAAAAAAGCAGTTAGAATTTTATAAATATCGGAATATTCAACTAGCATACAACAGGCTGCTATGAGCAGCTTTAAAATATAAATAAAGAGAGGTAAAAACAATGGAAACAAAGATACCGTTTGAGGGAAAATACATTACTTTTAAAGGCAAACCCCTGGTACGTGAAAAAAATATTATTTGTTATGGCAATATGGAAGATAAATATTATCTTTTCTTAATGATACTTACAAATAAAAAAGTAGGTGGCGTGGAAGTACCGGATAAAATTCTTGTACAGATACTTTCTACAGAAGAAAAAAATAAAATCATTAAGCAAGGCGAAAAATCCGGTCTTTACGATGCACTCGACATCGGTATGATTTGGCTGGAACGCGCTCTTGCTTCTGCGAAATAAAAAAATCGAATTTTAAAACTGAAAATGCTCGGAAACGGGCATTTTTTATAACATAGGAAATTGTGCGCGAAGCAGTGCAATTTTGCGTGTTCAAAAAAAGTTTTCCTTATACCAAAACGCTCGATTTCGGGCGTTTTATAGTTGACGAAGTTAACTTTTTTATAAAAGAAAAAAATTAAATCTGAAAAGGAGATAACTCTATGAAATGTCCCGAGTGTAACAGCGAAAATATAATGGAAGGAATTCTTACAACAACACACGGTGTAGTATTTACGGAAAAAGGAACAGAATATAAATTCCGCCCCAACTCTTATAAGGTGGAATGTAAGGCTTGCAACGATTGTGGAAAGATGTTTGATTTCCGTATAATAAAAAAATAAATGCATAATACTGTATCGCCTAAGTCTTTATAAAGATTTAGGCGATTTATTTTAAAAAAGCATTTCTATTTCCCAATAGAATTTATAAAAATGTATCTAAGTTAATTTGAGTAAAAAATATGGGGAATTTTTATTTTAAAAAAACGGGAAGGATAGGGGAGGAGTGAGAATTCCGGGGGCATATATTATGGATATAGCAACGTCTATAAATATATGCTCCCAAACAAAAATATATCCAATTATACAAAATGCCTGTTTTGCGTGCTTTTCGCGCCAACGCCGTAATGCGTTGGCGTGGAGAACGGAGGCGCACAAAGTGGCGCGGGGAAACACACGAGGCGGCGCGGGAATGCGCCACCCCCGAGGTGTAAGCGGAGCGGGGCAAAAAGCCCCGCGCAGACTCACCGAGGGCGAGCCGCCGAGCCAAACGCAAACAAAACGCGCGACCGAGCCACGGAAAGAGGCACAGAGAGGCGAAAATAGCTTCAGCAGCGCGGCGAGGAACGCCAAGCCGCCCAAGACCGCCGCAAGGCGTGGCGCGGGGCGAGCGTGGGCGCAAGCCGAGCGCGCGGAAAGTCTCTCACGGCTTAAACTTGATTTTCCTTAAATAGCACATTATTCCGTCAAAAAATTGGTATGCTCAATCAGCGATTGACTTATTTCCCGCTTCCCAACGGTGGGAAGTTCTTGTATGAAGTTTTAACTTACGATTTTAACGTGTGGGGGGCTAAATTTATGTCTAAAATGACAAAAAGGGCGCCAAAAAAGAACACTTGTTCGCTTTCTTCGGCCGAAAAAGCCGTTTTGGAGCGCGAAGAGGCTCTCTTTTTGGAACAATATGCGGCAACCGCCGCCCGAGCACTCGGCGCCGATAGCCGAGAGCGCGCTTTTCGCCGTGCAAAGAAGCGGGTTTTTGAGCTTATATGTTCAAATTCAGACCTCCAGATGTTCTGCACATTTACGCTTCAGTTTGACCGTGACGATTACGAAGCCATTATAAAGCGTTTGGGTCAATGGCTCGATAACCGCGTGCGCCGCAAGGGCTTGCGTTATATTTTGGTCGCGGAATACTGCGACGACGAGCGTTCTATACACTTTCACGGCGTTTTCAACGAGGGTGCTCTTAAAATGGAAAACAGCGGTCACAAGCGCGGGCGCAAGGTGATTTACAATCTGCCCGAATGGGAACTCGGATTTGCTTCAGCGGTGCGTATCGGCGCTAAAAACGAGGATTGGCAACGCACGGCGCGCCACATAACTGACTATATGCTAAAAAATAATTTTGGGCGCGTAGGCGGGCGTTTTTACCTACACGGCGGGCACTTGGAAGAGCCCGTGTATGAATACCTTTCGCGCGACTATGAGAGCGCAGACGGCGAAGAAATTACCGTTGGCGGTAAAGTATCTTTTAAGCTGAAGCGTTTTTTATAATCAAATATAAAAAATAATAGTTGTAGTAGTAGAAGCGGTGGAAAATGCGGTGAAGTTTTTGTTAACTTCTCCGCATTTCCCAACCGTTTTAAAAATAAAAAACCCCTCTTGACAAAAAGAGGGGTTTTGTGGTATGCTCTCATTGAAGACAAAGGAGCAAGGCAACGCACTCAACACGTTTATTGTATCACGATAGGCGGCGTTTGTCAACTCCTTTCGCCAAAAAAACGAAAGGAATGACGGAAACGGCGCGCACTTACCAGGCGCCAGGAAAATAGAAACGAGCCGAAAAAACCGTAGGCGCAGAAACGGCGCGAAAACTGCGCAAAATAAACATTTTGTACCCACACCCACGCGAAGCCCCAACGGGGCTGAACGGGGGATTAGCGCGAACGCCGAGCCGAGGGCGGGGAGGCAAGGAGCGCGTACCTGTGGGGGCACTAATTGCCGAAAAATATACGCGGGGCTTTACCACGCCCCGCCACGCGTTTTTGAGGCAATTATACAAAATGAAAATTTTGTATAATTAAGGGAAACAAAAACCAGGAAAATCCACGAATCATATATGCACCATACATTTATCTATCCCAAAACTTAACATCGCTTACAGGCCCTTAAATCAAGCGTTTTGAAAACATCGTATTTTCCTATTATTTTTTTCAAAAACGAACCCTATTATCATTTTATAGAATTATTTCAAGAAATTACTTGACCGAAACATCTATTATAATTTATAATGAATGTAGAAAAATGTTTTGGGAGATAATTTTATGGATATCAATTCTTTTATCAATGAAATAGACAACGCCGAAGAAAAACCACTTGAACGTATAATCGAAGACGGTGGCTTCTGCGGAATACTTCGCACCATAGGTTGCGTTGGCGACAGCCTTTCTTCGGGTGAGTTTGAAACAATGGATAAAGACGGTAAACGTCACTACCACGATTTTTACGAATATTCCTGGGGACAGTTCCTTGCTCGCACAACAGGCACAAAGGTTTATAATTTTTCTCGCGGCGGGATGAGCGCAAAACAATATATGGAAACTTTTGCAGATGAAAAGGATTTTTGGAATCCCGAATATAAATGCAAGGCGTACATAATTGCTTTAGGCGTAAACGACCTGCTCAATGCTCGTCAGCCCGTCGGTTCTTTGGACGATATATGTGCAGACGACTATACCAAGAACGCGCCAACGTTTGCCGGGTATTATGCAATGATTATTCAACGCCTTAAGAAAATAAGCCCCGATGCAAAATTTTTCTTTATGACAATGCCCGAAGAAAATAACCGCCCTGAGCTCCAGGTTTTAAAGGATGCTCACGCAAGACTTATGTATGATTTTGCAGAATATTTTAATAACTCATATGTTATAGACTTGAAAAAATACGGGCCCGTTTACGATGAAGCCTTCAAAGAAAAATTTTATCTTCACGGGCATATGAACCCTGCAGGATATGCTCTTACGGCAAAAATGGTTGTTTCTTATATAGACTATATTATTCGCCATAATTTTAAAGATTTTTCCGAAATCGGGCTCGTCGGTACGCCTCACAAAAATTATAATATTATATAACTTAAATAACATATGGAAGCTGTTCTTAAAAAAAGCTTCCATATGTTATTTATCTCAACATTTTTAACAAAAAAACGCAAAAAATACTTGACAAAATCCACATAT
>JAFTOK010000023.1 GCA_017463815.1 Clostridia bacterium | reverse complement strand
TAACCGAATTATGAAGCAGATAAGAACGTATATTCCCGTATACGTAAGCTGCGGCGGGGAAGAGCTCGATGCGCTCGATGATATTCTCGCTAAAAAGGTTATACGCAAGCTGGAAACGCAAAACCCGATATACCTGCGCGGTGCGGCAGACGGTCTTATTTCTTACCTCGACGAGCTTTTCGGGGCTGATAAGATGCCGCTTTGCAATGAGTATATCCACAGATTACAAAGAAACGCATAAAAATTTACTATATTTCTATTAAAGAGTATTATTATGAAAAAAAGCAATTTATTTAATATACTTTGTTCGCTTCTGATAGGTGTACTTTTTATGATTGCGCTGATGCTTGTGTTTATAGCGAGCGGAATGGTGTCGTTCAATAAGCCGACTCTTGTTTTTGAAAGCGGAAGCACCACATCGGTCTATGATGGCAAAGCCTTGATAAACGAAACGTGGACAATGAAATCCGGCGTGCTTGAAGAAGGTCACCGTGCCTCCGTTTCCGTTACAGGCTCGCAAACCAATGTTGGCGAAAGCGAAAATACGATGCAAGTGCGAATACTCGACAGCACCGATTCCGACGTAACTTCGCAATACAATATCGGATATGAATTTGGCACGCTTAAAATAACGCCAAGAGCAATTTCTATCACAAGTGCAAGCGCCGAAAAAGTATATGACGGCGAACCTCTTACGAATAGCGAAAACACCGTTTCTGAAGATTTGGCAGAGGGGCACAACATTATTGTGCTGGTAACGGGCTCTATAACGCAAGTGGGGCAAGAGTTTAATACAATTTCCTCTGTTGTAATTACAGATAAGCAAGGGCAAGACGTTTCCGGAAATTATAATATGACACTGCGCGAAGGCACTTTGCGTATTATAGACCCTGCGGCAAAGTCGCCTGATGGCGAAACGGTATTGTACAGTATATACGGCGACTATTCCGGCTTTGTTTACCTCGGCGGCAGCACTTTCGGTTCTTTCACGGGCAAATCTTGGGTTTCGTCCGAAAAATACCCTAAGCTCATAGAAGGCACTTATGCCGCTAGCTATCTTACCAGCTACGCTTTGCGCGCCTCTAACGCGCCAAAACATCATATGCAAATAAAACCCGTTTCCAGCATATATGCACTCCCATACTATATGGATATGGACACTTCGGGTTATGACGTGCAGAAAAACGATACCTTTTATACAGGTAGTTATACAACTTACGAGCTGGACTACTACCTTTTCAATCAATATCCCGTTCACGATTCAGAAGAAATAATGGCTTATGAACGCGAATACAGCGCTTTCGTACACGAAAATTACCTGGACCTTTACAATGATGAAACCGCCGCTTTTCTGAAAGAGTTAATTGAAGAAGAGGGTTTTACAGCCGAAGACCCCGAAATAATTGAAAAAGTAGCGGAGTACATACAAGGTGCGGGCGAATATTCTACCGAATATAACAGAGAGCTTGATAGCGCGGAAAATATAGTTATAGCTTTCCTTCGTGACTACAAAGAGGGAATATGCAAGCACTATGCTTCCTCTGCCGTTATGCTTTACCGTGCGCTTGGTATACCTGCAAGATACGCAACAGGATATGCCGCTTACTTACAAGCCGGCAAGTGGGTTTCCATTTTTCCGGAAGATGCACACGCTTGGGCTGAAGTTTACGTGGATGGTATGGGCTGGAAACTTGTTGAGGTTACCGGTGGCCAATCTGATATGGGTAGCGTAGACAACACGATAGAGCTTACACCCGTAACGGTAGAAAAGAAATACGACGGCACCACGCTTTACGCAGAACAAAGCGTAAAAGGGCTTGAAAAATATCTTTCTCAAGGTTTTACATATAAAGTTGTTATTTCCGGTGAACAAACCGAGATTGGTATATGTAACAGCATTATAGAAAGCTTTGAACTTTATGCGCCCAACGGCAACAACGTAACATCCGATTTTGTTTTTATATTTAACTATGGCAAGGTGCACGTATATGAAACCGAAATATCATTTACCAGCACAAACTCAACCTCCGAATACGGTGGAACGGTTTCTACAGAAATTTTCAAAACGGAAGGTGAATTTCTGGAAGAAGGGCATAGAGCGGTTGCCATATCCACAACGGAAACACAAGCGGGCATTCAGCTCAATCTTTTCGATGTTATTGTATACGATGAAAACGGAAAAGACGTAACTTATTTTTATAAAATAAATAAAACATACGGCGTAGTAAATGTTGCCAGAAAAAAAATCACTCTCAAAGCGGGAGATGCCGAAAAAGTATACGACGGTACACCCCTTACATCCGAGGTGGTAGAACTTATAGAGGGAGAATTACTTCCCGGCGATACAATCAAACTCACTTCCACAGAGGGTTCACAAACAAACGTAGGTACGGCAGAAAATATTATAACTGCTGTTTCGATATACAACAAAAACAAGGAAAATGTGACCAGAAACTATGAAATCCAGCTTGTTTCGGGCACATTGACCGTTACGAAAGAATAGATAATAAAAGGCAGACGCAATGTTATACGATAAATACCAAAATAAAATATTAAAGCGTGCGAGCATTCTGCGTAAGCTTTTGCGTTTTCTTCCTCTGATTATAGCGGTACTTTGCACGGCTATTGCCGCCACTCTTGCGGTGATTTTTACAAAAGGCATAGTATACAATGTGTATGTGCCCTCGTCTGTACAATACGGCAAACTGCCGCATTGTACGGCATCCGCTTTTTTCAGCGACGTATATTTTGAATATTCACTCAAGGGCGAGAATACTTGGAGCACAGAAACTCCCGTTATGCCCGGTGAATACGATATACGTGCGGTTTCCGCAGGCTCTTTCGGTACAATGAAATACAAAGAGGGGTACACTCTTATCATTGATAAGCGAGATATTTCGCTTACACTTGGAATTTCATCTGTGATATATGGTGAAACACCCGATTTCCGCGCCGAACTTGCCTTTAACGATACTCTTGTTTGCGAGGGTTATTGCTACGAAAACGTGATGCTTGAAAACACCACTGTTTGGGCAGAAGCGGAAAAAATAAAAATAATAGATGAAAATGGTAACGACGTTACCTCCGCATATAATATAAGTACCCCGATTAACGCAGTTAAGATACTTCCTCGCAAAATAACTGTAGTTGTAGAAGATGCTTATCACTATTATGACGGAAACGAATTTCGCTATGAGGCTTATGAGCTGTTGGAAAGCTCTCTTGCGGAAGGGGATGTAATACAGGCCAAATTCGAACACGTAATAACGCTTCCGGGACAAAAAATTAACAAGCCCGTTATAAGCATTATTAACAAAGATGGTTTTGACGTTACCGAACATTATGATATAACCACAAACTCGGGTAAACTGATAGTTTCCAAACGTCCTTTGATTGTAAATACTGGCAGTCTTACCGTTGTATATGATGCAGAAAAACATACATCCGATAAATATACAATAGGAGAGGGCACATCGCTTTTGGAAGGACACAAACTCGTAGCTTTAAACGCTAGTTCTTATACAAACGCAGGCGACCACGAAAACACAATGCAGTTTAAGGTTATTGACGAAGCAACAGGAAGCGACGTTACGCGCTATTACCAGATAATAGTAAACAATGGCACGATAAAAATAAATAAAAGACCTTTGAAAATAACTACAAGTTCTGCTGTTTGGCTTTATGACGGAATGAAGCATTACACCCGCGGCTTTAAATCCGAAGGGTTGCTTTCCGGGCATTACGCCACGGCTGCACGTTCCGAAACCACAATGATTATGGATGTAGGAACGGTAGAAAATGTTTTCACGGTTGATGTTACAACAGGACGATTCAATTCTACCGATTTTACTGAAAATTACGAAATAACTTATGAATACGGCACATTGGAAGTGCGAAAACGCAAAATAACCATATGCACCTCCAGCCAGACCTGGGTTTACGACTCGTTGCCTCATTTTTCTTCGGAAGTTGAAATAAAAGGCGATGGTTTGGTAGACGGGCACCGAATAACAGGCACAAAATTGCCAATTATAACCGAAGTTGGCTCTGTAGAGAACAAATTCGTGGCGGAAATCGTTATAAACTTAACAAAATATACCTCAAACTATGAGATAACGTATGAATACGGTACGTTAACGGTGGAGCCGCGTCCCATAACCATAGCCCCCGTGGACGCAAAAAAAGTTTACGACGGAACACCGCTCTATGTAACCTCCGCTAAAATAACGCAGGGCACGCTTGTTACGGGTCACGAAATCACTATGGAAACCTCCGGTGTTGCTACAACCGTGGAAGAATCGAAAACCGCAAAATCCCGGATAACATCCTATAACCTTACATATAATGGGGAAGATGTTTCTCAAAATTATGCCATAACGGTCGAAGAAGGCAACATAACCATAGAACCGCGCCCCATAAAGGTTTCTTCCGGAAGCGCGGAAAAGATTTATGACGGCACACCGCTTACCAACAACGAAATTGTTGCCATAGAAGATAGCGAGGAAGTTTACAGCCTTGTTGTTGGGCATAAGATTTTGGGAACGGTAACGGGTTCGCAGACGTTTATAGGCAAAGGAAAAAATACATATGATATAAATTCCGTTAAGATTATGAACGGCGAAGAAGACGTTACGAATAATTATTTTTTACACGAACTTGCCACGGGGACTTTGCTTGTAAAATATCCCGAAACGATATACGGCAAGGTAAAAGCAAACACAAGCGGCCCCCTATACCTTCGTATAGCAAGTATGGGCTCTTATAATGTAACACTTAACGAAAAAGGCAAACTGTGGAATGCTGCAGAGCCATATTTCGGTGAAACCACAAGCTACAATGCTATGGCTACCACGGCTATTTCCAGGCTTTATTCGGAAACGTATACGGCTGAATTTTCCGATATGCAGACGTATATGCAGCCGTATTATTCCGGTGTATCCAACAGTAGCGGTATTGTTATAAAAACGGACACAGATTATTCCGACATATCTGTAAACTCCCCATATTCCGTGGATTTCTTTAAAATTACCAACTTCTACGATAAACTCGAAGATATACGTGAATCTGCAAACTTGGGCACAGAGGAGCTGGAATACAGGAAATACGTATATGAAAACTACTTGTACATAGATATGCAAACTCAGGCATATATGAGAAACATTATTCAAAAAGAACGCCTTAACGCGAATGATGACGATATAATCCAGAGAGTGAGCAACTATATACAGAACGCCGCCAGATATGACCTTTATTACGATACAGCGCTCGATGCGTCCGAAAACGTAGTAATTGCATTCTTGGATGAATACAAAACCGGCAATGCGACACATTATGCTTCTGCCGCAACGTTGCTTTTCCGCGCGCTTGGAATCCCTGCGAGATATGTGGAAGGTTTTCTTGTAGAAACTGTTGCAGATAACGTGGTTGACATAACCAATCCCACACACGCTTGGGTTGAAATATACTTAGACGGAATTGGTTGGATACACGTAGAAGTAACGGGCGGTTTTGATAACGGTTTTGACGACGGTCTTTACAAGGGCGAAACGTTGCCCGAAGGCTTTATTCTGCAGCCTCTCGCATACTATTACGAATATACGGGCAAGCTTGTTCAGGCAGAAAACGAAGTGGAAGTTTTCGGCGACCTTAAGAAGCTCGTTGAGATGGGTTATACGTATACGGTTGAAATAAGCGGCTCCCGTATAGAAATGGGAACTTCCGATACCACCGTAAAAAGTTTTAAACTTTATGATATGTGGGGGAATGAAGTGACCGACAATTTCGACATAGAATACCGAAACGGAAAAATCACTATTGCTGAAAATATTCTGCGTGTTTACTTGCACGAAATAAACAAATATTACGATGGCAAAGAAATCACGTTGGATGAAAACGGTTATACCGTTATGACCCCGTTGCCTGACGGCACGGAGGTTTCTATACGTTTTGTCAATCCGATTGTAGATGCTATGGAGATTTCCCGTACAGAGCTCAACCTAAATAAATCGGACTATATCGAATATGAGATTTACAGAGACGGCGTGGATGTTACAGACACATACCTTCTTTGCTTCGATATTCATTCGTCTATAATAAACAGAGCGGAATACGTTCCGATTTCCATAAAGAAACGCCAGATAGAAGTCGCTGCGGGCAGTGCTGTTAAGGTTTACGATGACACACCGCTCGAAAGCGACGATTATTTCCTTTCTCTCGGCACGTTGGTGGAAGGCGATACGCTCACAGCTATTACAGACGGTGAGCAAACCAAAGAAGGCAAATCTGAAAACAAAATTATCTCCGCAACCGTTATAGACAAAGATGGTAACAATGTTACTCGCAACTATAAAATCATACCCACCAGCGGTATACTTACTGTAATAATCCCTGAAGAATAACAGGAAAAATACTCGGGAAAATTTCCCGAGTATTTTTTTGCTTATATTATCCGTATACTCTTGACAAAAGCATATAAAATTTGCTATTATTTGCATATAAATTTGCAATTGAAAGAAGAATGTGATTTTGGGATTTAAAACAAAAATTTGCTTTTTGAGCGGGAATTCTTTGAAAATAATTGCCGCGCTCGCTATGTTCATAGACCACGCGGGATATCTGATGTTTCCTCAATACGATATTTTGCGCATAATCGGCAGAATGGCTTTCCCAATTTTTGCGTTTATGATAGCGGAAGGGTGTAAGTACACAAAAAACAAAGCCCGCTATTTTTTCACGGTTTTCGGGCTTGCCGCGATTTGCCAAACAGTGTATTATATTTTCGATAAGAGCCTATTTATGTCTGTTCTTATCAGCTTTTCACTTGCTATACTGATGATTTATGCTC
>JAFTOK010000231.1 GCA_017463815.1 Clostridia bacterium | reverse complement strand
AGAGTCTTTATAGTAGTGTGATTCACCGAAATCAAGCGTTACTACTCTGCCGAGGTAATCTACGTATTGTTTTATAAGCGGGTCATTAAAACCGTATTCCTCACGAATCTGCTCGCGCAAAGCGTATGCGTCCTCGGGGACACCTGCGTAATAAGGCTGCGCAGGGTCTTTAAAAATCATTCTCGGAAGGAAGAAGTTAAGCGATATTATGATAAACAGCACGAAAATCGAGCTGAGTACCTTTTTGAAATAATAACCCTTCATTTTTTACCTCCAAGCACTTTTATTTAAGGCGAAGGTAACGTATGGAGTAGGAGTTCCAAACAGAAGAGCCTTCCACTTCTATCCAGCCCGTATAACGGTCTGCGGAATAGAAAGTGATTGTGTTTTCAGAGAAAAGCGGAATTTCAATCGCCAAATCGGCAACGTATTTCTGCACATCGCGGCAAAGCGCGTATTGTTCTTCCGTATCGGCTGTCTTTTCCATAGTTTTCATCATATCGATAAGCGTTTGGTCTACAATACCCGAATAGTTGAAAACTCTGGGGCTGCCGCTGGGGTAAACACCGTATCTTGCATCAAACATAAGGAGCTTATCCGCCGTGAACGTTACGGTGTTTATAATCATATCGAAATCGGCATTGTTATACTGCTTGATATCCTCGGAATACGTGGATGTCGCCTGGTCATACTCGAGCGTGATACCGATTTTTTTGAGTTGTGTGGCAAGCGCCTTAACGGTAACCTCATTATCCGGGCTTGCAAAGACCGTAAGCGTTATACCGCGGTTGCCGTTCGCGTCCATCTTATAAGAGGTTTTGTCGAGAATCGCATTTGCTTCCGCTACGTTTGTTTTGTGGTAAACGTAGTTGCCGTTTGCATCGAGGTATGCGTGGTCGTAGTAATCCTGCACAAGGCAGTCGCCAACCTGCACACCCATACCGTGAAGAACTTCATCTATAAGCGTCTGCTGGTTTATGCACAGCGAAATCGCTTTTCTTATTTCTTTGGAATATCCGTTAAAACCGCCTTCTTTGAATGCGCCGTATTCGCCGACATTGAAAAGAAGCGTAGTAACAAAATCGTTATGTACAGAAGAAATAAGGATGTTGTCATATGCGCTGTTGTTTTCTACAGCATACGCTTTGGAGGAAGTCACTGTATCCATCATAAGGTCTATACTTCCCTCGCGCAAGGAGTTTATAAGAACGTCTTCGTTGCTCATCAGAATAACGGAAATATTCTTTATAGGTTCGTATGCAAACATTTCCTTTGCGAGCTTCTCATCGTAGTCCTCGCGGTAGGAAACGGTAATCGTACTGCCCTCTATATAATCGCCGTCTTTAATGTAATAGGCGCCTGTACCAACAGGAGAGAGGTTCTTTTCCTTGGAAGGGTTGCGTACCGTCTGCCAAATGTGCTTGGGAATTATGACAATGGAATTGCAAATAGATTTCATCGCCGTGTAGTTGTTGCTGGAAAGAACAAAGACAAAATCACCGTCTACAACCTCACTGGAGTGGTAGTCCGTAAGGAAGTATGCCTGGCTACCGAGCGAACCTGAGTGTTTAACGATATAGTCAAACGTAAACTTTATGTCTTCCGCCGTGAAAGGTGTGCCGTCGCTCCAGGTGTGTCCTTCAACAACTTTAAAACGGAAACGCATCCAGTTTTTGTTTGGCACGGTTACGAGTGCGCGTTCCATAAATTCTTCTTCAGTTTCATTTATGGGGTTTCCGCTTTCGTCAAAACCGAATACGATGGATTCTTTCTCGCATTGTTTTTTCCACTGTTCTTCCGTAGGGTCAAAGTATTCGTAACCATATATACTTCCCTCTTTTTTGGCAAGCGCACCCTCTGCGTAAAGCAAACCATCTTCAAAAGCAAGGGGGTTTGTTTTCGGGTCATTGGGTGTATAAACGGTGCCATCGGGGAAAGTGTAAGTTTTGCCTTCTTCATAGTTTACCGGCACAGAATTACTTCCGAGCAGAGTGTTATAGAAAAGGCCTACAAAAAACGTGGAAGAACTTGCCGTAGAGGAATACGGATTGAGGTTTTTAGGAAGTTCCGTTGTTCCTATACGCAAAGACTGCGCATACTTATCCTGTCTGCCGCAAGCCGGCAAAAGCATAAGAAGCGTTGCTATTAAAAGTAAAACAGAAACAATCTTTTTCATAATCTACCTATTAAAAAGGAATTTTTGTACCAAAACCGATTTTGTTTGCGGAATTGTCAAAGATTTCTTCAACAGTAAATTTGTATGCGGGGCGAGATACCCAGCGTTCTATATTGGGAAGGTGGTATACGTCGTGCTGTGCATTGATAAACTGCTGAATAAGCGGAAGCTCATAGGGGGAAACGCTGCCGATTTCGTGGTGTTCTCCTATGATTTCCATTTTACCGCGTACCTCGAAGGAAAGCATCGGGGGCTGGTAGAAAAGAAGCGTTGCTTCGGGGTTAGCCTTGTAGTTTGCATAGCTGTGCTTAAACGCCATTTCTACGCTGTAGATGTGTTCAAAATCGATTGTTTTTTCTGCCTCTTCGGAATAAAGCCATTTTATAAGGAGTTTAAGTCCTCTGTCGCTGTAAGTTTTATCCTCGGGGTCATAGCTCTTAATATGTTCGATATAAGCGGCAAGAGCTTCTTCCAAATATTCGTCTTTAGGGATGAATCCGATGCCCTTAACAGAGCCGTTAAGACCTTCGGGGCCGTTGCTTATAAACACGGGGTCGTGAGATGTGAAAGAAAGGAACATCTTCTCGGGGGACATCATTTTACCCTCTGCGAGTGCTTTAACAGTGTTACCTCTCGTTCTGTATGCCCAGTTAAAAAATCTGTTGAGTTCGCCATTTTCCATACGCGCTCTATCCATTTCAAAAATCTCCTTTAAAAACATATATTCTATAATTATTTTACTTTCATAAAAGGTGCAGCGGAAGCTTTCATAGTAGCCTGAGAAATATTGAAGCCCACAGAAAGCGCTGTGTCTGTATATCCCGTGCCTTCGGAAACAAAGTTTTCCGAAACCACTTCCCCTTCGCTGGAAACCACGTTATATGTGAATGTAACATTTTCGCCGTTTACAACGTATGTGCCGCTTGTTGCACCCCAAACGTGCATACCCATTGCGGGTGCCATCTGCATAATGCTTACATCAAACGTGCCGTCATCTTTCATAGCGAGCGCATAAGCATAAGTCATTTTGCCCATACCGCCCTCTTTCTGCATAAAGCCTACGTAAACATTACCGTCT
>JAFTOK010000230.1 GCA_017463815.1 Clostridia bacterium | reverse complement strand
TAACCGAATTATGAAGCAGATAAGAACGTATATTCCCGTATACGTAAGCTGCGGCGGGGAAGAGCTCGATGCGCTCGATGATATTCTCGCTAAAAAGGTTATACGCAAGCTGGAAACGCAAAACCCGATATACCTGCGCGGGGCGGCAGACGGTCTTATTTCTTATCTTGATGAGCTTTTCGGGGCTGATAAGATGCCGCTTTGCAAGGAGTATATCCACAGATTACAAAGAAACGCATAATACATAAAAAGGGAACGATTTTTATGAATCAATTAGATTTTTACTATCGCGCATTAGCGGAATATCGCGCGATTACGAGTCAAAACCGCGAATGTAACAATTTTCGCGCTCTCGTCGCAGAAGCCGGCGCAGATGCTGACAAAATGGTTATAACAAGGGCGGTTTGCACGATAGACGAAGATTGGATAGAAGAAATAGAAAAAGGTTTGGAATTTATAGAAAAAGCGCTTAAAGAAGAGCGCCAGTTCATATATTCCAACGGCGAAGTTGTACCGATAGAAAAGGTTAAGCACGTTTCCACGGAATCTGTTCGCCATTTGGCGGTACATTCCAACCTTATCGGCAAAGTGGAAGAAGGCGAGGAATTTGTGCCCGACAAGCTCTACACCGTGGAAAGGCTCAACGATTACGCTGTTTATGAAAACCGCTTTCTCTATATGCTTTTGTGTTATCTGCGCGATTTTGTTTCCTTGCGATATACTAAAATACTGGATATAAGCAACAAATACGACGGCGTGCTTATTATAAACAAAGAAGCTGTTTTGCAAAAGCAAAAGATAACCTATAGCATCTCCTTGCACGATGAGCGTGCTGATGACCCTTATCTACGAGCAAACAACAGTGCCAAAGCAACTATTGACCGTATAGACTTGATTTTAAAATCTATAATATCGTTCCTTTCCACACCTCTTATGGAAGTCGCGGCAAAAACGCCTATGCTGAAGCCGCCCATTACAAAAACCAATATTTTGAAAATGGACAATAACTTCAAGGGGGCGGTGGCTCTTTACGATTATATTATTGCTTATTCCAAAGACGGTTACTCTGTTGAAGAACAAAAAACAGATTTAGCGCCTTTCCGCAAGGAACTTGCAGAAGAGCTTACTGATGCGTGTGCAATTCTTTCGTTTTTGATGTACGAACAAGGTCTTTCTCTCGAAACAACGCTAAAAAACAGATATGAAAAAGAAGAACAGCAAAGAAAAGACGAAGCAATAAAACGTAGAGAAGAAAAACTTGCCTCCATAAAAAAACGATATTCCGCAGAGGGTGAGGACCCGTCGGAATATATCGCAGAGCTCGAAAAGCAAATAAAAGCTTTGGAAAACAGATATGCGGAAACAGACAGGCTTCGCAGGGAAGTGTACAAACTTCAGGATAAAAACGAAGAGCTTTTGCGCAAAACCGCATCTGCCGAGCTGAAAGCGGAAAAACTCGAATTTGCGATGGAAGATGACGAGATTGCTCACGCAAAAGAAATAGATAACGTAAAAGAATTGTTCACGGCTCGCATACGCGAAAACTTGCTCAAATATGAAAAAGAAACCGAAGCGTTGCGTAGCGAAGCCGAAGAAAAAAACGCGCTTGCATACGCCGACCTTCGCCGCGCACAGGAAACCGGGCGCAGAGAAGTGGAAAATATGAGCAAAAAAGTGCTTGAAGCGGAAAAGGCTTGCGCAGAGCTTTCCGAAGAAAATGCAAAACTCAAAGAACAAATGCTCATATGTGAAGCCAGAATGAAGGCCTTGCGTGTACAAAATAACCTTATGACAGAAGAAGACGATTTTACGGAAAAAGAAAGTTTCAGCGCGCTTGAAGCCGAATACGAAGCTTTCAAAAAATTTTATAACAGCGAATGGGCGAAAACCAAAAAGAAAATTCGCCGCAAATTTTTAAACTTGAAAATCTTAAGGAAAAAAAAGGTGAATAAACACCTTTGGAACTACTATGACCAAAAAAAGACTTATAAAATATATAATTTTAGCGGCAGTTTTACTCCTTGTCGGTGCACTTCTCGTTTTTGCGGTTCTTTCCAATGTAGATGAAAACGGAAAACTTCCGTTTGGTACAGCAGCCAACTCCGAAATTATGTATGTTTTGGCTATTTGCCTTGTGCTTTTGCCTTTTTTGATAGCGGGGCTAGCGGTTGCTCTTATCATTTCTCGCATACACCGTTCCGATGCTACGCAAGAACCTGAATTTATCGGTAGCTCGGAAAAGACAAAAAATTCGGCAGAAGAAGCAGGAACAGAACGCTTCTGTATGCTTTCGGAGATAGACAGAAGAAAAAACACGTACGGGCAAAGCGCGTATGATATAGGAGTTACGCTTGAGGGAATATGCGAAAACTTCCGCAATTACGCAGCAACAAAGCTGAAACTATATTATGATATAGAGGATATACGCAAGTTTGTGTCGGGTATGGCGGTTTCGCGCCTGATAATACTACAGGGTATGTCCGGTACGGGTAAAACATCGCTTGCACACGCGTACGGCGCGTTTACGGATAACCCCGCTACGGTTATCCCCGTACAGCCTATGTGGAAGGAACGCACAGACCTTATCGGCTACTACAACGAATTTACAAAGCGATTCAACGAAACGTTGCTTTTGGAAAAAATGTACGAAGCAAACTACAGCAAGGATATGTACATCACAGTGCTGGACGAAATGAATATCGCGCGCGTAGAATACTATTTTGCGGAATTTCTCTCGCTTTTGGAGCTTCCCAACCCCGAGGAAAGATTTTTGGATGTTGTATCGGATAAGTGGGAAAGTGACCCGAAACAGTTTGTGGATGGTAGAGTAAAACTACCCGAGAATATGTGGTTTGTGGGCACAGCGAACAACGACGATTCCACGTTCGCTATATCCGATAAAGTGTATGACCGTGCGATGATACTCAACCTCGATGCAAAAGCGGAACGCTTTGCCGCACCCGCTACGGAGAGAATGCACATCTCATCCGAGCAGTTCTGCGACCTTGTCAAGAAAGCACAGAACGAGCACGGCATAAGCCGCAGAAATATTACAAGACTTTCCGAGCTTGACAAATACCTCATAAAACATTTCCATATAACTTTCGGTAACCGAATTATGAAGCAGATAAGAACGTATATTCCCGTATACGTAAGCTGCGGCGGGGAAGAGCTCGATGCGCTCGATGATATTCTCGCTAAAAAGGTTATACGCAAGCTGGAAACGCAAAACCCGATATACCTGCGCGG
>JAFTOK010000229.1 GCA_017463815.1 Clostridia bacterium | reverse complement strand
GAGCTGGATTCGCCTTAAAGGCGAAGACTGAAGGAGTGGGCGTGCACTTTAAATTTTGCAAAAATAAATTTGTTTTTCTTGGGAAACTCCTTCCACCGCATATCGGGAACCCCAAACGATGCTTCGCATCATTTGAGAACCCCGTGCGGTCCCCCTCCCTCGGAGATGGAGGCTTGGATAATTCGTGATTTTAAAATGCAGATTTAATCATCATTTCCTCATATGGAAGACAATGCAACTATACATAAATATAACCCCAAAAGGAGCAAAAAATGTTTAAACTTCTTAAAACAGAAAACCGCGCCCGCCGCGGTGAATTTACAACCGTTCACGGAACGGTGCAGACCCCCGTTTTTATGAACGTGGGCACTTGTGCTGCTATCAAGGGCGGCGCTTCCACAAAAGATTTGGAAGAAATCGGCTGCCAGGTAGAGCTTTCCAACACATACCACCTTCACATTCGCCCCGGTGACGACGTTATCTACAAAATGGGCGGTATTCATAAATTTTTCAATTGGTCCCGCCCCGTGCTTACAGATAGCGGTGGGTTCCAGGTGTTCTCGCTTTCTTCCTTGCGTAAGATAACGGAGGAAGGCGTGGAATTTGCCTCCCACGTAGACGGCAAGCGCATTTTTATGGGACCCGAAGAAAGTATGCAGATACAGTCCAATATCGCCTCCACAATCGCTATGGCGTTTGACGAATGCATCGAAAACCCCGCACCTCGCGATTATGTTCAGGCATCTGTGGAACGCACTACTCGCTGGCTCGTTCGTTGCAAAAACGAAATGGACCGCCTCAACTCGCTCGACAGAACGATAAACAAGCACCAGATGCTCTTTGGTATAAACCAAGGCGGCACATACGAGGATATTCGTATCGCTCATATGAAAGAGATTGCAAAACTCGACCTCGACGGCTATGCCATAGGCGGCCTTGCCGTTGGCGAAGAGGCAGAGGATATGTACAGAATTATCGACGCGGTAGAGCCTCATATGCCCGTGAATAAGCCCAGATACCTTATGGGTGTGGGCACCCCCGTCAACATTCTCGAAGCTGTACACCGCGGCGTAGACTTTTTTGACTGCGTAATGCCCTCCAGAAACGCGCGCCACGGTTATATCTTCACGTGGGACGGCACGCTCAACCTCAACAACGAAAAATATACTACGGACGAAAAGCCCCTTTCCGAGGTTTGCGATTGCCCTGCGTGCCGCCATTATTCCCGCGGATATTTGCGCCACCTCATTCGCTCGGGCGAAGCGCTCGGTATGCGCCTTTGCGTGCTCCATAACCTCTATTTCTACAACGAGCTTATGGCGAAAATCCGCGAAGCTATTGAAAACGATAAATTTGAAGAATTTTACGAAAAATATCGCATAATACTCGACAAGAGAATTTAAACTTTTCCGAGGTTTATTATGAACAACGAACTTGCAAAGGTTTACACGGGCGATTTTGCTCTTTCCCCCGATGCGTGCTGGATTCACGCGTGCGGCGCAGAGCCTACTCACTGGTACGTTTTAAGGCGCGAATTTGACGCGTGCGGCGAAAGCACCGTGCTCGCGCTCGGCGCGTGCCACTATGCGGAAGCGTATATAAACGGTGCGCTTGTAATGCGTTTTTGTGAACGCGCGTACCATTTTGATATAAAATATAAATGTGCAGACATTTCGCCCTTTGTAAAAGAGGGTAAGAACACTCTCGTTATAATAATGGATAAAATGTTCGACGAGAACAGGCGCTCCGATGTGATTGTGCAGATAAACTGCGGAGAGAGCGTCGTACTTGTAAGCGATGGGCGTTTCCGTACGGCAGAATATGCGCCGATGAGCGCGGGCGCGAACTTCTTTATAGAGGGCCCGCATAAGTGCGAGGTGTTCGATGCGCGCAAAGACGTTTTTTTGCCTGCTTTTGTCAGCGGATTTGACGATTCTGCCTGGGCGCACGCCGAATGTGCGCGCGAAGAAAGCGCGCGATATTCGCTCGCACGCCCCGCACAGGACAAAAACGAAATGCAAACGAACACGCCCGTTTTTGCAAAAAATTACGTAAGTTTTGAAAAAAGCGAGCCTCAAAAGGGGATTTCTGCAAAAATAACGCCCGAAAACGGCGGTATTGTGCTTTGCGAAACGGAAATCTTCGCTGAAAACGCATTTTCATTTGCCGTGGAAAATTTGGGCGGCGCTGTGGCTCTGTCGCTCGACGGCGAGGTTTTGCCGTTCGGCGCAGAAAAATGCGCCTCTGCAGGGGGGCACAGGCTCGCGCTCGTGGGGCACACGCCTAAAGTTTTCGTAAAAGGCGAGGGTTTTACTCTCGGTAAATGGAAAAAGGCAGAGCCGCTCAAGCGCGAAGCCCCGAAAAAAAGACCGCCGCGCTTCCCTTGGAACGATATTGCAAGCGAAGAAAAACTGCCCGAGAAGCTTTATTGCTTCCTTGCCTCAAAGGTTCCGCTTGCTACGTGCGACGCAGGCGATACAGCGTATGAACTTAACGCCGCTGAAAAGTTAAAATACAAAGAATACATTTCCTGCGCGGATTCCGTGACGGACGAAAAACTTGAAAAAGCCGCACAGAGAAGGAAAACTGCTAAAATGCTCGGTGTTTTGGGCAGAGAGAGCATTTTTGCGCCCGAGGGCGAAATGAAAATCGCCCCGAGCAAGGAAGATGTTACTTTCATACTCGATTTCGGCAGGGTGCGTATAGGCGGCATATACCTTTCTGTTTCCGCGCCCGAGGGCACTAAAATAACTATGAACGCTTTCGAGGCTATAAACGAGCACGGTGCCGTGCTCGGAGGAGAGCACAACGTGCTTTCCTATATCTGCCGCGAAGGTGAAAACGAATATCTTTCCCACGTTCGCCGCGGTTTCCGATATTTGCTTGTAAATATCCCTGCAAGAGAAGCGGAAATAACGCTTAAAAACATTTATCTGTTTGAATGGCGTTATCCCGCGGAAAACCGCGCGAACTTTGAATGCTCCGATGCACGCCTATGCGAAGTATACAAAATGTGCGTGGACACGGCAAAGGTTTGTATGCTCGACGCATACGTGGATTGCCCCGGTTACGAGCAGAACATCTGGGTGGGCGACGCCGGCGTGACTGCGCTTGTGAACCTTGCAAACTTCGGTTGCTACGATTTTGACGAGCGTTTCCTCTCGCTTATCGCGGGCTCTATAGACGAAGGCCTTGAAAGGGTTTACCGCCACGGCAACAAACGCTACCTCGCGAAGAAATTTTTACCCTGCGCCTCTTTTCCAACGTACCCCGAGGGGAATATTCCGATATGGAGCTATATGTGGGTGCTCTCCGTGGCAAACCACTATAAATACACTGGTAACAGAGAAGCGCTTGCCTCGCTTTTACCTGCCGTGGAAGAAACTTTTGCACGTTCTCTCGGTATGATGAGCGCGCGCGGCTTGCTTTCCATAAACGGCGCGTGGAACTTAATCGAATGGGCGAACAACGACGTTTCCGAATATGGTGAATGTGTGGCAAACAGTATGCTGCTCTCCTATTGTTTCCGAGAGTTTGCAAAAATTTATGCGGCCCTCGGCGAATGTGAAAAAGCGGCAGAATATACCGCACACGGCGAGCGCATAAAGGCGGCGGTAAACAAATACGCCTGGAACGAAGAACGCGGCGCTTACATAGACACGGTGCGCGATGAAGAAGCCTATGCAAAATACCTTGAATATTACGCGGAAATAGGCAAAGAACCGCTGGATTTTGAAAAATATATGTCGCTTTCGCGCGTGAGCGTGCAGACGAACACTTTTGCCGTGCTTTATGGGATAGCAGACGGTGAAAGACGCGAAAAGGCGCTTGAAATTCTGGCAGAGAACGTGGAAAAAGGCTTGTATATAGCGGGTACGCCCGCAAACCGTACGGCAGGCACACCTACAGAGGAAGAAGCCCCCGGAGGCATTGTGCACATAGGCTCGCCTTTCTTTATGTTCTATGCGCTCGGTGCTCTGTTTGAAAACGGGCACGCAGAGCTTGCGCTCAAATCCATCGCCCGCGAATGGGGCGCTCTGCTCGATGCAGGCGTGACGACCTGCACGGAAAGCTTTAACAGCAAAACGGAGTGGAAAACGCGAAGCGTAGCGCACGCTTGGTCGGCGTCCCCTGCGCTGTATATGATTAGCGAGGTTTTGGGTGTTAAACCCATAAAACCCGGCTTTGCGGAGTTTACGGTTGAGCCTTGTGCAAACTTGCTTACCTTTGCAAAGGGAAGCGTACCCACGCCGTACGGCGACATTCACGTGGAATGGCAGAGAAAAGCAGGCGGCGAAATCGAAATTTCCGTAGAAGCCCCAAAAGAATGCAAGAGAATTTAATAATCCCCGAAAGGTAAGGGGTTTTCTGCATAGCTCATTCTGTGACGAAATTATATTTTATTCGCAAACGATGACAAATTCTGCAAAATATATTGCAATATCGCGCATTTTTTGGTAGAATTATATCGAAATCTTTATTATAACGGTGGAATTTATGGTAGGACTTAAACGTCTTTTAAGTTATGCACGCCGCGCGTGCGACGATTATAATATGCTCGAGGAAGGCGACGTTGTTGCCGTCGGCGTTTCTGCGGGGAAGGATTCGCTTTCCTTACTCTATACGCTTGCCGAGCTTTCGCGTTTTTACCCCAAAAAATTTAAACTCATTGCCATAACCGTGGATATGGAGTTTGACGAGCTTGGCGGTGGCAGACCGAAAGCAGATTATCCCCCCATCGCCCGTCTTTGCGAAAGTTTGGGTGTAGAATACTTTGTAGAAGAATCACACATTGCAAAAATCGTTTTCGATATACGCAAGGAAAAGAGCCCGTGCTCCCTTTGCGCAAAACTGCGCAGAGGTGCGCTTAACGAAGCGGCAAAACGCCTGGGTGCAAACAAAGTGGCGCTCGGCCACCATTTCGATGATGCTGTGCAGACGTTTATGCTCAATCTTTTCTACGAGGGCAGAATAGGTTGTTTTTCGCCCGTGACGTATCTTGACAGAACGGATATAACGGTTATTCGTCCGCTTGTGTATGCGCCCGAAAAGGATGTGGAATATTTCGCACGACACACAAAACTTCCCGTTATAGAAAGCTCCTGCCCCGCGAACAAAAACACGGAACGCGAGGAAATGAAAACTTTGCTCGCAGAGCTCGAACGCACGAACAAAGGCTTGCGCCACCGCATTTTCGGTGCTATGCTCCGCGGCGGTGTTTCGGGTTTTAAAGATTCCAAAATTAAAACCTACGACGATGAAATTTAAATGCAGAGCGGAAAGCGCCGAATTCACAATGTATAATGCCGCCCATTTTGCGAAAAATACTATAAAAACGTGTTTTTCGAGGGGATTATGCAAGAAAACGGTGAATTCTGCGAATTTTCACAAAAATATTGCGCCGCTTTGGGCGGGTATGTGACAATGGTTGCGGATAAAAACGGGCAAAACTGCCTTTGTGCCCACCTTTGCCACGGTGAAAAATGTAAAAACTGTAACAAAAATACCTTTTTGCGCCAAAAGGGTGCGAGCGGTATTTATATAAACGAAAAATAAGAACAGAGGTATCAAACTATGGCTTTCAAATTTTCCGACAAATACTTGAAAAACACAATCACAAAGGAAGAACTTGACGCGATTGCACCCGAAATCGAAGCGGCTGCAAAAATGCTCGACGATAGAAGCGGCGCAGGCAACGACTTCCTCGGCTGGGTTGACCTTCCCGTAAACTACGACAAAGAAGAAGCGGCGAGAATCGACGCGGCGGCAGAGAAAATTAAAAAGAGCGCAGACGTGCTCATCGTGATTGGCATCGGCGGCTCCTACCTTGGCGCACGCGCGGCTATCGAATTTGTTAAAGGCAACTACTACAACGAAAAGAAAAAAGACACGCCCAACATCTACTTTGTTGGTAACGACATCAGCTCCTCTCACCTTTCCGACATACTCGCTATTTGTGAAGATAAAGACATTTGCGTAAACGTTATTTCCAAATCCGGTACAACAACGGAGCCCGCTATCGCTTTCCGCGTATTCCGCGACCTTCTCTACAAAAAATACGGTGAAGCGGCGAAAGACAGAATCTTCGTTACGACAGACAAAGCACGCGGCGCTCTCCGCGGCGAGGCTGACGCACGCGGCTATGAAAGCTTCATCATTCCCGATGACGTAGGCGGCAGATTCTCTGTTCTTACGGCTGTTGGTCTTCTTCCCATCGCAGTTGCGGGTATCAATATCACGGAAATGCTCGAAGGCGCGGCAAAAGCTCGCGAAGATTTTGCGTGCGGCGACGTTCATACGAACGATTGCTACAAATACGTTGCTATGCGTAACATTCTCAACAGACGCGGCAAAACAATCGAACTTCTCGCGGTTAACGACCCTGCGGTTACTATGACTTGCGAATGGTGGAAACAGCTCTTCGGCGAAAGCGAAGGCAAAGACGGCAAGGGTATTTATCCCGCATCCGTTGTTTACTCCACAGACCTTCACTCTATGGGTCAGTTCGTTCAGGACGGCACACGCCTTATGTTTGAAACGGTTCTCAATATCGACATAGAAGACGGCGTTACAATCCCCTACGACGCAGAAAACGCAGACGGACTCAACTTCCTCGCAGGCAAATCGCTCAACTTTGTAAACCAGAAAGCACACCTCGGCACGGTTCTCGCGCACACAGACGGCGACGTTCCCAACCTCGCGATTAACATCACAAGCAAGAGCGCGTTCGATTTCGGTTACCTTGTTTACTTCTTTGAAAAGGCTGTTGCACTTTCCGGCTACACAATCGGCGTTAACCCCTTCGACCAGCCCGGTGTTGAATCCTACAAGAAAAATATGTTCGCGCTTCTCGATAAACCCGGCTACGCAGAACATAAAGCAGAGCTCGACAAACGTCTTGCCGAACTTGCGTAAAATTTAACGAAACATTTGTATTACAAATGCGAATTTCGCAATAAAAACGGAAAGAGAAAATAAGGTGGAATAAACCATCAAGTTTTCTCTTTTCTGCTTTGTGAAAAGTGATATTCTTTGCTTTCGCAAAGAGTGATATTGAAACCTCACGGCTTCAGTGATATTATATTCGCATAAAACTTGCGGAGCAAATACCACTCGGTGTAAGCCGAATATCACTGCGAAGCAATATAACTCGCCACAGGCGAATAGAACCGGCGTGTTCCTCTTATTTGAGGAACACGCCAAAGAGGAGGCTTTTTCTTAAAACTACTTTGAAAGGAGAAGTAATTTGTATGAAACATTTTGAAAACAGAAAATTTTTGCTTCTCCTTTTGCTTTTTGCGCTCATTTTTACCGTGAGCGTGCTCGTGCCGTCGCTTTGGGGCGCGGAAATCGCGGCGCTTGCCGCCGTCTTGGTGCTAGCGTGCGCATTTTTAGGCGGCGTGAGAAAGTTTGGGGCAAAAAGCCTGCTTTTCATATTCCTTGCGCTTGCCACGGCGTTTTCTTCCGTTGTTTATGCCGAAAACGTTAAGGCGGGGAGCGAAAAAGCGCTCGCTTACGCCGACGGTGAAGTGCACGAAATTCGTGCGGAAATAACTCTTGTTTCGTATGTGAGCTCATACGCCTCCTCCTATCACGTCGACGTTTTGGAAGCAGACGGCGAGAGCGTGAAATTTTCCGCCGTGCTCGAAATTGCGGATAACGATGCCTTTGCCTATGGAGATATTATCGTGTGCGATGCCACGTTTGAGGCGGCGCAGGAAGAAACGGCGTACCTTCGCGGCAAAAATATTTTTGTGCGCGCCGCGGCAGACGGCGCGCAGAGAAGCGGCAAGGCGAAAAAAGACCTTGCGTATTACATACACTCGGCGAACAACTACCTGTGCGGGCGTATGGTAGATTTGCTTGGGGACGAGGCGGGCGGCTTTTGCGCCGCACTCATACTCGGCAACAGAACGCACGTGGATTCTGGCTTGCGCCTCGATTTTGCGCGCGTGGGCGTTTCGCATCTGCTGGCGCTCAGCGGCTTACACCTATCCGTAATAGCGCAGACGCTCGATTTTCTTCTGCGTGGTTTTATGAAGAAGAAGCAGAGGAACATAGTTCTTCTTTTTGCGGTTTTTGCTTTCGCGCTTTTTACAGGACTTTCGGTTTCTGTGCTCCGTGCGGCGGTAATGCTCACGTTTGTTTTCGTGGCAGATATGGTGGGCGAGGACAACGATTCGCTAACGGCGCTTTTCGCCGCCGTGCTCGTCATATTGATTGTGAACGGCAACGCCGTGTATGATGTGGCGTTCTGGCTTTCCGTTTGCGCCACGCTCGGCATAATACTCGTTCGCCCTGCGGCAGATGCACTTTTTGCAAAGTGGCAGAAGCCGAAAAAGAACAAATTTTTGCGTGTTCTGCACAGCGTGTGCAAATATTTTTACGGTATTCTGGCGATGACGCTCGCGGCGACGCTTTTCACCTTGCCCGTGACGTATTTTGTCTTTGGTGAGGTTTCGCTTGTGGGCGTGCTTGCAAACTTTTTGTTTTTGCCGCTTGCCTCCGCGCTTCTGGTGCTGTGCGTGTTTTTCGTACCGCTTTCTTTCGTGCCGTACGCCGCAGACGTTATGGTTTTTCTCTGCGGCAATTTGGCAAAATTGATTATCGCTATGGCAGGGAAGATGGCAGATTTGCGCGGAGTCTACGTTTCGCTGAGCTATCCGTTTGCGCCGTATGTTTTCGCGTTGCTCGCGGTAGCGCTTTTCCTTTGTATATTCGTGCGCAAGCTGACGCTGCCAAGGCTAGGAGCGCTCGCGCTTTCGTTTGTGCTGGCGTTTTCCGTTTGCTTCGGAGTGTACAAAAATATGACGGCGGGGAACGTGCGTGTTACCATAGCGTGCGAGGGTACGCGGGAGTTTGCGGCGTTTGACGCGGGCGGGGAAAACTACGTCGTGGATATTTCCACGGGCGGCTATGCCTTTATGTACAGCGAAATCGCGAGCATAAAAGCCTTTGCCGATACGGCGGTGGACAACCTCGTGCTCACGCACTACCACATATACCACGAAAACTCCATCTACCGTCTGAGCGACGCGGTGAAAATACGCAACGTGCTTTTGCCCGCGCCTGAAACGGAAGCGGAGGAGGAAATTTACGGCTACATAACGGCGCTTCTTGCGCGGCTCGGCATACCATACGAGGTTTACGTGCGCGGCGAAATCTTTTATGACGGCGACGTGAGCATAGATTTTGCACCTTTGCGCAACATTTCCCGCTCCGTAAAGCCGATTGTGGCGTTTGCGTTCCGCTACAAAAACGCCACGTTTGCATATGTGGAAAGCGCCGCGTTTGAAACCGATTTCGATTATTCCGCTTACCTTGCCGCAGATGCCGTATTTGTGGGCGGGCACGGGCCTGCGCGCAAATTTCCCGTTTCGGCAGAAGCGCTTGCGGGGGCGGGAAGAGTTATATTTTCCGATGGCGCGCGGGAATATTTCCGCGGTACGGAATACCTTGCCAATGCGTACGACATAGCCGATTTTGGCGGGGAAATGAGCATTTTGTATAAGGAGTGAAAGGAGATATGCATTTATGGAAGGAATATTCAGAGAAAAGAAACAGCGTGTTTTTCTTGCGCTTGCTTTTGTGGTTGCCGGCGCTTTCATAGCTGTTAAATTTTCGCTGTTTGGTATTGATGAAGTAAACGATGGGCATATCGCCTCTGCTTTCTTTTGCTTTGGTTTTGCCGTATTCTGGTATATTTTGGGCTCGTTTTTTATAGTTGTGGGCAGGTTCAATAAAGGCGCGAAACTCAAGGCGGACAGCGAAAAAATAACGGCTTTTTATGGCTGGGATAAACAACTTTCCTTAAATCTTTCTGATATTGTAAATGTCGAAGTTTACAGTAGCACGTTGAGATTATATACTTCTGCTCATTATATTGAGATTCACGAATTGCTGAATGCAGCAGAAATACGCATATATATTATGCAACGCATAGATATAAAAAGGCGTATTCCTTGCGGTAATATAGGCAAAGAAACAGAAAAAATGCACGTTTGGCGAAGAAAATTTAACTTTTGGCGTGCGATTAGCGTTATTTTTGCCGTGCTTATGTTTGCCAATATCATAATATGTACCGTGCTTACGGGCAGGAAAGATACCTGCGATTTTTCGGGCAAAGAAGAGGTTGTGTTTATCATTTCCGGTATTGCGGAAATTGTAATAGTGATACTGTTGTTTGTTTTTGCAAAAAAATGCGGAAAATCAAATGAGCTGTACAAGCAAAGCAAAAATAATATTGCGGTTGTTTGCGCATACAAAAATCGCGCGGCGGGGCTTGAAAAATACACAGGTGTGGTTTCCGTTAAATATTTTGACCGTTATTTCAGCCGAATCGTTATTTTCTCATCGGAAAAGGAATCGTTTGAATATGCGGTTGAACGCTTTGATATGAGCAGCTTGGATTGGGTGTTTTGCGGTGCATCGGAAAGAGTTTTTCCCACGTTGCAAGAACTTTATGAAGATTTGAGTTTCTGTTTTTACGGCGAATTTTTTGAACAATAAAATAGATATTGCGCTTCGCTTTGCGGGGTGCAATTTTTCTTTTTCTGCATATTTTTCGTTTTCATTGGCAAAAAATAGTTTAAAAAACTTGGGAAGTGATGAAATGGCAGAAGAAAAATATGCACAGAACATAAGAGAAAGCGTGGGCGAGCTTCGGCATTCTGCGGCGAGATACCGCGCGGCATCTGCGGATATTTTGAAAAGCGGGGAAGAAAGCGAGCTATACTATGCCGCCACGCTTTGCCGCGCTCTTTGCGGACGGGCAAAAAGCACGGCAAAAAATATGGCTTTTTATGCACGCTTTGCTTCCGGAGAGGCGGCAAGGGCGCTGGCAGAGGATTTTTGCGATTTTGCAAAAGAGATAAGCGAAGGGGAACTGCGCACATTTTTAGCGGAACGAGGCGAAAAGTACGATAGCATAACGCTTACGCTTTTACCCGATATGATTTTTGCGGTGTTGTTCATAAAAATTTCCGCACTTGTGTGCCGCGGCGAAAGCGAGGGGCTTCCTTTTTTACTGCGCGGGGCGGAAAGACTGCGTTTTATAGATTTTTCGCGCGTTTTTCTGGATTTTTCGGTAACAAATGCACTTTTTGCGACGGAAAGTGCGGGCGTTTGGAAAGATTGCGACAGAAAAACAAAATTTAAATATATAGAAGAGCTGCTTTCCCTGGCGCTTAAGGAGGGAAAAAGCGAACGAGAAATGGCATTTCTGGTTTTGAAAAAGGCGGATGAGCTCGGCGTGCATATAGGCGAATTGCTCGTGGAAAAGAACACCGCTTTGCCGCGCTTGTACTGCGTGTGCCTTGCGGTTGCTACTTTTCTCGTTACGCTCATATACTTCCTTTTGTGCGATGCAAATATTTTTGTTTTATTGACGCTTCCTGCGGCGTCAGTGGCTTGCTATGGAATGGCGAAAGAACTGCTTGCGTTTTGCTTTAAATATGCGGGAGGCGACGGGCTTATGCGCCTTTCGGGCGAGAAAGTGCGTGCGGAAAAAGCCGTTATAGCCATTATGAGCATAATTTCGGGGAACGACGGCGAAATTTTCGAGCGGCTTGAAAACTTCTATCTTGCCGACGAAAACGAAAACCGTTTTTACGCCGTTGTGTGCAATCTGCCCGATTCACGCAAGCGGCGCACGCACAGCGACGAAAAAATCATAGAAAATGCTCTTGCACGCATAGAGGCGCTCAACGCCAAATACGGCGCGCATTTCGGCATATTCGTGCGCGAACGCAGATATTCCCATTCCGAGCGCAAATATATCGGTTGGGAGCGCAAGCGCGGCGCCGTGCTGGAGCTTTGCCGTTTTATGCGCGGCGAAAAAACGAGCATTTCGCGCTGTATCGCCGATAAAAAATTTCTCTCGGAGGCAAAATACCTCATAACCCTCGATTCCGACACGAACCTCTACGCAGGCGCGGCGGATGAGCTTATAGGCACGATGCTTCACCCTATGAACAGGCCGAGGGTGGAGGGCGGAGTTGTGGTTTCGGGGCACGCCATAGTTCAGCCACACATCGCTCCCACGCTTGAAAGCGCGGCGTATTCGCCTTTTGCCACGGTAACTGCGGGCAACGGCGGCATAGATTCCTATGCAGGCGCGTCATTTGATATATATGAAAACGTGTTCGGCAGCGGCTCTTTTTGCGGCAAAGGTATAATAGACGTGGACGTGTTTCTCGCGGTTTGCGGCGATTTCTTTCCGAACGAACGTATTTTGAGCCACGACCTTCTGGAGGGGAATATGGCGGGCGCGGCTATTGCCTCCGACATAACGCTCACGGATTCTACGCCTAAAAACGCCATAGCGTATTACACTCGTATGCACAGGTGGGTGCGCGGCGACCTGCAAACCGTGCCATACCTTTTCAAGCACGTGAAAAACGCGGCGGGGCAGAGGGTGGAAAACCCGATGAGTGCTTTTGCAAAATATAAGATAGCAGACAATATATTGGGTGCGCTTTGCCCGTTTTCTTCGCTTGCGGCGGCGTTTTTTCTCGCCGTTTTTGCGCCCGAGCATTTGAATATAGCTCTTGCTTTCCTTTTTTCCTATTTGCTTTTCCCCGTGCTCCGCGCGCTTATGGCATTGCTTCTGCCGGGAGAAGCAATGCTCGCGGCAAGAAAATTCCACGCGCGCATTATGCCGCATATAATGGGTAGCCTTGCATATTGCTTTTACAAAATCTGCGCTTTGCCGCACGAGGCTTATGTTTTTGTCGATGCCGCAGTACGCACGGCGTACCGTTTCCTTGTAAGCAAGCAAAATTTCCTTAACTGGAAGACTGCCGCCGCGGCAGACGGCGAGAAAAACGGCATTTCGGCATATTTTAAAAATATGTGGTTTTCCATAGCCGTGGGTGCCGCCGCGCTGTTTTTGCCGAACCTTGTGCTGAAGTTTCTCGGTGTGCTGTGGCTCTTTTTCCCGTTTTTTGCATTTCTTCTCTCTGCGGAAAACGGGCGCGAAGCAGAAGTTTCCTCGCGCGAGCGGGCGCGCCTTGCGGAATATGCCGCGCATATGTGGGGCTTCTTCCGTGAAAATGTGAACGAGAGCACAAATTTTCTGCCGCCCGATAACGTTTCCGTTTCCCCTGCGGAGCGTGTGGCATACCGCACCTCGCCCACGAACATAGGTCTTTACCTTGCTTCGCTCCTCGGCGCGAGGGATATGGACTTTATTTCCTCCGAAGAGCTTTGCAAATGCGCGGAAAAAACGGCGGGTACGCTTTCTTCTATGATGACCTGGCACGGGCATTTCTACAATTGGTATGATATAAAAACGCTAGATATTATCGGCGAACCGTTTGTTTCCACGGTGGATTCGGGCAATTTTGTTTGCTCGCTTGTGGCGTTTTGCGAAGGTATTTCTGAGTATGCGGGAGAGTGCCCCGCGCTCCTCGACGTTTTGCGCATATACGAAGGATTTATAAAAAACACGGATTTTTCGGCACTTTATGATAAAAGCGCACGCTTTTTCCGCATAGGTTACGACGCGGGCAAGGAAAAATTCAGCGAGTCGTATTACGATACGTTTATGAGCGAAAGCAGAATGACAAGCTTCTATGCCGTGGCATCGGGGCAAGTGCCGCGCGAACATTTTTTTGCCACGGCGCGCCCGACTATAGGCGCGGGCGGCTACACCGGCGTTGCCTCCTGGAGCGGAACGGTGTTTGAATATTTTATGCCCGCACTCTTTTTGCCAGCACCGCCGAACTCTCTTTGTGAAGAGGCGCTCGCGTTTGCCTACCGCGAGGAAAAGAAAAATGCCGTGGTGCGGCGCGTATTCGGAAAAAAACGCAGATTTTTCGGTGTTTCCGAAAGTGGATATTGGCATTTTGATGCGGAGATGAATTATCAATACAAGGCGTTCGGGCTTTCCGAGCTTTCGCTCGACCCCGAAGGGAAGAGCGCGCCCGTGGTGTCGCCGTATTCCACGTTCCTTATGCTCAGGTGCGGCGTTTCCGAGTGTATAGAAAATTTGGAAGTTATGAAAAAGCTGGGCGCATATGGCGAATACGGATTTTACGAGGCAATCGATTGCGAAAAACGCCGTGTCGGCGGCGGATTTGCCGTAGTTAAGAGCTTTATGGCGCATCATCTGGGAATGAGTTTTATCTCTGCGGTGAACGCGCTGAAGGGCGATATTTTCCAAAAACGTTTTATGCGTAGGCCGAAAATGCGCGCGTTTTATGAGCTTCTCTGCGAAAAAATAGCGGTGAACAGCCGCCCCACCCCCACGAAGGCGAAAACGAAACGAGAGGCGCGCGAGGTGCTTTACTATCGCGAAAGCGGGGCGCGGAGCGAAAGTGTTGCGGCAAAAGCTCCTTATAACGTGGCTTTTCCCGATATGGCGATGCTTTCCAACAACAAAACGCGCGTGCTCGCTTCCTCCTCGGGGCATATAGCGGTTTATAACGGCGAAAACGTGCTGTTTTATTCGGATTTTGAGCGCTTTTCGCTTGGCGGAGGGCTTTGTTTTTACCTCGTGGCAGACGGCGAGGTTTTCCCCCTCGTGCCGCTCGGCGCTCGGGCAGAGGGCACCGAAAGTACCTTTTCTTTTGAATACGATGATGAAAAAATAAGCTATATTTCCGAGCACAGAAAAGGCGAAGCTCGCATAAGCGCCGTGCTTACCCTGCGAGTCTTCGGCGACAGAGAAATGTTTTCCGCCGAATGCCGCACGGAGGGCGATTTCAAAAACGCAGAGCTTTTTGTATACGGCGAACCCGTGATGGCGGGCGAAAAGAGCTTTATGGCGCATAAGAGCTTTTCGGGGCTTTTCGAGGAGAGCAAATACGCCGCAGACGAAAACGTGCTTATATTCAAGCGGCGCGAAAAAACGGGTGGAGAAGCCAAAAACTTTATGGGTGTATATGCGTATCCCCCTGTATACGGCGGCGCGTTTGATACAAAGCGCGGCGAAATTTTACCGCTTATGTATGGGCAAAAAGAAATCGCCGAGCTTGCGAAAGGTACGCTCGCCCGCACGCAAGGCGCGATGGTTGTGCCTGCGCTTGCTATGCGAACGTACCGTGTCGGCGCACGCGGTGCCTGCGGCGTTATTTTTGCGGCGGCAAGCGGCGAGGAAGAAGTGCTCTTTCTTCTTTCGGAGCGCGGCGCGTATTCGCCAAAACGCTTTTCTCAGGTTTGCGCCGTGCAGCGCAACGCCGCAGGCATCGGAAGGAAAACGGAGATGTTAAAAAATTACCTTCTGCGTGAATTTTATTTTCGCGTGGGGGCAGGCGGCGGAATGTACACGCACGCAGAGCGGGATTTCTTCTGGCGCCACGGTATTTCCGGAGAAAACCATATGGTGCTTGCGCGCCTGCAAAGCGGCGGGGAGGAGGAAATGCGCGCTTTTTCCGCCCTTGTGCGCCTTTTCAAATATATGTGCATTTGCGGGGAGCGCTTTGACCTTATCGTGCTGTATACGGAAACCGACCTTTACAGAAACGCGCAAAAAAGCGCAATAGAAACGCGCGCAGAGCGCGAGGGGTGCGGCACGTTTCTCGGGCGCGACGGCGGCATACACGTTCTGCCCGAAAGCGCATTTTCCCCGCACGAAAGGGCGACGCTTACGAAGCTTTGCGAGGTGCATATAAACCTTTCTTCCGCGCTTTCTTCGCTTGCTTGCCGAAACGAAAAATTTTTCGAGCTTTCGCCTGCGGCAGAGCGTAATTTGATTGGCGGTATGCAAAATAAGGTTTCGCACATCGACGAAGCCGCCGAAACTTGCGGTGAGTTTACCGAAAACGGTTTTGCCCTAAGAAAGCCGCACGGCAGCGCGCCGTTTGCGTATATACTGGCAAACGAGCGTTTCGGCACGGTGGTTACGGAAAACTCGCTTGGTTTTTCGTATTTTGAAAATGCCGCGCTCGGCAAGCTTACGCCGCACACGGCAGACGCTATGCGGGAGGATGCCGGCGAAAGGCTGATTTTGCGCGTATATGCCACACCGGGAACGTACGAATACGAAGATTTTGACCTTTGCGCTTGTGCTGCGCACGTGGATTTTTCCGGTGGGCGTGCCGTTTTCCGCGGTGAAGCAGGCGGTGTTGCCTACACCGCAGAGGTTTGCGTGGAAAAAGAAAAAAGCATAAAAAGGGTGAGCGTATCGCTTGAAAAGAGCGAAAAAGAGCTCGAAACGGCGATTATTTTCGCGGTGAAACCTTGCCTTGGCGAAAGGTGCGCGCGCGAAAACCGCTACGTTTTTGAACATTCTGGCAAATGTATGTTTGCCGCGTCAGTTTTTGAAACACCGCAAATGCTTGCGCTTGCTTCCTCGGCAGAAAACGTTTCTGTTTTCGACGATGAGGCTGCCGTGATTTCCGACGGACGCATTTTCTGCGGCGGCGGAAATATCGCCGCAGTGTGCGTGCGCCGTGCGGAATGTGCAGATTTCTATCTTGCCGCGCTTACGGCGGAGTTTGGGCGTGCGGAATTTGAGCTTCTGGTACAAAAAGGCACTTTTCGCCCGTATACTCTGCCCACGATGTTTGAAAAGGTGAAAATAAATACGAACAACTCGGTTTTCGACCTTTCGGTGAACACGCTTTTCCCGTATCAGACGTATTATTCGCGGTTTCTCGCAAGGTCGGGGTTTTATCAGGTGGGCGGGGCGTACGGCTTCCGCGACCAATTGCAAGATAGCCTTTCCTTTATAGAAAATGCACCTTGGCTTTGCCGCGAGCAAATACTGCGCTGTGCCGCACACCAGTATCGCGAGGGCGACGTAACGCATTGGTGGCACACCTATGCGGGCAAAGAAACGGGCTTGCGCTCGCGCTATTCGGATGACCTTTTGTGGTTGCCTTTTGCGCTTTGCGAATATATCGGAAAAACGGGAGATACGGCGTTGCTTGCGGAAAAAGCTCCGTTTCTCGGCTCGCCCGAGCTCGATGCCAGAGAAAAGGAGCGCTACGAGGAACTGCACACAGAGGGCGAGGGAAGTGTTTGGGAACACGCGCTCCTTGCCGCCAAGCTCGCATATACGCGCGGATTCGGCGCGCACGGGCTTTTGCTTTTCGGCGGAGGCGACTGGAACGACGGTATGAACCTCGTGGGCGCACGCGGCACGGGTGAAAGCGTGTGGCTTACAGAGTTTTGTGCAATCATCTACCTGAAGCTCGCGCGAATCTGCGCCTATTTGGGCGAAGCGGAAGATGAAAACTTTTTCTGCGAAGGCGCAAAAAAGCTATACGCAGGCGTATGCGCGGCTTTTGCGGGAGAATGGTATTTGCGCGGATATTACGACGGCGGCGAGCCGCTCGGCGTGAGGGGGAACGACGAATGTGAAATAGATTCGCTTTCGCAAAGTTTTGCCGTGTTTTTAGAGCAGGAAATGTTCGGGTATGTAAGTGAACGAACAAAAACGGCAATCAATGCGGCATATGCAAAACTTTTTGACAGAGAAAACGGTATTATGAAGCTCCTTTCGCCGCCTTTCGATGTGGGCGCGGCAAAACCCGGATATATAAAGGGATATATCCCCGGCATACGCGAAAACGGCGGTCAATATACGCACGCCGCCGTGTGGGCGGCTATGGCTCTGCTGCTTGCAGGTGAAACGGAAAAAGGCACGGAAGTGCTTACAGCCATAAACCCCGCCGTGCGAAGCCGTGAGGAAGGCTTTTGTAAAAAATATAAGATAGAACCGTATGCGCTTGCGGGCGACGTATATTCAGGGCGCGAATGTGTGGGGCGCGGCGGCTGGAGCCACTACACGGGCGCGGCGGCTTGGTACAGAAAAGCGGTGCTTGAATGCGTTTTCGGCCTGCGCTTGCGGGAAGACGGTTTTTCGCTTGCGCCGCATATGAGCGAAACTTTTGATGGTGCAGAGCTTGCTTTCGACATACGCGGCACGCGATACCGTGTGCGGTATACCTTTTGCGAACAAAGCGGAGCCGTGCTGGACGGCAGGATTCTCGCAAGCGAAGAAAAAGAAATGCAAAAATATATTTTTCCGCTTGACGGAAAAGAGCATTCTGTGGATTATTGTATGAAAAAGAGAGGATAGAAAATGGATATTCAAGCAATAATTTTTGATTTTGAGAAAGCGCCCGACGCAGGAACGCGCGAAACCCTGTGCAAACTGCGCCGCAGGGGATATAAACTTGCGGCAAATTGCGCGTGCGGAGCGTGCGACGTGTTTTTTGAAAGCAACGGAGAAGACGTCAGAGGCTCATTTCTTCGTGCCGCAGAGCTTTTACGTGTACCGCCGCAAGAATGTGCCGTGGTGGAAAGCGTCTGCGAACGCTTGATTTCTGCCAAAGACGGCGGTATGGCGGCAATAGGCGTGGGAGGAGCGCAGAACTGCATTTACGCAGACACGAGCATTCGCGACTTTTCCGAGCTTGCCGACATTTTCGCGTGATATATTGACATCATATGCG
>JAFTOK010000228.1 GCA_017463815.1 Clostridia bacterium | reverse complement strand
GAGCGCCGCCTGCGTTGCGCGCTCTCTTTCATAGAGCGTGCCGCCCGTTTTGGCTATACCCATAGAGATGGTTACGGAAAGCGTGGATTCGCCCAAGCGAATTTCGCGTATTTCATCGAGCAAGGAAAATCTGTCTTCTTCCAAAGCGTCCAGACGTTTTGCATCGAAAACGCACATAAAGCGGTTGTTGCCGTATTCGCGCACGAAACCGCCAACGTCCTGGAAATATTTTTCGAGAATTTTTTCCACAGCTTCGGAAGCGCTGCCGTAGCCTTCCTGAATGTACTGCAAAAGCTCCTCAAGGTTATCTATAATCGCGTATGCTATTATAGTTTCCTCGTCGCGTATGCGTTTTTCGAGCGTTTTGAGCTCTGTAATGTTCGTGAAAACGAGCATACTGAAGGTTTTTCCGTCCTGTTCTATTTCATAACCGACGGCATTGTATATTTCCGGCGTGCACACGCCCGAGTTTTCCGCGGTGAAGAAGCGCACTTCCGCGCCGAGCACGGAATCGCCCTTTATAACGTGCTCCACGGAGGAATCGCAGATGCTGTCCATATACTTGCCGTATACGGTGCGCGTATTTCTGCATATTTCGCGCAAAAATCTATTGTACCAAACTATTTTTCCCTTTTCATCGCAAATGAGCACGGGTTTGGAAAGCCTTTGCATAAACTGCGCAGAAATGCCCTGCGTTACAGACGAGGTGAAGTTGTACACACTGCGCTTTGTAACGGTGTAGGATATAACATTTGCAGTGAAAATAACGGCTATTACACCGAGGTATATCGCCAGATACAAAAGAGCCACTCTTTCCGGGCGGTATTCGGTGTACACAATAGTCAAGGAACAAAGAGCAAGCGAGAGCACACCGAGGCAAGCACACAAAATTCCGCTTGCCGATATTGTGCGGGTATTGTAACTTTTACCTTTCTTTCCCGACATAGTTTTTTCCTTTCCAAAAATTAAAATTTGCTTTTGTTAATTTTCCGGTGTCTGCTGTTTTTTTATTTTATCGTGAAGTTTGAAAACCTCCACCGCGCCGAAAAATGCAAGAATCATAATGGCAAGCATAGTCATAAAGAAGAGGCCCGCCACAAAAAGAACCAAAATGAAAGTTTTATTGCGCGAAGATATTAACCATTTTACCCCCATCAGAAGCATAAGCGGTGCAAGTATTATAACAATGGAAATGCAAACCACCATAACCACATTGAAAGAGGAAGAGAACATCGTGGAAAAAGAGAACACGATATACGCTACGGCAAACACCACCGCGCTCATCTTTGAAGGGAGCGTGCGCCACTTTGGGTCGGGCAAAACAAGCTCGCAGCCCGCTATAGCCGTGCCGAGCTTGAAAAACGAAGCCGTGAGGTATGCCAGCACACCCATAGAGGAAACGAGAATCGCGGGCAAAATGAGCTTGAATAGCTCAACGGAAACGTCCAGCGTTTCCAAAAATTCTTCCACGCTCACATCGTAGATTTTCGCTATCTGTTCCAACATCTCGGGCCCTATGTTTGAAAGCGCCGTTTCCTTAATCGAATCTATGGTTTCGGAAAAATAAGTAACAACCGCGCCTACGGAAAGCTCGTTCCCCTGCACCAAATAAGCCGCGAGAAAAAGCAATACAAAAAGCACTATATATAAAATGTCAAGCGCGGCACTCACGCCGATTTTCGTGCTTTTTTTGCGAAGCATCGCCGCAAGCATAATGCCCGCAGGTATGGAAAACGCGCTCATAAAGAACGGGAAAAGCCCGCCTATGAGGAATGCGGCGCAAACAGAAACCGCCGCTACGGCAAAATGCCAATAATTTTTGCTTGCCAATATCTGTACGGCGAACATAGCGCTCGCCACGGCTATGCAAAGAAAACCTATATGCAGAACACCCATTCTGGTGGATATTGCGAGCATAACAGAAGCCAAAAGCTGAAGTGCGGCAAGCGGCAACAACTTCACCTTTCTCGGGGGCATAGAATTTACGTCCATTTAAAAATTACCTTTCATTCTCGGTCAGAAGTTTATGCCCTGACCTTTCATCATAAATTCGCTCAGACGTTCCGTAAAATGCTCTGCCGTGTTGTAGCCCATACGTCTTTGTTTATTGTTCATAGCGGCGATTTCTATAATAACCGCCAAGTTTCTGCCGGGGGAAACGGGAATGCGCGTGGTGGGGATATTGAGGCCGAGAATGTCTGTGGTTTCCGTTTCAAGACCAATGCGGTCATAGAATTTATCTTTATCCCACTGTTCGAGTTTAAGTACCATATCCACTTTTTCCGTGTTTTTAACCGCACCTATACCGAATGTACGGCGCACATCCACTATGCCTATGCCGCGAAGCTCCGTATAGTGGCGAAGAACCTCAGGAGCCGAGCCGACGATTGTCTTTGCGGAAACCCTTTTAAGCTCTACCGCGTCGTCTGCAACGAGGCGATGGCCGCGTTTAACAAGCTCTATGGCGGTTTCGCTCTTGCCTATACCGCTATCACCGAGAATAAGAACACCCTCGCCGTAAACCTCTACGAGCACGCCGTGGCGCGTGATTCGGGGCGCAAGCTCAACATTGAGGAAGGAAATAAGCGCCGCCTGAATTTCCGTGGTGCTTTCCACCGTGCGGAAGATGGGAATTTTATAAAGCTTTGCCGCCTCTAAAATCTCATCGAAAACGGACATCCCCCACGTTATTACAAGCGCGGGAATACCCTTCGCAAAGAGCTGCTCGCATTTTTTAAATCTTGTTTCGGAATCGAAAAGCTCAAGGTATTCATACTCTGCCCTGCCTATGAGCTCTATTCTTCTTTCATCAAAGCAATCGAAAAAGCCCGTAAGCGCAAGGCCGGGGCGGCTTATATCCGCACAGATAACCTTTATATCCTCCCAACCATCGGGAACGTAAACCTTTTCCAATTTTGTGTCTTTTACTATGTCTTCAAGTCTTGCTTCGTATATTACGTTAGATTCGGTTTCCATATTAAACTTTCCTTTCAACAAACTATTTTCTTCAAAAAATATAATTGTACATAGTAATTATACCCTAAAGCTCAAAATTTTTCAACTGATATTGCAAATAAACTTGTAAATAATAAATTAAGAAAACGAATTTTTTGGAGGTTTTTGTATTTTGGCGGCTGTTTTTATACGCACACTTATAATATACGTTCTGCTGATTGCCGTAATGCGTTTTCTGGGTAAACGGCAAATAGGGGAAATGCAGATTTCAGAGCTTGTCACAACGTTTTTGCTTTCCGACCTGGCGGCACAGCCTCTTGTGGGCGCAGGCGTGCCTATGAGCTATGCTATTGTACCTATAGTAACGCTCGTTTGCCTGGAGGTGTTCTTCTCTTTCCTGCCAACAAAGGTCGGTTTTCTAAAAAAACTGCTGGACAGCCCGCCGAGCATAATTATCGGCAAAGGGAAAATAGACCGCCGCGAAATGATGCGTATGCGTATGAGTATGGAGGACCTGCTCTGCGAGCTACATCTGGCGGGATATACCTCGCCCTCGGAAATAGAGTATGCCGTGCTTGAGCCCAACGGCAAGCTCGCGTTTTTTCCCGTAAACGCGGAAAAGCCGCTCACCAAGGGCGATTTTGCCTCAGGAACGCCCACACAGACAAGCGGACTTCTCCACCCCGTAATAATCGACGGCAAAATTATGGAATATGCCCTGAAAGATGCCGCCAAAAGCAAAAAATGGCTCTTTTCCACACTGAAAAAGAGCAAAATAAACGATGTAAGCGAGGTTTTTCTTATGACTGTCGACGATGCAGGAAAAAGCGAAATTATAACAAAAAAGGAGTGCACATCTTGAAAACTTTCATAGTAGCCCTCATTATTTTCGCGCTTCTTTGCGGCGCGATTTTCGGCGTTTCCTCATTTGTTCTGGGCAGAATTTCCGAGCTTTCCGGGCTTGCTCTGGCGCTTGCAGAGGATGAAGCGGAATTTTTCCCGCCAAGCGAGCGCCTGCTGAGCGGTACAGAGGAATTTTTTGCCCTTTGGGATAAAAGTATGCGCGTTTTTCCGTATATAATGGGTTATGAGATGTTGGACCGCGCCGATGAAGCCGCACTTTCCCTGCGCTCATACGCAAAATCGGGCGAGCGGGCGGAATTTTTGGCGGCAAAAATGCGATTTTTAGACTCGGTTGAGCGCTTGCGCGAGCTTTTCAGCGTGCGCTTCGAAAGCATAGCGTAAAAAGAGGTTTCCTTGCGGAAACCTCTTTGGTTTGCTTATTTTGCGATGGGAACGTAAATGCGAAGCGCCGTCATTGCTTCATCTGTAACAACCTCTCGTTCGGAAAGACTAGCTTGATTTGTAGAAATGTTAAATGCACGAAGTTCATAACCTTCCCACCACTTTGCATCTACTTTAACAACGGCTGTTTTTACTTCGCCAGGACGTGTTTTACTATTATTAACGCCCATTTTCTGCCAGCCTTCGGGGCGGTACTGATAACCATCAGTAATGGTAATCACAGAACCAACAGGAAGTTGTTCTTTGGTAAAAATGCTCGTTGCTACGAATTTTGAACCAGTATCTCCGTCACTTGAACTCTTGCTAAGGTTTGTAGCGCCACTCGTAGAGTTATAAAAAGCTTTAAAAATATTGTTCATTTTAAGAACAGCGTATTTAGCGGGGTCAAGACCCTGCGCCGTGAGAACCGCTTTATCTGCGTCTGTAAGCGCTTCTGTGATTGAAGTATCTGTAACAACAGTGGGGAGCTCGGGTTCAGGTTCGGGCTCGGTAGTGCCGTTGGGGTTTTTCGTGTATGTGGAATTCGTTACAGCGAGAGGTGTTTTGTATGCGTTATTTACAGCCTCTTTAACTATATCGAGGTAAGGAGTGATTTCGTCTTTGAATTTGTTGGGAACCCAATCAACGTTGTCAATAGAATCGCCGCCTGTGAGGAATTTCGCCCAAGTCATAGCGGCAGCGTATCTACCAAGACCGTTGGAAAGGTGGTAGCCATCGCGTGTGAGCGTATCGCCGATGTAGGATGTACGCATATTCTGAATTGTTGTGCCGCTGGGGATAAAGCCTGCGATGTCTGTGTTTGTTTTGATTGTGCTTTCAACAGCGCCCGTGATTGCGTTGTACATATTCATCTGGTTGCTGCCGTAATTAACAAAACCGCTGTGAGTTGTATTCTGCTGATATGCCCAAGTCATATGCCAATAAATTTTTGCGTCTTCATTGGTTTTGTTTTCGTTAACGTAATCGAGAATGTTCTGGAGGTTGCCGAACGTATCGGGCATACCGCTGTTCTGGCTTACCTGCTGAATCGTAATCACGTCCCAATCATTTGCGGTGAGAGCCTTGGAGAGCTTATAGTTCTTTGTGCTGCCCCAGTATGTCCATTTCCATTCGTAATATTCATATGCACCGGCATCATTCTGAATATTGTCCCAATGT
>JAFTOK010000227.1 GCA_017463815.1 Clostridia bacterium | reverse complement strand
CGGTGCCACCTTGATTCACGCTCTGAAACACAAACAAAGCGTGCGCTTAGCAGGATACCAACATATCCCCGGCAATTCACGCCTGCCCGGACGTCGCAGAATACTCGGCATTGTAAAAAACCTTTGACTGCGCCCTCAGCGGTCCATTTGCAAGACAGTTTCCAACCCGACTCTCAGCACCACGGGCTCTCTGTGTAGTCTTATCTTACGTTATCTCCGCTTCAACGGTTTAACATATTTGATTGTCTTAATTATAGCACTGACATTTTTAAATGTCAAGGGGGAAAACAAAAATATTGTTAAAAAAATCCAAAAAGGAAGAGATTGCATCTCTTCCTTTTTGGCGTTTATACCGTAATTATTTAAGAACGGAAACCGCGTCTTTAATTGTCTTTTCAAAAGCTTCTTTGCCGTATTTGTCGACTTCCGCTTTGTTCTTTTCGCCGTGTGTAAGGCAACCTGCGCCGTTTATGCAACCGCCAACGCAAGCCATACCTTCTATGAAGTTGCCATCGAGCACGTTTTTGTTCTTTTTAAGGAGCGCTACGCGGCATTCTTCGATACCATCGCAAACAACGGGCTTGATTTCAAATTCAATTCCCTGCTCTTTAAGAGCTTCCACAGCAGCGTCTGTAAGACCACCGCAACGAGCAAAGATTCTTCCGAAATAAGAAGCGTTGTCGAGCACGCCTTCGGGGAGAGAAGAAATATCCATATCACGGCTGTCGAAGAGCGCCTGAAGTTCTTCAAACGTGAGCACGTTATCAACGTAAGGTTTAACTTCTTCAAGCTGAGCTTCTGCTTTTTTAGCCGTGCACGGTCCGATAAACACGATTTTCGCGCCGGGTGTAGTTTCCTTTATATATTTAGCAAGAGTTGCCATAGGGGAAAGGTTGTGGGAAATGTGTTTTGCAATCGCGGGGAATGCTGTCTTCACGTATCTTACGAATGCGGGGCAGCAAGAGCTTGTAAGGAAGCCTTTTTCCACGAGTTCGCGTGCTTCCGCGAGAGCTACCATATCCGCGCCGAGAGCGGCTTCGATAACGGTGTGGAAGCCGAGCTCTTTAAGACCTGTGATTACCTGGCCGAGCTTCGCATATGTAAACTGGCTGGAAATAGAGGGCGCAACGAGCGCATAAACCTTATTTTCTTTGTTTTTGAGCATTTCAATTGCGTCAACGATAAAGGATTTATCCATAATCGCACCGAAGGGGCACTGATATACGCAAGCGCCGCACTGAATGCACTTGTTGTTATCAATCGTAGCCGCTTTGTGCTCGTTCATAGCAATAGCTTTAACCTTGCAAGCGTTCTGGCAGGGGCGTTTGCGGCCTACGATAGCTGTGTAGGGGCAAACCTTCGCACAAGCGCCGCATTCAACGCATTTGGATTTATCTATATGAGCAACGTGGTTTTTATCGAATGTAATGGCGCCGCGTTTACAAACGTCCTCACAACGGTGTGCAAGACAGCCGCGGCAAGCGTTTGTTACTTCGTAACCGCCTACAGGACATTCATCGCACGCGATGTCTATAACCTCAATAATATTGGGGTTGCTTTTGTCGCCGCCGATTGCGAGCTTCACGCGTTCGCCGAGAATTGCTCTTTCTTTATATACGCAGCAACGCATTGTAGGTTCGTTGCCGGGAACAATCTGTTTGGGTATATCCATCATACCTTCAAAAAGAGTGCCGTTCCAGGCAAGGCGTGCAACCTCTCTCAAAACTTTGTATTTCAAATGTTGTACTTTAGTGTCAAATTTGCGCATTTTTTATATATCCTCCTTAGAAATAACTAACCTTTATTCGCTTACCCATTTTCTTCAGGCAAGCGGAGAGCTCTGCTACCAAGCTCATTTTAATATTGAAATTTATGGGCAAATCGGGGTTTTGGTGCGCGGGGTTGATTGCTTTACCAACGTAGAAGTTGATATCTGTTGCCTCCTCGAAAAGCAGTCGGCAAATAAGCGAAGCACCGTCGCGCTTGAAGTTCCAATGCTCATAAAGTTCATTTTTGTCGAGATAATCCTTGGCATATTCCAAAACTCTGTTAACCGTAATAACACCTTCCGTTACAAGGTCTACGCCCTCAAGTTCCGCAATAGGGGGAAGGTCTGAATTTTCAAAGTTAAGGCTCGCGCGAAGCGGCTTGCCCAAGTATTTTGCGGCGATAGAAGACGTCGTGCCGCCGCACACGATATGCTTACCTTCTTTAGAGAAGAAAAGGGACATCATTCTGTCGCAGTCATCTCTGTTGGAAGGCGGGCCAAAGAGTATATTCATCGGCTCTCTCTTACGTATTTTTACTACGCAGGCGGTTGTGTCGTCGCCGGGCTTTTTGCCGTAGAGGTTATCACATTCGTCAACGAGGATTGTAGCCATATTTTTTGCGGTATATCCGCCCGCGGCAACGACCTTCATATATTCGATGATTTCCTCGCGCTTCCAACCAAAGTTGTATATGCTGCCCATACCCGCGTGCGGGCAACCGTCGCTCATAGCGATAAAAATATCGTTTTCGTGCAGCTTCAGCGTGGTTTTGTATATCTTTTTGCCGCCGATGTTCATCTCGGTTTTGGGGTAATCGTAGTTCTCGTCATCGCGCAGAACAATTACCTGCGGGTTATCATACTGAATGATATCTGCCGTGTCATTGTCCAAAATATGAATAATTGTGAACGTGGAATACGCCACACCGCGAAGCGAGCAAACGGGGAGTGTCGCGGCTATCGTCGATACACACTCCTCTATGGGCAACCCCTCTGCCATCATCGTGGAAATGATTTTGGAGGTAAGCGTAGAGAGTATGCTGGCTTTTACACCGCTTCCCAACCCGTCGGCAAGCACGATTACCGTGGAATTTTCGTTGTCTTCCACAATATCAACGTGGTCGCCGCAGAGCTCCTCGCCAAAATGATTTATGCTCTTGTAGCCGATGTCCGCACACAAATTATTCATCGCTTATCGACTCCTTCAGTTTTGTAAGAGCAATCTTCGTTTCTGCGGCTGTTTCGCCGAGAAGCGAAGCTATTTCCTGAACTATACGCATCTGTTTTTCAACAACCTTATCCGCTACTTCCACGGTCTGGCGGTTGATGCTTTCTTTCTTTTCTCTTTCGGATTCTTCTTCCGTTATATCACGCATAATGCCTATGAGCAAGCGTGAATCTTTGTCGTATACGACCGTTTGTTCCACAAACTTGCCGTATTCCGCAAGGTATGTTTTCTTGTTATGCACTGCCCTGCCGCTGTTCTTAACGGAAACGAACACGCTGGGGTCGAGAATACGCACAACGGGCTCGCCGAGAACGTCGGATTCCGTGCGGATATTCATAATTTTTCTTGCAAGGCGGTTTATACGCTGAACCTCCAGGTCTTCGTTGAGCACTATAAAGCCGCTGGGGGTGTTTTTTACGATAATATCGGAAAATCTTTCCGCTTTGTCCTTTATAAACGGCAAGCACATAGAGCTTTCCGCTTTGCCCTGGCAAATAGCTATGGCTTTTTCGCGGCACGTGTTGTACCCGCAGAAGCCGCAGTCAAGTTCATCTGCCGCTTTGAATTTACCCATCTGTCGCATAGCCGCCATAATTTCAGCCTCAGAAGGCATTTGGGATTCAAGTTCTATGGCGAAGAAAGGCTTTTTAAGCTCCATACTATCGGGCTGAGGCACGTCGAAGTCCTTTTCACCCGCGAAATTCGCAACAGCTATATAGTCACGTATGGGGGCCTGATGGTATTTTTCCATAACGGGGCCGCCGATACAACTGCCTTCGCACGCGGACATTTCTATAAAGCATTTATGTATCTTTCCGCTTTCGATGTCGCGCAGCGCCACCATACAGTCCTTAACGCTGTCAGTAGCCATATAGGTATACCCGTTTACATTCGGTTCCATCGTTTTGAGGATGCCGCCCGTTGTCGGGAAGAAGCGCGCGCGGCTGTTTGGCTCGGGCTTAATTTCGCGCTTAAGCTCGATATTCTCCCTTTCCAACCAATGCGTCAAATCCTCAAACGTGAGCACTGCGTCCACAATCCCTTGGTAATGGGAAGCTTCGTCCTTTTTCGCAACGCAAGGCCCTATAAAAACAGTTTTTGCGCCCGGTATTCTTCTTTTTATATCGGAACAGTGCGCCTGCATAGGCGACTGAACGTCCGCAAGGTATTTGAGCGCCCCGGGGAAATATTTCTGTATCAAAAGGTTTATGGAATGGCAAGATGATGTGATAACAATGTCCTTGTCATCTTCGCGAAGAATTCTTTCATATTCTCTTTTTACCATCGTCGCGCCGATTGCGGTTTCCTCTACGTCGGAAAAACCGAGCTGTTTGAGCGCTTCGCGCATAGATTCTATACCCACGCCATCGTAATTGGCTATGAAAGAGGGCGCAAGGCTTACCACAACGGGCTCGCCGCTCATAATCATTACCTTTACTTTTTCCGTTTCGTCAACTATTTTTTTCGCATTCTGCGGACATACAACGTAACATTGGCCGCAAAGAATACATTCATTTTCTATTATTTGCGCTTTGTTGCCCGAAAAGCGAATGGCCTTCACAGGGCAATAGCTTATACATTTATAGCAGTTTTGGCAGTTAGACTTATTGAGGGTTAAGTTTTTTATCATAGTCTTTCACTCCCCTTTATTTATTCTATTGCTTTTAATATGTGATTTGCAAAAAACTCTTTGAAATTTTCCGGTGTGATGCCTGTGTGAACATCGTCGTCTACCTGAATGGTAACGCCTGTGCGGTTACATTTCCCTATGCAAAAACTGCCCGCAAGAACAACATCGTCTTCGATATGGTGTTCTTCCACAGCTTTTTGCAAAAGCGCCACGATTTCAGACGAACCCTTCAAATGGCAGGCGCTTCCCACGCAAACCTGAACAACAACCATAATTTTATGCCTTTGCTGCTACTTCTTTTGCAAAGAAGTCTGCAACGTTTGCGGGTGTAACAGAATAAAAAGTGTCATCTACCGTTACACAAACGCCTTCCTGACATCTGCCCATACAGAAAGTTCCCGCAAGCTCAACTTGGTCACCGAGGTTATTTTCCGCAATAAGCGCCTGGAGCTGTTCTACAACCTGGCGAGAACCTTTTATGTGGCAAGAGCTTCCTATGCATACCGTAATTTTTATCATTGTTTAATTCCTCTCATATTATTAAAATTTTTATAGTGTCGATTATGTAATAAAAATATCCATAATACAATTATACATATATATTACGCATTTGTCAAGGAAGGTGCAAAAAATAACCGTTTGGAGCAGCGCCAAACGGTTATTCAGATATGAAAATTCACTTAATAAGCTCATCTGTAAGGCGCAGTATTTCAGGGGCGATTTTTTCACGCTCGCTTTTTAATACCGCATTGTATATCGGGTATGCAAGGCAAGCTATGGCTCCGCCCAATATGCCGATTATCACACCTATGAGCATAGCAAGCTCGCTGCCCAGCCCAAGATTTGCACCCAGCTCCGACATAGCCAGACTCATACCGAACCCGAGCACAAGAGCGCCGATTATACCCAAAGTAAGAGCCACAGCCCGTGCTTTTTTGCCCACGCTCGCGTCCAACTTGCGAAGGCGCTCCATTTTATCTTCTTCGCGCGGTTCGTACTTTTCTCTTATTTTTTTCAGTTCTTCCTGTTCTTTTGCGGAGTAAGTATAGCGAAAACCGCTCTTTTCGTTATTATCCATTTTTTTGCTCCTCTTTTTTAAGTAATTTAAGTTTTCTTGTGCCCTGCGCTATCATATATATCGCCATAGCCACTATAAACAGCGATATTGCGCCGCCCGTAGCCCCCAAAAATATTTTTCTGGTAAATGCGTCCATTGTTTCCGTGCCAAACGTCGTAAGCATAGTAGACTCCAACGTAAGCATAGAAACGCACGCCGCGGCAAAGCTTATGGCTTTGGAAGCGGAAAACACGGGGCTGTTATATTTTCTGTATTTCACCATATTTATTATGGCAAAGGTAAAAGAAGTAAATGTGTACGCCGCCATAGCTATGGTGGTTATTTCGTGGTGTTCGAACGTTCTGCCAAAGTATACCATAAAAAATACCATCAAAGCAAGGGCAAGGTTCATAACAAGGAAAACTATGCCGCACGCACGGTATTTTACAAGCTCCTCGTGCATTTTTTCGCCGGGTTTGTGCTTGCTGGAATGGCGCACAAGGAAAAAGCGCATAACCGCAAGCGAAATATAGTAACCCGCGAGCGAGCAAAACCAAAACGAGGAATGGTAAAGCCCCAAGCCAAGCTGAAAAACGGCATATGCGGCATTCCAAATAAATGAACCGTAGAGTGAAATAGTAACACGCAAGCGTGCATCGCCAAACCAACGTTTAGCATAGCGATTTTCTATTTTGAACTTTTTTATGAATTTTATAATATACGGTATTTTAAAGCACCAAACCGTAAGTGTATAAGCCGCAAGAACGTATGAAATATACGCGATTACGCTTTCCGTGCCCACAAACACCATAGAGCAAATGAGAAGTATCGTCGCCACAGGCACGAGCAATATCATAACAGCTATATGCGGAAAAAGCAGTGCTTTACCGAGTTTCTTCCAAAAGTCCATCTTCTTCCCTTCCTATCTTAACAGTAAATGTCGTTCCCTCATTCAAAACGCTTTCCACGCTTATTTCGCCGCCTGTAATATCCATCACGCGCTTTACAAGCGCCAAGCCGAGCCCGTTG
>JAFTOK010000022.1 GCA_017463815.1 Clostridia bacterium | reverse complement strand
GAAGGGGACTCGAACCCCTGACCTCTAGCGTGACAGGCTAGCGTTCTAACCAACTGAACTACCGGGCCAAAAAGAAAGGAAACCCGTTCGGGTTTCCTTGGTGGGAACAATAGGGCTCGAACCTATGACCCTCTGCTTGTAAGGCAGATGCTCTCCCAGCTGAGCTATGCTCCCATTCACCCTGCCGCTTTGGGATTTCTCCCTCGCGACGGGTATTAGTATATCACAACGTTTTCCGTTTGTCAATAGTTTTTTTGAATTTTTTTAAAGTTTTTTTCGATTTATTTTTCTCTATATCAAATCAATTCAAAATCTTCTATTTCGCTGTGCTCCAAAATAGATTTGTATATCTTCTCAACGGAATCGGCAAAGGTTTCTTTATCGAAAGAAGCCGCGATTTCCTCGCTTTTTTTGCTCGCGTTTTCGCGCCATTCGTGGTCGCTCGCAATGCGGTCTATGCTTTCGAGGAATTCTTCTTCGGTCGTGTATTCATAACCGTTTTCGCCCTGCTCTATAACTTCCTCTAGGCATTTATCCTGCCTGCAAAGCAAAGGCAAGCCGTTCGCCTCCGCTTCTATATATGTAAGCCCTTGTGTTTCGCTTGTGGAAGCGCTCACAAAAACGTCGCCGAGCTGGTAATAATCCTGCACCTCCGTGGGCGGAACCATACCTGTGAATATAACCTTATCGGCAATATCGAGCTTTTCCGCATATTTCTGTAAATCTTCCCTTGCGGGGCCATCACCCACTATGAGGAAACGGAGCTTTTCGTTACCTTTTGCCGCTTTTGCAAACAAGCCGAGAAGTTCATCTATATTTTTCTCCGTGCCGAGCCTGCCGAGGTTTATGAGAACGATATTGTCCTCGGCTATGCCGAGAGAACGGCGTTTTTCAGCGCGTGCCTCTTCGGTAAGCCTTTTTTTGTGCTGCTCCAGGCTTATGCCGCTGGGCACGATTTCGATATTTTTATCTATTCCGTAGCCGTGCAAAGCGTCCTCTACCTTGTGAGTGGGCGCTATAACCGTGTCTACGTCTTTGAGCCTTAGTTTAGAAGCCGCGCTCACCACGTATTTGCCCATTCTTCTGCTGGGCAAAACATAAGTGATATACTGCTCATAAAGCGTGTGATACGTATGCACGAGCGGGGCACAAGTCAGCTTGGAAATTCTCTGCGCAAAAGGCAAGCTGAAAAATTCACATTGGCTATGTATTATATCGGGGTTCCACTCTATAATTTCTCTTATAAGTCTATGGCGGGTCGTGGTTTTAAACGGCATACGCGCTTTGGGGTAAACAGCTATCGGCATCGACTTGATATAGTAAACGTTGCCATCTTTGTGGCTATGTGCATTTTGAGAAAACGTGAGTATACGTACGTCGTGCCCTTTTTTCGTAAGTTCCTCGCACAAATTGAGCACGGAAGTCACAACACCGTTAACGGCTGTAACGTACCAGTCTGTAGTAATAAGTATTTTCATAAAATCACCCTTTCAACTAAGCAGTAATTATAACCTCATATTTTTATTTTACCATATAATTATAGAAATTTCACCTGTTTTTTCAATTTTTAATAAAATTTTAAGAAATGATGCAAAAAAAGGACGGTGTACCGTCCTTTTCGCATTTAAAATACAAAGAAATGAAGCAAAAGCGCGTTGGCAACGCCGAGCAAAATGCCGACAACAACCTGCAAAGGCGTGTGACCCAAAAATTCTTTGAGTTTCTTTTCTGTAAAGCCAACTTTCATTGTATCGTTGAACCATTCCACAAAATCGTTGAGGAGCGCCGCCTGCTTGCCTGCTTCATAGCGCACGTTCATAGCGTCGTGGCAAACGACCGTTGCAAGAATAAACGCAAGCGCAAAAACAGGGCTGCCGAAGCCGAGCCTGAGCGCGCACATCATAGCAAGGGCTGCAACCGTTGCGGAATGACCGCTGGGCATACCGCCGTCACCGTGCAAACGGTGTATATCGAATTTTTTGTTAACTATTGCGTAAACAATAGCTTTGGCAACCTGCGCCAAAAGCCAAGAGGAAATACCTGCAATCAAAAATGGGTTTGTCACCAAATCAATAAGCCAATCCATAGAAAATTTACACCTCTGTAGTTTTATACGTTTTGTCGATATTCCAATGATATTATATACTGCAAATGTTAAAAAAATGTTTTTAAAATGTTAAAGCGGTATATTTTACACGTTACAAATAAAGTATACCATACATTTTGATTTTTTTCAACCATATATTTGAAAAATCACAAAATCCAATACCATTTTCTATGTGAACGATGTTTGATTTGGCAATCATTCAAACAAAGGTGTGGAAAAATATCTTTCCGCCGTGTCGGGAAGAATCGTTACAACCGTCTTACCCTTGCCGAGCTTTTTGGCAAGGCGCATTGCCGCCGCCACGTTCGTGCCGCTGCTGATACCGCACATAATCCCCTCTTTAGAGGCAAGGTCTTTCGATGCCTGCAGGGCTTCTTCGTCTTTCACGATGCAAACCTCATCGTAAATTTCCGTGTTGAGTATAGCGGGTATAATGCCGTCGCCTATGCCCATCTGAATGTGCGTGCCGATAGAGCCGCCTGAAAGAATAGCCGCGTTCTCGGGCTCAACAGCCCAAATGGTAATATCGGGGTTAGCCGCTTTAAGCGTTTCGCCTATGCACGTAATCGTGCCGCCCGTACCTATGCCGGAGCAGAAGCCGTGAATTGGCGCATCGACCTGCTTAAGTATTTCCACACCTGTGGCAGAACGCTGTATCGCAGAGTTTGCGGGGTTTTCAAACTGCTGGGGAACAAACACGTTCGGGTTTTCCGCCTTCATTTTGAGCGCGAGGTTGAGGCACTCCTCTATGCAAAGACCGATATTTCCGTTGTCGTGAACGAGAATAACCTCTGCGCCGTAATGGTTTACGAGCTTTCTGCGTTCTTCGCTTACGGAATCGGGCATAATAATTTTCACCTTATAGCCGCGTACGGCGCCGACTAAGGCAAGACCTATGCCTTGGTTGCCGCTTGTGGGCTCCACTATTACAGTATCCTTATTTATAAGACCGCGTTTTTCCGCATCAAGTATCATATTAAAAGCCGTGCGCGTTTTTATAGAGCCGCCCACGTTAAGACCTTCAAATTTAACAAGTATTTCGGCGCTGTCCGTATCCGTCATATGCTGAAGCCTTATTATGGGCGTATTCCCCATAGCTTCCAAAATATTATTACAAATCATCAAATAAGCGTACCTTTCATTTTTTCGGAATTGATATATTATGTATTTATCATAATATCATATTCGTAAATTTTTGTCAATAAAAAAAGTTAGCCTGTATTAACAAACACAGGTTAACTTAAGCAAAAGCGAGAAAGCAAGTTTTTCGGGAGTTTTTATTGGCTCGTGTTGAAAGAAAAGATGCCTTATTGGTTTTGCGGCAAATTTCGTGTTGAAACAATAAAATATACAATTCTCAAAACAATGTATGTAAAAAACACAATAAGAGGAGCTATAACATCTTCTTCGAAAATGTTTTTATAATATTCGCTGAAAAATATAAGCAATAAGCTCAGGTTAGAAAGAATATTCAGTATTGATTTCGTTATCGTTTTGGGTTTAACTAAAAAATAATAAACCGTATAAAACAAATCCAATTCATAAAAAACGACAAAACCTCCGAGCATTATGGTAAGAACCGCCCCAAAGCCTTCCATTATGTCAACGCCGTTGGCAGGATCCATATCATAATTATATGAATCTACGGCACCTTTAATAAAAACAAACGCAGTAATAACAATCAACGATAAAAAAATGCAGACTATTATTTTCTTCTTCATATCTCCACCTCCTTTCTGAATTCAGTATAGCACACTTAGGGATATTTTTCAATATTCTCTCTAAAAATACAAGGTAAAGGTGGCGCCTCCAACGAAAAAAACACCCCTTTGGGTGTTTTCGCCAACTTTGCAAAATCCGTAGCGGCTCCCCACCTCCGTCGCATAGCATTTTTGTGCTCTCGCTAAAGCTCGCTTCAAAAATGCTTGCTTTGGGAGGTATCGCTTCGCAAAAACAGCCATTTAGGCTGTTTTTACTCGCTCATCCATCATCGAACAGTTCGTACATTCAAAGGGGTGGCGCCTCCAAAGAAAAAAAAACCCGTTTTGGTGCTTTAGGTG
>JAFTOK010000226.1 GCA_017463815.1 Clostridia bacterium | reverse complement strand
TCTAAATTTTATTTTTCTACTTATGGTCGAAAATCGGGACAGTTTGCGTGCATAGCCCGCAAACTCCGTGGCTAAAAACGTCCGTTTAGGACGTTTTCTTAACGCCCCTACATTTCTCGCACATCGTGAGAGCACCCGCGCAAGAGAATGCTTTTTTCTTCGTACAACAAAAAAAGCAGATAACACGGAGTTATCTGCTTTTTTTCAATTTCTTTTTATTTTTAAGTTTTCTCGGCTTTTTGCACCATTTGTTTATACAAGCTGCTGTAAACGCCAATGCAAACACCAGAAGCGAGCCGCAAAGCGCACCGCTTGTATCCACAAGCCAATCGCTGAACTGTGCCGCCCTGCCCGGCACGAAAATCTGATGTATTTCGTCCGTCACGGCATACAGCGCGGAAAAAGACACGGCAAAACAAAGTGCCCATCTGCGTTTTATGCAGTACGTGCGCAATAACAACGTGGAAAGTAAACCGAGCGCGGCGTACTCCGAAAAATGCGCGAGAGTTCGCACAAAACCCTCTATTTTTTGCAATTTTTCGGGCGCCGTATTGTCTTCGTTTATGCCGAATATATTCAGCACAAACGCGGTAAAGCCCGCGCTGGTTTCGCCGCTGTCCTCCCCCGCTTGCGCGGAGAGCGCAAAAATTATAACCATAACGAAGGTTATCAGAGCGAGTAAAATCGCCCTGATAACCGTTATTTTTTTAATTTTATTTTTCATTTTCAAACTCTTGCCGAAACATCCTGTTCAGCTTCGCGCGCCTTTCTCTCTTTACGCCGAGCCATAGAGCGTTTCATCCAAACTTGGGTAATAAAATATATCGGCACACACCAGATAATACCCCATACAACGTCCAGGAAAGAATGTTGCTTTATAAACACCGTGGAAAGTGTGGTAAGCACAGCTAAAACAAAAGCTATGCTTATATGCCACCATTTGCGAAGCTTGGGGCAATCCAGATATGCAAAGAATATTATCCACGCGCCTATAACGTGCATACTCGGCAGCACGTTTGTGTTGGTGTCGTTGGCATAAAGGCTTGCCACCATATCCGTAAGAAAGTTGTCGCGCGGAAAACTTTCGGGGCGGAGGTCCTGCCCGTTTGGCAAAATTACAAAGAAGATAAGCGAAGTTGTAAAACCTATAATAAAGCCCCATAGGTACCTTATGAAGGCGTCTTTATCCGCAAAGAATAAAAAGCCGCCCATCACAAAGATATAAGGAAACCAAATCACATACGGTATAACAAAAAGTTCGTTGAAAGGTATGATATCGTCTATCGGAGTGTAAGAAACCCAATAGTTATATTCGGGGGAAATAAGCTCCTCCAAAAAATTAAATATCAGAACATATATCGGTATATACAAGAGAAGCCATATATGGTCGTATTTCTTCAACAATTCCTTTATCTTCAGCTTTTTTTTCAATGTTTTGGCTCCTTTTTAGTGGGAAACGTATGTAACCACTACGTTATCGCCGCCATAGTAGTGAAGCATCTGAAGAAGTTTTGTAGCCGCGTTGAAATAAACTGCCGTTTTCTTGCCGTTTATATCGAAAACAGCAAAATAGAGGTCTTCACTCTTAGGGGAAATCGCACAATCGAGTGTTGCTTCCACACCGTCGAGAAGATTTTTGTAATCTTCGTCATCTGCGGGGCAAATTCCCTGGTTCTCGCTGATTTTAACATTTACAACCTCTTTTGCTTTGCATCTGCCCACAATCTTGTATATGTGGAGGTTGCCTTTTTCAACAATGTACGTATAGTCTATTTTGGAATAGTGCCACGTAGCAAGAATAATGATATACTCAATTATAAGTACGATAGCCATAACGTACGCCATTTTTGTAAGCACAAGGAAAACGTAAGAGAAAATTCCGAGCACGACCGCATAAAGAAGTATAAACAAAAAGCGCTTTGTTTTTATTTCCTTATCGGGTTTGCGCGTAATCGAAAATTCCGCGTAGTTTGCGCCTGAGGTTTCTTCTTTAAAAGGAATACCGTTGTCCTTATGCTGGTTTACTTGTTTCTTAGCCATAATGTCAAATCTCCTTCATCAGTCTACGTCTGCTGCGGCAACAAGGTCTGCTTCTCCGAGCATATTTTCGACGATAACATCACCGATTTTAATGGGAGCCACGGCCTTTGTAGCGTTTACTATTTCCATAGCCTCGAAAAGTTTTTCTTTGGAAATGGGCTTGGAAGTTTTTACGTTTACGTATCTACCCTCTCTGTTTGCGAGTGCCACAGTCGTTGTGAGCGTGCGAACGGGGTGTGTGAGCTCTTCTACGGCGTATTTAGCGCCGCGAGGGCAAGTGTTGCCCGAAACTTTAAAATCTTCCCCGTTGCGCTCAACGGTAAGCGAGCAGCCCAAGGGGCAGTTTATACAAATCATTTCTATTTTTTCCATTTCAGCCACCTCACTCAACAATTTCAATTTTAAGTGTGCCGTTCGGGTTTGCATCGAGAACGGATTTTTTGATTTTTACAAATTCCATTTCGCCGGGCGCCATTTTGCGTTTCTTTGCGGCGGAAACCTGTTCGCCGTCCATTGTAACCTTAAGCGTTACGTTTTCAAAAATCTTGCCCACGCGGAAGTAAACCTTAACCTCTTCCGTAGCTTCCGTAACCTCTATTTTCTGCGGAACGGTGTAGCGTACGCCGCCGGCTTTTTCGATTTTAACCGTACCGAGAAGCGCGGCTTTCTTTGCGCCGTTCTTGATATAATCGGAAGCCTTTTTGCCCGCAACGGCAGATTCTTCGGAAACGTAGTCCACAAGGTCGTGAACGTGGAGCACGTTACCGCAGGCGAAAACACCCTCCATAGAGGTTTCGCGTGTTTCGCTAACCACAGCGCCGCCGGTGATGGGGTCGATTTCTATGCCCGCTGCCGCCGTAAGCTCGTTTTCGGGGAGCAAACCGCAGGAAAGAAGGAGCGTATCACATTCGATATATTCGCTTTCTTCGGGAATAACGCGCATATTGGAGTCTACTTTTGCGATTGTAACGCCCGTAACTCTGTCCGTGCCGTGGATTTGCGCCACAGTCGTGCTGAGCTTGAGCGGAATGTCGAAGTCGTTAAGGCACTGAACGATGTTTCTGTTAAGACCGCCGGAGTAAGGCATGATCTCGCAAACCACCTTTACATTTGCACCCTCCAGCGTCATACGGCGTGCCATAATAAGTCCAATATCGCCGGAGCCGAGGATAACCACGTTCTTGCCGGGCATCTCGCCCTTTATATTAAC
>JAFTOK010000225.1 GCA_017463815.1 Clostridia bacterium | reverse complement strand
GCCGCCGTCACGGTAGTAATATCTTACTTTATCTCCATAACGTTCAGCTTCTTTTTTTACTCCATCGTAAAGGTTATCAAACTGATGAACAATGTGGTCAAGCCCTGTGTTTTTTTTCAAAAAAATACCTTCTTTCACTTATTCGTTCGGTGTCTGTTTCTCATAGAGGTGCTGTAACACTATGAGCGATTAAAACTAATCAACATTATACAATAATAATTATATTTGAACAAAGCCGATTTGTCAAGTTTTATTTCTTTATTTAAAATAAAATACGGGAAATATTATCTTAATTATTTCTTTGTTTTGAAAAAAGACAAAAAATAACGGCGCGTGGCACGCGCCGTTATTTTGAACTATTGCTTTCATTTTGCGGTAAATTCCGCGGAAACGTCGCCGCCGTCCATTTCCCCTGTAGGCGAGCACACTTTTATCGTTATACGGTATTTATAATTTCCCGCTTCGTTGCCTGCAAGGATTTGGCTCAAGGTTTCTATTTCCGAAGTAAAATCTCCCGCTCCGCTTATCACGTCGGTTTTCGGTGCATACGTTCCGCCGCCGTACTGTGCTATAAGCCGTTCAAAAACGGTTTGCCACTCCGCAAACTGAGATGATGTATCCAAGCGTTCTATTTTCACATAGTTTTCATACACACAAAAATCTTCTCCGCCGAATATATGGAGCGTTATGCTCTTTTCACCTATATTTACAACGTTGACTTCATACCCCGAAACGTCCTTTTGGTGGATTTCCCAATAATCCGGGTTTGGCACGATACCGTCCGGCGGTCTTTGTGCGTTTGCGCTCGTCTGTGCGCCGTCCAAGGGATAAGAGCCCACTATTTTATCCGAATAAGAGCCGTCGCCATAGAAAAAGCGAACTTTTATATACCCGAACAGTTCCTGCACCTGCTCGCTCGTGGCAAATGCTGTGGTAAAGCAGGTGAGCAGCGTAATCAGCACAAAAAGCGCCGCCACCCTTACAAAATTCATACGCCGCACGCTTTTGTGCATTTTTTCGGTGTACTCATACTTATATTCCACACCGCAAGCGGAAAGTATTCTATATTTATCGGGAATTTTCGTTTCGTCAAAGTGCGAAAGCGCTTCTTTTATCTCTTTTTTATTCATATCTGCACCTCCTTATTGCGGGTTGTATTTTTTCAGCTTGCCTATGGCCCGCTGATATTTCTTCTGCGCGGCGAAAACCTTTATACCCATAATATCCGATATTTCGGAATACGGCATTTTGGAATAAAGCCGCATAACCACGATTTGCTTTTCGTCCTCGTCCAGAACATTCAGCATATCCAGGGTTTCCACAATGGAAAGCTCCGAATTTTCGCTTTTCAGCTCGCTATCGTTCACTTCCTCCAAAGAAACCTCTGCCTCTCTTTTTCTCTTTCGCATAACGTCGAGCGCATTATTGCGTGTTACGGCAAAAAGCCAAGCCGTGGCTTTTCCTCCGCTATATCCGCGGCAGGAGTTTAATATATCTATCATCGTGTTTTGCAGAGCATCCTCTGCATCGCAGTAATTGCCTGTAATAGTGTACGCAAGCGAAAAAAGCTGCCTTGCCATAGTGTCGTAGAGCACGGAAAGCGCAGAAGGCTCGCCGCTTTTCAGCTCGGCAAGCGCTTTTTCACATATTTTTTCTTTGTTCACAAGACTTCCTCCGAATTTTTTTGAATGTCAATTTTGCTTTCATATATATAAGCGCAAAAAATAAGCATTTGCGGACAAAAATTTTTATTTTAAAAGAAAAAACGGCTTATATAAGCCGTTTTGCATATTTGCCGTTTTCTTCATAACAGAAAAACTCGGAAAGCTCATCATCTTCAAAAACCCGCACCAAATCCGCAAAATCGGCGGCGAGCGGGTAATTTTTCAGTTCTTCCCGCTTGAGCCAGAAAACGCGCCCCTCCGCAGAGGAAGAAAGCACGCCCGAAAACTTATCCGTTTTGTAAAGGAACACCACGTACCGCTCACCTTCGTCGGTGTGGAACTGCTTCACGCCGCAGAGCGTAGGGTGTTCTATTTCAAGCCCTGTTTCCTCGCGCACCTCGCGCACGACGGAATCTGTAAAAGCCTCGCCCGGCTCAACGTGGCCGCCCGGGAAAGCGATTCCTCGCCAATCTTCCTTCACGCGCTCCTCCACGAGGATATTCCCGTGTGCGTCGTAGAGCATACACATATTTGTAAAAATAGCTTTTTCGGATTTCGACATAATAATCCTCCGCCAACCGTATTTCAAGTTATAATTTTACAACACTCAACGCAAAAATGCAACAATTTCAGCAAATTTCCTGTTCCAAATTATCAAAATCGGCTGTAGAAAAGAATTCGCCCAAGGTTATTTCCAGACCATCGCAAAATTTTTTTATCGTTATGATGGAAATATCCCTGCGTTTTTCGTCCAGCATACTGTATGCCGTGGAGGGCGTAACCCCCGAAATATTAGCAAGTTCGTTGATTTTTATATTACGCTCCCTGCATAATTCCAAAAATCTTTTTGCAACAATATCCTTAACACTCATTTGTATCACCTCAAGGATATTCTAAAAAATTTTACGCAAATGCGTATACGCACTTGCGTAATTCGAGAAATTATGCTATTATATTACCGTAACCGACAAAAAATATTCACCTCGATGGTTGTTTAGGAGGAATAGTTATTATGAAAAAAACAATTAAATTACTTAAATGTATCCCGTCAGCGCTTTTGCTTGTTATCCATACAGCGTTATATTCTTATTTTTCGGAAAGCAGGCTCATCGCAATATATGTTTTTTCGGCACTTGCGCTCGCTTTTTTATGTTTTGCGGAAAAAGTAAGGTTTTTATTGCCCTTTTTTCTATTTTCCTGTTTCGTTTTCGATTTTTCCGCACGGACATTTTCGTTTGCCGCTGTGTTTTTTGCTGTTTTTGCTTTTATTTGCTTTACGATTTTGGTCATTTTGAATTACGTTCCAAAAAACAAAGAAATTGCAGGCTTCAACCGTTTTTGGGCGCTGCCTGCAATATTATATACGTCTTCAAAAATACTTTTTCACATAGACCCGGCAAGAAAGTATGCCGAACATTTTTCATACCTAGAATACTTTCCCGCAGAACACATTTTTTCGGATAGCATCTTCATCGGATTTATTGCCGATGCACTTTTCGCTATAGCATTTTTCGCCATATGCCACGCAATAAAAATAAACGAAAACTTATTAAATTAAAACACAAAACCGAAATTGCAAAAAGAACGATGTAAACCACGCTTGCCACAGCAAAACGCTTTTTTCACGATGTTTGCGATATCTCACAAGCTCATATATCCTAAGACACATAGAAACAAGAAAAAATAAAACTCCGCTTTCTTACGAAAGCGGAGTTTTTCTGGCGCGCTCGGGGGGATTCGAACCCACGACCTACCGGTTCGTAGCCGGGCACTCTATCCACTGAGCTACGAGCGCATCGCCGTTCCCTCACGGAACGTTTAACATTCTATCACAAACAAAGCCAAATGTCAACCCCTTTTTTAAAAAAATTTAATTTATTTTTTAAGGCAAAAAATCGTCTTTCCTATTGTAAAGATTTTATATATTTGTTATAATATTATAAGCGAAGATGTACGTTTTTCGGGCTTTTACCTTAAAAAACCTCTGATATGTTTGCGAAAAAACGCAAATACTTTTATCAGAGAGGCGGTTTTATTTCTGAAACCGCACAACTT
>JAFTOK010000224.1 GCA_017463815.1 Clostridia bacterium | reverse complement strand
GGCTTTCGATGGGCTTGACCCGCTTTCGCGCCTCACTTTTAAAAAGGCTATAAACGAGTTTGTAGAGGAAAATGAGGCGACGGTTATTATCTCCAGCCATTCTTTGCGCGAACTTGAGGATTTTTGTGATTGCTATGCGCTTATAGATAAGCAGACCGTGGCAAGCTCGGGTGATATTGCGGAAGACGTAAACAAACTCTGCAAATTTCAGCTTGCTTTTACAGAGGAGAAGACAGAGAGGATTTTTTCGGGGCTTCCTACCGTGAGAATAGAGAAAAACGGCAGATTTTTTCGGGTAATACTCGAAGGGAGTTCGGAAGAAATGGCAGAAAAGCTTCGTTTGCTCGGCCCTGCGGTTATGGACGAAATGCCCGTAGATTTCGAGGAAATGTTCATAAGCGAGGTAGAACACAGGGGGTACACGAAATGACAACTTTTAAAACTTATCTTGCCTACAGGCTGAAAAAAACAGGGATGACAACGCTTGTTTTTTCCTTGATTTCCGTAATATTTACTCTTTTTATTGTGATGAAGGCGACGGATAAACACTATGATGCTCAGTATTACGGCGAAACGGGTATTTACATACTTGCCATAGTCTTGGGTGTGTTTTCGACGGTTATTCCTATGCTGGAAACGGCGGATTTCAAGAACAGAAGAAACCTCGACACACTCTATTTCCTGCCGATAAGCCGCTTTAAATTGGCTCTGGCGCATTATATAAGCGGATTTGTTCAGGTGATTCTTATATATACGGCATCTTTCTTTGCAGCGGCAATGTACCTTATAGGCTATGTAAGATATTTTAAGCTTTCATATCTGCCGCTTTACTACATAGCTTCGCTTTTCATAGGCCTTATAATGTATTCGTTCTTTATGTTCATATTCGGCGAGGCGAATACTGTGGCAGACGGTGTTATATTCTGCGTGCTGTGGATATTTGTGATTTGTTTTGCTTGGGATTTTGTGGGTACCTCTGTTTGGGAGTATTTTGAAATTTTTTGGACGGATTTTCGTTACAATGTTTACAGAATATATAATATTCCTATAGTTCGTGAATTGTATGATATCTATATCCACATAGCGGAATGTTATGAGTGGGGCATAGTATATATGCCCATAAATAACCTTACTATGATATTCCAAAATCTTATGGAAGATAGGGAAGATTATTTTGTCCGTTCCGTTGAAACGATTATATCACAATCGTATATGTTTTTTGTTTGGGCGGCTATTGGTGTAGCTTCTGCATACGGATATTTCAAAACCTTTATAAGAAAAAGTACCGAAAAAGCAGGTGAAATTTCTGATTCTTTCGTAGGTTACAAATTTCTTGTTCCATTTTACGGATATACGTTGTTGGTAATGGATATTTCTGATGTTTTCAGCGTTTTTGCGTTAGTTATGATGGTGGTTGGATATGCCTTTTACCGCAGAGGAGTAAAATTCAAAAAGAGTGATATTATTTTCTTGCTTGTCGGCTTAGTTGTTCCTATTTTGGGAGGGATAATTGCTTTTATATTGTTTTTTGGAAGCCCTGCTCTTTCCGGCGCGGGGATAGGCGCAAGCATTTATTATCTTTCGAAAATAATTAAAAAGAAAAAAGAAATAGAAGAAAAGTTATTCAAACGTAAAGTAAGAAAATATATATCGGGCATAGTTATCTGCTTCATAATTTTTGTTATTTCCGTGGCGGCAATCATTGTAAGCTCTGTTTTGGCAATATTAAACTAAACACAAAAAACCGACCTTGTAAGGTCGGTTTTTGCTATATATGCCGTATCAGAACAAACCGGAAATCACGCCGTTTTCGTCAACGTCGATACGTTCTGCCGCGGGAGCCTTGGGGAGCCCGGGCATTGTCATAATATCGCCTGTGAGAACTACAATAAATCCTGCGCCCGCAGAGATTTTTACGTTTTTGATTGTAACCGTGAAATCTTCGGGTGCGCCGAGCTTCTTCGCGTCATCAGAGAAACTATACTGTGTTTTTGCCATACAAACAGGAAGGTTTGCAAAGCCGAGTTCTGTGAGTTTGTCGATTTGTTTTTTAGCCGCAGGGAGAATGGAAATATCTTTGCCGCGGTAAACTTTTTTAACGATTGCGCGGATTTTATCCTCGATTGTGCCGTCAAGCTCATAGGAGAAACGGAAATCGTTTTCTTCTTCGCAGAGTTTAACAACTTCTTTTGCGAGCTCAACACCGCCTTCGCCGCCGTTTGCGTGAACTGTGGAAAGGATTGTGTTTACACCGAGAGCACGGCATTTTTCGATAACGAGGTTAATTTCCGCATCTGTATCCGTGGGGAATTTATTAACCGCAACAACAGCGGGCAAACCGTAGACGTCTTTGATATTGGAAACGTGACGGAGAAGGTTGGGAAGACCTTTTTCGAGCGCTTCGAGGTTTTCTGCCGCGAGGTCGGGCTTTGCAACGCCGCCGTGCATTTTGAGCGCGCGGATTGTGGCAACGATAACCACGGCAGATGGTTTAAGGCCTGCGTATCTGCACTTGATGTCGAGGAATTTTTCCGCACCGAGGTCTGCGCCGAAGCCTGCTTCCGTAATCGCGTAATCGCCGAGCTTCATAGCCATTTTCGTAGCCATAACGGAGTTGCAACCGTGCGCGATATTCGCAAAAGGACCGCCGTGAACGAGCGCGGGCGTGCCCTCGAGAGTCTGCACGAGGTTGGGCTTGATTGCGTCTTTGAGGAGAGCTGCCATAGCGCCTGCCGCCTTGAGGTCGCCTGCCGTAACGGGTTTTTCGTCATACGTGTAGCCTACAATGATGCTTGCGAGGCGTTCTTTGAGGTTTTTGAGGGAAGTGGAGAGGCAGAGAACCGCCATAATTTCAGAAGCAACCGTGAGATCATAGGAATCTTCGCGGGGCGTGCCGTTCACTCTGCCGCCGAGGCCGTCCACAACGAAACGGAGCTGGCGGTCGTTCATATCGACACATCTGTGCCACGTGATTCTGCCGGGGTCGATGCCGAGGGCGTTGCCCTGGTAGATGTGGTTGTCAATCATAGCCGCGAGGAGGTTGTTTGCCGCGCCTATTGCGTGGAAGTCGCCCGTGAAATGGAGGTTGATGTCTTCCATAGGAACGACCTGAGCGTAACCGCCGCCTGCCGCGCCGCCCTTGACGCCGAATACGGGGCCGAGGGAAGGCTCGCGGAGCGCAACAACTACGTTTTTGCCGATTTTACGAAGACCGTCGGCAAGGCCGATTGTCGTCGTCGTTTTGCCTTCACCCGCCGGTGTGGGGGTGATGGCTGTAACGAGAACGAGTTTGCCTTCTTCCTTTTCCGTTTCGGAAAGGAGAGAGAGGTCTATTTTGGCTTTATATCTGCCGTAATATTCGAGGTGTTTTTCGTCGATGCCTGCAGTTTCCGCTATTTTGGAAATGTGCTGCATTTCGACGGATTGTGCGATTTCAATATCTGTTTTCATTTTGCCCTCCAAAATTATTTGAAGTACTTAACAGCGGAGCGGAACATACCCATTTCAAATACGCCGTCCACGTTCTTGTAAAGACCGCCGCCGATACGCTCGGAGTGGCCCATTTTACCGAATACTCTACCGTCGGGGGAAGTGATACCTTCAACAGCACCTATGGAATTGTTGGGGTTGAAGAGGATATCGCTTGTGGGGTTGCCGTCGAGGTCTACGTACTGCGTAGCAATCTGACCGTTTGCGGCAAGTTTTGCGAGCAAATCTGCGTCGCAGAGGAAGCGACCTTCGCCGTGGGAAATCGGAACCGTGTAGATATCGCCTACGTTTGTTTCAGCGAGCCAAGGGGATTTGTTGGATGCGATGCGCGTGCGAACGAGTCTTGACTGGTGGCGTGCGATGGAGTTGAATGTTAGCGTGGGGCAAGTTTCGTCTGTGTCGATAATTTTGCCGTAGGGAACAAGACCGAGCTTGATAAGAGCCTGGAAACCGTTGCAGATACCGCACATAAGACCGTCGCGTTTTTCGAGAAGTTCCGTAACAGCTTCTTTAACAGCCGCGTTGCGGAAGAATGCCGTGATGAACTTACCGCTGCCGTCGGGTTCGTCGCCGCCGGAGAAGCCGCCGGGAACGAAGATGATTTGAGAATCTTTAACCTTAGCCGCAAATTCGTCTACGGAAGCCGCGATTGTGTCGGACGTGAGGTTGCGTACAACGAAGAGCTCTGCGTTTGCGCCTGCGTCTTCAAGCACGCGTGCTGTATCGTATTCGCAGTTTGTGCCGGGGAATATCGGGATGAGAACCGTGGGTTTTGCAACCTTAACCGCGGGAGCCACTCTGCTTTCGGCATTATAAGCATATGCCGTGAGAGGTGTTTTGTCTTCTTTTGCGTGTGTTGCGAAAACGGGTTCGAGTTTGTTTTCGTAGATAGAGAGGAGTTCGCAGAGGCAGAGCTTTGCTTCGCCCTTGACAATTGCTTTTTCCTCTGTTGTCGTACCGAGGAGAATAGCGCCTTCGGGAACGGTGTCGTCTGCCATTTCGAGCACGAACGCGCCGTAGTTGTAGCCCCAGATATCGTCTGCGGAAACGCCGTCAGCATATGTGAAGCCGAGCTTGTTGCCGAAGCACATCTTCATAACCGCTTCTGCTACGCCACCGTATGTGGGCGTGTAAGCGGCAACCGCTTTGCCTGTGGACGTGAGAGCGTGAACTTTTGCAAAGTTTTCGATAAGAGAAGCCGCATCGGGAACATTCTTTTCTGTGTATGCGGGTTTAAGAAGGTATACGTTATGGCCTGCACCCTTGAACTCGGGGGAGATAACGTTTTGCACTTTTTCGGGTGTGATTGCAAAGGAAACAAGCGTCGGGGGGACGTCGAGAGCGTCGAAAGAGCCGCTCATAGAGTCTTTACCGCCGATAGCGGCGATTCCAAGGTCGAGCTGAGCTTCGAGAGCGCCGAGAAGTGCGGCGAAAGGTTTGCCCCAACGCGCGCCTTCGTTACGCGGTTTTTCAAAATATTCCTGGAACGTAAGGTAAACGTCCTCGTATTTAGCACCTGTTGCAACGAGCTTGGAGGCAGATTCTACAACTGCGAGGTAAGCGCCGTGGTAGGGGCTCTTTTCGGAAATAAAGGGGTTATAGCCGTATGCCATTACAGAGCAATCGTCTGTGTGTCCGTGTTCTACGGAAACCTTGTGTGCCATTGCCTGAATGGGCGTGAGCTGATATTTACCGCCGAAGGGCATAAGCACTGTGCCTGCGCCAATCGTGGAGTCGAAGCGTTCGGAAAGACCGCGTTTGGAGCAAACGTTGAGGTCGTCTGCGAGCGCTTTGTATTTTTCTGCAAAGTCTCCGCTGGTGTCCTTAGCAAACGCTTTGGGCGCAACGGGGGCAACGCTTGTGTGCTTTTCAGCACCGTTGGAGTTGAGGAACTCGCGGGAAATATCTACTATTGTTTTGCCGTTCCAAGTCATCGTGAGTCTGGGTTCAGCGGTAACTTTTGCAACAACTGTTGCTTCGAGGTTTTCTTTTGCGGCAAGAGCGAGGAATTTTTCAACGTCTTTTGCTTCAACAGCAACAGCCATTCTTTCCTGAGATTCGCTTATTGCGAGCTCTGTACCGTCAAGACCTTCATATTTTTTGGGAACTGCGTTGAGGTCGATAGCAAGACCGTCTGCGATTTCGCCTATAGCAACGGAAACGCCGCCTGCACCGAAGTCGTTGCATCTCTTGATAAGAAGGGAAGCTTCGGG
>JAFTOK010000223.1 GCA_017463815.1 Clostridia bacterium | reverse complement strand
CGCCTATTCGGGCGCGGCAGCGGCTGCCGTGGCGGCGGCTGAATGTGCGTTTTTTGAGGAATACGAAGAATATGCGCTCGAAATCGATTACCAGGAATACCAAAAACTGCTTTATGAAATAACGCAGGCGGGCGGAAAAATAAATTCTTCCGATTTTTCAAATTGCGTTTTGATTCGTTTTTCCGCACCCGAAAGAATTGCGGGGCGTGTTTGCGCGAAAATCACGGCGGCGACAAACGGCAAACGCACACCCGCGCTTGTGCGCAAATATTTTGACGAAGAAAAGCAAAAATAATAAAAAATTAAAATTTTTTTCAAAAATAAGCAGGATTTTTTTAAAAAAATTCGTATATTAGTATTAAAAGGTGTTTTTGCCTTTTCTATTTCCGCTCATACGGGAATGGAACGTACATAAAACGAAAATTATAAATACATCGTTATTTAATGCAGATTTAAATTGCTTCATTATAATATATATGTAACGGAGGGCGGATTTTGGCGATTTCGCAAGGGTTCGTTGAAGAACTGAAATACAGAAACAGAATAGACGACGTTATATCCTCCTACGTCAACCTGAAAAGGGCGGGTTCCAACAAAGTGGGGCTTTGCCCGTTTCATTCGGAAAAAACACCTTCTTTTACGGTGTTTTCAAACACGGAAACTTTCAAATGCTTCGGTTGCGGGGCAGGCGGCGACGTTATTACTTTTATTATGCGCGCCGAAAACCTCGATTATATATCGGCGCTGGAATTTCTGGCGAAAAAATCGGGGCTTGAAATGCCCGGGGAGACCGAGAACAAAAGCGAGCTCGTGAAACGTTCCCGTATGCACGAGATGAACAGAGAAGCGGCGAGGTATTTTAACAAAATGCTTTATGAGCCTTGCGCGGAAGCGGCACGTGCTTATCTTGCCAAAAGAAAGCTCTCTTCTTCCGCCGTAAAACGCTTCGGGCTCGGCTTTGCACCGCAGAGTTTCGATGCGCTTCGCAAATATATGCACACGAAGGGATACCGCGACGAAGAACTGCGCGAAGCGTTCCTCTGCGGCAAAAGCGAGCGCACGGGGAGCTACTTTGACTATTTCCGTGGAAGGCTGATTTTCCCGATTATAGACAACCTTGGCAATGTCGTTGGTTTCGGCGGCAGAGCCACAGACGATGAAACGAAACCGAAATACTTAAACACTTCCGACACGCCCGTGTTCAAAAAGAGCCGCAATCTTTTTGCGCTCAACTTCGCGCGCACTTGCTGCGAGGAATACATAATTCTCTGCGAAGGGTATATGGACGTTATAGCGGTCAACATAGCAGGCTTTGCCAATGCTGTGGCAACGCTCGGCACGGCGCTCACGTCCGAGCAGGCGCGCATTATGGCGAAGTACACGAAGAAAGTCGTTATCTCTTACGACAGCGACGAAGCGGGGCAGGCGGCGGCAAAACGCGCCATACCGCTTTTGGAGGAAGCGGGGCTTGAGGTAAGCGTGCTCAAGGTAAAGGACGCGAAAGACCCCGACGAATATATAAAAAAATTCGGTGCGGAAAAGTTCCGTGCGCTTATAGAGGGCAGCCGCGGGAAATTCGACTTCCTTTGCGACGGGGTGCTGAAGCGCCACGACCTCGAAGTGCCCGATGAAAAGGTAAAAGCGGCACGCGAAATATGCGAGCTTATAGCAGACATATATTCCAGCGTGGAGCGCACCGTTTATATTGCAAAGGCTGCGGAAAAGCTCGGCATAGAGGCAAAGAGCCTTACTTCCGACGTAGAGCGTATACGCCACAAAAAGTACAGGGAAGATGAAAGCGCAAAGATGCGCAAAATTATTTCCGACACATCAGGCTACGGCGACAGGGTAAACCGCGAAATGGTTGGCAACACGAAAGCCGCCAAAGCGGAAGAGGCAATAATAGGGCTCATTATGCTCAAACCGGAGCTTTTTGCAAAAATCAAAACCGGGGAATTGTCCCTTTCGGCAGACGATTTCAAAACGTCGTTCGGCAGAAAAGTGTTCGAGGCGATTGAACGGCAGGAGGGCAGGGCAGACCTCGGTATGCTCGGCGCGGAATTTTCCGTGGAAGAAATCGCGCGTATAAGCGATATGCAGCGCAAGCGCGCAGAGCTTGCGAAAAATGACGAAACAGTGCTTGCGGATAGCATAAACGCGCTGAAAAAAGAAAAAAATGTTGCGCAAAGCGGCGACGAGCTGGAAGACGCAATGAAAATAATACTTTCGAAGAAAAATAGCAGTAAATAAAACTGTGGGAGGTTTTACAATGGAAAATAACGAAAAGAAAGAAGTTCTGGAAGAAAAAGCCGCTCCGGCAAGAAAGCCGAGAGCGAAAAAAAGCACTTCTTCCGCTTCCGGTGACGCACCGAAAAGAAAGAAAAAAGATGAAATAAACGTAGACGATTATCTAGGACATAATCCGCCCGCAAAGCCGAAGGAAGACGTGCTTGCGGACGAAAAGCCCGTTAATATTCAGGAACTTATCGAAAAAGCGAAAGCAAAAGGCACTCTTTCCAACAGCGAAATTATGATGGCGCTCGGCAACAGCGACTACGATATAGACCAGATAGACAAGCTCTATGAAGCGCTTGAAGGCCTCGGTATCGACGTTACGGAATGCTTTGCCGATGACGAAGGGCTCGACGACGATATAGAAAACGACCTCGAAAGCTATGAAAGCGCGGAAAATATGGAAGCGCTTCTCGCACAGAAGGGCCTTGCGATTGACGACCCCGTTAAGATGTACCTTAAAGAAATAGGTAAAGTTCCGCTTCTTACGCTCGAACGCGAAGCAGAGCTTTCCAAACGTATGTCCGAAGGCGACGAAAAGGCGAAGCAGGAGCTTGTAGAAGCCAACCTCCGACTCGTTGTAAGCATCGCCAAAAGATACGTTGGTAAAGGTCTTTTCTTCCTCGACCTTATTCAGGAAGGTAACCTCGGCCTTATGAAAGCCGTTTCCAAATTCGACTACACAAAAGGGTATAAATTCTCCACATACGCAACCTGGTGGATAAGACAAGCTATCACGCGTGCCATTGCAGACCAGGCGAGAACAATCCGTATCCCCGTTCATATGGTGGAAACAATCCATAAGGTTACAAAGGTTCAGCGCCAGATGCTCCAGGAATGTGGCCGCGACGTTTCCGCAGAGGAAATCGCAAAAGAGATGAATATGAGCTCCGAGAAGGTTCGCGAGATAATGAAGATAGCGCAGGACCCCATCTCTCTCGAAACACCCGTTGGTGAGGAGGAGGATAGCCACATCGGTGACTTTATAGAGGATGATGCTTCCCCCGCGCCCGCAGATGCGGCATCCTACACGCTTCTGCGCGAGCAGCTTTGTGAGGTCCTCCACACGCTCACACCCAGGGAAGAGCAGGTCCTCAAGCTCCGTTTCGGCCTTGAGGACGGCAGAACGCGCACTCTCGAGGAGGTTGGACAGCAGTTCAATATCACCAGAGAACGTATCCGCCAGATAGAAGCAAAGGCGCTTCGCAAGCTCCGCCACCCCAGCCGCTCCAAAAAGCTCAAGGATTACCTTGACTGATGAAAAAATGTACGTGTACAAAATAATCACAAAAACTTGTGAAAGTTTCACATCAAATTGACGGAACGTTAGAAACCCCACTACAAAATGTTGTGCAATGTGACGAAAAAAGCACAAAAAAGCACAAAAATACGCTCAAAACTCGGCTTTTTGATGTCGGTCAAAAGTAAAAAAGACCTTGACACAAAAAGCCTTTTGAGGTAAAATAGAATTGTTAAATAATACCCTATATATTATAAAAAATGTATAAGGTCAGCTTTCGCACAAAAGTGAAAATTGTGCAGATTTTTTTCGGAGGGAGTTCCAAATGTTAAAGAAAATTTTGTCGTTAATCCTTTGCCTTTGCATGTGCTTCGG
>JAFTOK010000222.1 GCA_017463815.1 Clostridia bacterium | reverse complement strand
TAGGAAATTACAAAGCATAAGAGCTATTTTTCATTAACAAGCAAAAAAACACACGGTTTAAACCGTGTGTTTTTTGTTTTTGTTTAATTAGTTGTTTGCTGCTGCGAGTTTAGCTTTGTATTCGTTTGCAGCTGTTACGATAGCATCGCCAAGTTCACCGCGGAGTTCTGCGATAACGTTGCTGCCTTCCTGTACACCGGAGATGTAAGCAGTGTCAACACCTGCGAAACCGAACTGGTAGCCAAGGTCGAAGGAACGAGATTTGAGGATGATATCAACCATATTAGCAGCTTCTGTGTCTGTTGTATATGTGTATTTGTAGAGGTTGAGGTAGTAGTTGTATACCGTGAAGTAGGAGTGGTATGCGTAAACTTCAAGGAACTGTGCAATTCTTTCGATATCTGTGCAAGTTTTAGGAACGCAAGTGTAGATGATGTGGTTATCTACGTTGTGTTTGTAGTTTGCCTGGTCAGAATTGAGTTTCGGATGAGGAACGATACCGATGTCTACAGGGTCTGTGGAGTCGCCCTGTTTGCCTGCGTAGTAGGAAGCCATACGAAGAACTTCGGGAGCGAAGAGTGTAAGGCCACCGCGCATCTGAGACTGAACTACTGTGTAGCTGAGAATCTTTGTGTATTCGTGGCTGTAGATGTCGATAACTTTGTTTGTAGCTGTAACTGCAGCGTCTGTAAATGCGTGAGAGAATTCAGATGTGCCGTTAGAGTCTGTCTTTGTAGCATAGCCTTGGCCTGCACCGAAATAAAGACCACGGATACCGAATGTGGAAGAAACAAGACCGAAGATGTCGCCTGTGCCTTCTGTCATAACCTGGTCACCGTCTTCGTTGCCGGCTTTTTTAATGATTTCGTAGAATTTGTCGAGTGTCCATTCGTTGTTGTTAACGAGTTCATAAGGGTCAACGCCAACGAGTTTTTCGTTGTTTTCAAGAACTGTCTTGTTGAAGAACATTACCCAAGTAGCGTCGAAAGAGGTAAGAGAGAAAGCACCTGTGATAGCGTAGAGCTGGCCATCTACTGTAAGGTCTTCAATCAAACCCTGGTCCCACCAAGGCTGTGTGAGGTCGATGTCGAGGTCGTAGAAGTTGTAGTACTGGCTGTATTTGCTACCGATGTTGTATTTACCGTTCAAAAGGTCAATTCTGTTCTGGTTTGTAGCAAAGTCGTTGTCGAGCGTGCCTGCGCTTGTAGGTTCGATTTCGATGAAGCATTCATAAAGTTCGAACAAAATGTCGTTTCTTTCGATGATGGATGCGTCGAGGATACCTTCGCTGCCTTCTTCAGCATAAACTTCGTAGTCTGCCCAGCCGTCTGTGTGGTCTGTTGCGCCTGCGAATTTAAATGTTTTGCCGCCGAAGTTAACGTTTTCGAAACCTTTGCGGTGTGTTTTGCCGGCGTCAGGGTCGCCGGGGTCGAGAGCGCCAGCAGTTGTTGTTGCTTCTGTGCCGGAACCGCCTGTGAATGTCGGGTCTGTCTGCTGAGAGCCTGTGTTGCCGCAAGCTGCGAGAGCAACTACGCCCATAAGCAATGTGAGTGCCAACAAGATTGACAATACTCTTTTCATAGGGAAAAATCTCCTTTTATTAAATTTTTTTCGTTTATGTGCCGAAAAGCAAAAGCTATTTTCGGGACACATAACTTTCTGTAAGTATTTTATCACAATGTTGCCATTTTGTCAATGAAATGTGACATACTTTGATTAAAAAAACGAAGTGACTTTTTGTTAAAAATGACAATATCGGGGTAATAAATGAAACAAAATGGTAAAAAACAATGGCTCTGCTTTGTTAAAAAATCAGAAAAATGAAGATTATTTTGCGTTCCGAAAAAATAAAAAACCGTTCCGTGAAAACTGAAACGGTTTTTTATTTTAAGTTCGCTTAAGGTTAGTCCTCGTAATCGCTGCCTTCGTCTTTTTCGGGGAGCGAAATTTTGGAAAGGGGATTCATAATTTCCTCGTCTTTGTGCATTTCAAAGTGGAGGTGAGGTCCTTCGGAAATTTCCACGAGCGCTGTGTCGCCAACGTAGCCGATAACGTCGCCTACGGTAACTTTCGCACCCTCTGCCGTGCCTTCGGGAAGCTTTGTCTGCAGGTTTTTATAAACCGTAACGTAGCCGCCGTCGTGCGTGATTTCCACCGTCTGCCCCATCATCGGGTCATAGAAAACTTTTGTGATTTCGCCGCTTGCCGCTGCGAGAACCTCTGTGCCTGCGTCTGCGGCTATATCAAGGCCGCAATGTACGCGGTAATCTTCCATAGTGAGGGAGAAAACGGGGATGTCTGCGGAGTAATCTTTAACGAGTGTGCCGCTTACGGGGCAAACGAAATCGGGTTCTTCCGCGCCTGTGGGTTCGTCGCCGCCGTCACCGGGCGTTTGTGTGCCGGGCGTGCTTGTGCCGTCTGTACCGGGCGTGGTGGGGGTGCCTGTGGAGGCGGAAGGCGTATTCATAGTGGACGTGGTTTTAAGCGTCTGCTTTGTAGAGCCGCTTGTGCCCGCGCCTGCGGAGCGTTTGCTTGCGGAAAACGCGATAATCGTTACGATGAGCGTGAGCGCGAGCAAAACAGCAACTGCTATGGCAATGCCCTTGTTGAGTTTGTCTTGTTTCTTCTGATTTGTGTTCATATTCATTTTTTGTTTCCTTTCTGCCTTTTCGGCGAGCCGTAAGGGAAGCGAACTAATAAACCTTGCGGCGATAACTATCTATATTTTCGCCGCTTTTTTCTGTTTTATACAGTAAAAGGGAAAATTGGCAAAAAGGTTTTTTGTGGAATGCCGACTAAATCCGCACTACGCGCGTTGTCATACTGAGCGGAGCCCTCTCGGGATTCGTTCGGCTCCACTTTGTTTCGCTCAGAATGACGGCGAGAGGGCGGAGTCGAATGTATCTCGCGCGCAAGAGCTTGTCTGCACCGAAAAAAATAAGGTTTCCCGTTTGTGGGAAACCTTATCTTCAAATTTATATTTTATTTCTGGGGGTTTTTGCGGAGGTATTTGTCTACCTTTTCAACTATTTCTTCGGGAACTTTGCGGTCGATGGGGAAGTAAACCGCATTGTCAAGCTTTTTAACAAACGAAAGAATGAAGTTTGCCGTTCTTGCAAGGCTCTTTGCCGTTACCGTAGAGATGATGTCGTAGCGGCAATGGATTTTTGTGGAGTCGGCAGCGGCGCGGCGGAAGAAGTTGATGCCGGGGATGCCGTTGTCTGCGAAGGGGATAGCGTCGGAAGAGTAGATGTCCTGCTTAACTTCCATAGCGAAGCCTATTTCCTTCTTATAAAAGTCCATAGCGTGGCAAACAGCCATATCTGCCATAACGAGCGCTGTGTCGTAGCCGAGTATGGGGCCTGTCATATCCACGTTGATGCAAAGGCGAATGTTTTCAAGCTCGTCTTTGTGGTCTGCAACGTACGCCTTACTGCCGAGAAGACCTCTTTCCTCAGAGCCTGTGAAAATAAATCTCATTGTGCGCTGGGGAAGATTTTTTGCAAAGTAACGAACAAGTTCGAGGTTGTTTACCGTACCGGAAGCGTTATCGAACATACCGTGGCTGAAAATAACGGAGTCGTAATGAGATGTGTAAACGATTACTTCTTCGGGGTATTTTGTTCCGGGGATTTCGCAAATAACGTTCTGGCTTTCCGCTTCGCCTTCTTCCTGTTCAAGTGTAAACTTAACTGTTTTGGGGCAGGAGTTTACGAGCTTGATACCGTCCGTCATACGCATACAAAGACCGGGAATAACGCCTTCGTCCGTATGAATGGGGCGGAGCATACGCTCTTCAAGGTCTGTTTCGCTCTTTTTGTCGAGCCAAGTGCCGCTTGTGGCAACGAATGCGAGCGCGCCGGATTTAACGAGCTTTTTGAAGTTTTCGACGTTCAAGCCGCCTGCAACGAAGACAATTTTGCCTTTCGCGCCTGCAAGGCACATTTCATCGAAAGATTCGAGGTAGTAGAAATCTGCTTCGATACCGTCTTTCGCGGCGTTGCCCGAAAAACCGTAGCCCGAAACTTCGTATTCGCACTTGAAGGGGGACGTTACTTCAAATTTTGCTTTTTTGATTTCGTAACGGGGAGCCATAAAAGTTTCGATTTTAGGTTCGAGCCCGATGCTCTTGATTTCTTCGGCGATGATTTCTGCGCCGCGTTTTTCACCTTCAAACGTGGAAAGACGTTCGAAATTGAGCTTTTTCAAGAGAGAATACATTCTTTTTCCGCTGAGTTCCATTTTAAAATTCCTTTCAATCTACCGCTTTTTAAAAATGAAAAAATAAAAGCGTTATTTTTTAAAGACTGCCGTTTTCGTATTTTTCTTTTACCTCAAGGAGCGAGGCGCATACCGTGTATGCAAGGTCGGCAATGTCTTTTTCGGGCGCGAACAGGTCGGGCACCAAAACGGGACGCATACCCGCGGCGCGTGCGGCTTTTATGCCGTTCGGGGAATCCTCGAAAACGGTTATTTCGCTCGGGGAAACGCCGAGGCGCTCTGCGCAGAGAAGGAAGATTTCGGGGTTAGGCTTGCTGTGCGTAACCATTTCGCCCGAAACGATAACGTCGAAATATTCGTATATTCCGTGGTATTTCATTCTGCGTTCTATGGTGGAAAAAAGACCTGAGGAGGCGATTGCTATTCTGTATCCGTTTTCGCGCAGATACGCAAGCAGTTCGCGCACGCCCTTCTTTAAGGGAATCGGGGTTTCGGCTTCATAACCGTGTGCAAGCGAGCGTACTTCCTCGTTGCAGGCGGTAAAATCGAACGCGCCTCCGTAGTATTCGTTGAAGATAATACCGCGCGTAAACGTGTTCGTGCCGATGATTTTGGGAAAAAGCTCGTCTATATGGGGTATGCCGTGTTTTTTGGCTACCTCGCGCCAAGCGCGCAGCGCGCGGATTTCGGAATCCACAAGCAGCCCGTCCATATCGAATATAACAGTTTTCACAAAATCACCACCGATGCCTGAAATTTTTGTTGTGGCGTGATTGCTCAAAAATATACATTTATTTTGTGCATTATGTATACCTCACGCCATTTTGTAGTATACCACAATAAAGACGATAAGGCAAGAGATTTTGTGAATTTTAGCGATTTGTAACAAAAAAAGAACACAGCCGTATAAAAATACGGCTGTGTTTTTGCTATTTGTTACAAAACTCTTATAAATCTTACGTAAAATTCAACGGTTTTTATAAGCGTATCTATCGGTATGCGTTCGTTGTTGCCGTGAATCATCGCGCGCTCCTCTTTGGAAAGGCGCATTGCGGAAAAACGGTAAACTCTGTCGGTAATCCTGCAATAGTGGCGGGAATCGCTGCACGCCATCATAAGGTATGGCGAAACTATGGCTTCGGGCCAGGTTTGGTGTATAGCTTCACGGAGCTTTCCCCATTCCTCGCAGGTAGTGTCGGAGCAGATGGAGGGGTTCATACCCTGTACAACATCTATTTTGATTTTCGGGTTGTTTATTATTTTGGCAAGGCGAGCTTTCACGCTTTCCACCGTGTCCGTGCCGAGCAGGCGCATATTTATGCCGAAGCTCGCTTTGGGCGGCAACACGTTGTAAGCGGAGCTGCCCTCCATTTTCGTAACGGCGACTGTTGTGCGCATAAGCGCGTTTATTTCGCCGCCCGAGAGCTTGCCGAAGAGGTAGAGTACCGGTTTGAATAGCCAGAGGTTTGCAAAAATCATTCGCATAGGGAAAGAAGCGTTTCTGCCCATAGCGTCGAACATTTCCGCCGCAGGCTTTGTGAGCTGAGGTTTGAACGGCTTTTTCTCTATTTTCGTTATAGCATCCGCCAGCTTGCCGCAAACCGTGTGTACGGGCGGCGTGGAGGCGTGTCCGCCCTCCGATTCCATAGTAAAGCTCATATTTACAAAGCCTTTTTCCGCCGTGCCTATAAGCGCGCATTCGCGTTTTACGCCGGGGAATACGTTATTTACAACGGCGCCGCCTTCGTCGAGCACGATTGCGGGTTTTACGCCGTTTTTCTCAAGATGTGCCACAATTTCGGGGCAGGAATCGCCGCTTGTTTCTTCTTCGCCGGAAAAGGAAAGGTAAATGTCGTTTGCGGGTACAAAACCGCCTGCGAGAAGCTTTTCAAGTGCCTCCATAATGCCGCAGAGCGTGCCTTTTGTGTCGAGCGTGCCGCGGCCGATGATATAACCATCTTTTACTATGCCGTCGAAGGCGGGCGTGCTCCACCCCTCCTCGTTCACGGGCACGACGTCGTAGTGTGCCATACAAACGGAGGGCTTTTCTGCGGATTTGCCTTTCAGGCAATATAGAAGACCTGTTTTTCCCACTTTTTCAAAAGTGCATTTTTCGTGTATGAGCGGAAACCGCTCACGGAGCAAAGCCTCGAACTTTGCAAATTCCGCGCGGTCCACAAGCGCTTCATCGTTGTAAGATACCGTTTTGCAGCGTATCATAGCCGCCAGAGAGTCTACGATTTTGGTGCTGTCGAGCTCGATATTTTCTTCATTTACGGGTGTTTCTTTTTCGGGTTTGAAAAGGAGCGTGCGGATGAGCACTACCGCGACGAGCAAGACTATAAGCACACCGAGGGTTATAAGAACGGGCATATTAAATCCAACCTTTCTTATACATAATTCTGCCTGCGGCAAGCGCGATTATTATGCCTACGGGCACAAGAACGCCTACTGCATCTGCAAGCCCGGGGGCGATGAGGAAAAGCGCCACCATAAACACGAGCGGAGCGAGGGCGAGCTTCCAGTTTTTGCTGATGTAAACTACACCGAGCCCGCCGAAAAGCGCGGGAAGAATGTTTTCAAACGCAGGCTGAAGTGTGGGGGAATCGAGTATGGGCGCGATAAGCGTGAGCAAAGCAACGCCCGTTGCTATAATAATTGTTGTTACAATGGATGAGGTAGCAATTGCTATTGTGGAAACGACTTCGCCTTCTTCGCTATCTGCATCCACACCGAGGTTTTGCATAGCGTTGAGCGCGGCGGGGGCTTTTATGCTTGTGATGTTTCCGGTAACGAAGCCGAGATACGTGCCGCCTACGCCGAGCATAGGGGTATAGGTAATAACTTCAATAACGCCAACGGTCCAGAACATAGGCGCAACGCCGAAAAGACCTTTAAGAAGCGGGATAATCGGCGGCCACGCGTTATACGCTATGCATATAGCAACGGGGACCATAACTATAACGATTGCCGCTGTCCAAATCCAAATTTTGCCGTATTTATCGGTTTTCTTTATGTAATCGTTCATATTTTACCTCCTCAGCCTGTAATAACCGGCGATATAAGAACGGCGAAAACAAGTGCGCCGACCATACTTATGGAAAGAGCGTACGTTTCAAGCCATTTCCAACCGAGTTTTTTTATGAGCAAGCCGCATATACCCATTATTGCGGCGGAAACGAGAAGTACGAAAAGCGGAATGAAGCCGGGAAGCCCGGAGCGTACGTCTGCAAAAACAACGCCGAGGAATGCGGAAATCATACCCAAAAAGAGGGAGGACATAAATATATCGCCCCATTTTTTATCCTTGTTTTTTACCTTTAACATACCGCCCTTTATTTTTTTCATAAGGATGGGCGGCAAAATAATGCTGGGGAGAATGCCGAGCGTCATAACCCACGCAACCGTGGAGTATGTGGCGGGGTCGGTAATTGTTTGCGAAAGCTCTATGCCGAGCGCGGAAGCAGCGCTTTTCGCCGCAGGAAGCTCATACGTAAGCGCACCGATAACGCTCATACGAATCCAAGGGAGCGGTATGCCGAGAAACTTGGAAAGCGTTACTACGCCGAGCAAAATTGATATAGCGGGCGCTATTGTGAAAATGCTTGTGGAGAAAACTACGCTGCGGAGCTTCTTTGCGCTCATACCGAGCTGCTTACCTCTGCGGTATGCACGCACGAGGAAGAACACGGACTGCGCGAGCACGAAAAGAATGACCGCCGCCGCAACAACATAGAGGAATGTGCTGTTAACGTTGAATTCCATAAAAGGGAACCTCTCTTCCGATAAATTTTGAAAAACAGTAACCTGTTAATATAAATTATATATGTTTTTGTACATTTTTTCAAGAGGGTGTTACGGATATGTTAACTTTTTTTGAAGAATTGGTGAAGAAAAGAAAAAAATCCCGCCCTGAATGGGCGGGTGGGCTTAAAATATCGGCACAACCTGAATATTGCCGAACATATTCATTTTTACGTAAACGCCCGAAAGCGATGTGAGTTTCTTTTAAATGTAAGGTAATATTTCAAGCAATTTTTGCGTTTCTTCCCGATAGAGCATAGCCTCAGGCGAACCGTTGCTTAATACTTTATCAAACCAGCTTTCGGCTTTGTCTTTTTCGGGGTACGATGTGCGCGTGGAGATGTTTCCGGAGTCATTGCGATACAAATAATCGTAGACGGTGGAGCTTTTTCCCCACATATAGATATATCCGAGATAGAATTGCGCAGCGGGGTTGTTTGCCCTAGCCAATTCCGTAAAATATTCCATTACGTCGCTATTGTATCTTGCCTCGCTGGCGTCGGCTTTACAGACTTCTCCTAATTTGTTTAAAAAGGTTTCGGGCAAAGTGGTTTCCGAATATTTTGCAAGAACGATGGCGCGAGAATATTGTTTAAATGCGTCTTTGCGATTTGATGCGGAAAGAGCCTCGTCCCCTGCTTTAAGCGCTGTTTCCAACGCTTCTTTGTGCCGTTTTTTGTTTTCTGCTTTTCGCTGTTCCAGCTGATATTGCCTTTGCTTTTCCCGTTCCAAACGTATTCTTTCCTGCTCCGCAGTGTGTTTTTTGTAGCGTTTGATAAAATCGTCGTATTCGCTGTCGTTGGAGCCATTACCGCCCAGAAGTTTTTCCACGGTATTTATTGCGGAGGATACGTCGAGATACACCTGGGCGTTTGTCGTTGTATTTTTATAATCATATGAACCGTCGAACCTTGTGTAATTGTAGGAAACGACACGTAAATGCCCGATATATCCATTGATATCGGAGGGGTCATCATCTATCAACTCATCATAAATTTCGAGGGCTTGTCGGTATTTTCCCGTAATTGTCAATGCGCGCGCTTTTTTTAACATTGACCTATCCGTTCCCTTTCCGCAATAGGAACAAAAAATGCTGTCGTCCAATATCTGCTTGCCGCAAAATCTGCAAAACATAAAATTACCTCCCGATGTTTATTTGCTGAAAATGTTGACTTTGAAATTAACAAGAAAAAGCCTTGTAACAAGGCTTTTTCTTTACGTTTTTTATGAGAAAATCACTCCCACTCGATTGTGCCCGTGGGCTTGGGTGTGATGTCGTAGAGTACGCGGTTGATGCCGGGAACTTCCGTAACGATTCTGTTCGTGATTTTGTGAAGAACAGAGTAAGGAATTTCTTCGATTGTGGCTGTCATAGCGTCTTTTGTGTTAACCGCGCGGAGGATAGCGGGCCAACCTTCGTAGCGGCTGTCGTCTTTAACACCAACGCTCTTGATATCGGGAATTACAACGAAATACTGCCATACCGTTTTGGAAAGGCCGCAGTTTGCAAATTCTTCGCGAAGGATAGCGTCTGCTTCGCGGAGAGCTGCGAGTCTGTCGCGCGTAATCGCGCCGAGGCAACGGACGCCGAGGCCGGGGCCGGGGAAGGGCTGGCGGTCTACCATTTCGGAGGGGAGACCGAGCGCTCTGCCCACTACGCGAACTTCGTCTTTAAAGAGAAGTTTGAGGGGCTCAACGAGCTCGAATTTTTCTGCGAGATCGTCGGGAAGACCGCCTACGTTGTGGTGTGATTT
>JAFTOK010000221.1 GCA_017463815.1 Clostridia bacterium | reverse complement strand
ATTCATATTTCTATTATATCACAAACAAAAAGCAACCGCCACCCCTCATGAGTGAGGTGTAGGGGTGTTGATGTGCGCTCTCGCGCACTTTTTTATTATCAAAATTGCGCTGCACTTTTGGAATTTCATAAACATTTTCTCTTTGAGAGAAAAAGTTACAAAAAGAGGCAAAAACCTTGCAGGTTTATCGCTTTGTTCTGCTGAAAACCACAGCGAGAACCGCTCCCCACGCTAGATTTTCCTGCGGAAAATTGCGTGGAACCACGCGGTTGAGTTCTAAATGCAAATTTTTCGCTCTCTGCAAAGGGTTACGAATAAAGTTTCGGCTTAATATTTCGCTCTCATATCTGAACCACCGTTGCGGGACGTAAAAGCTTTGGAATCAGCATACACTAATAATTCTTGGAGAAAAATTCGCGTGAAGGGAGTTTCGGTTTTGGGTGCTTGCTTTGCGTAATGAAGTTCGCTGAACCTTGAGAGCGAAATGCCGCTAAAGCCGGCGAGGCTTTTTGCTTCTTTTTCTCTCTTTTTCTTTCAAAAAGAAAAAGAGAAATCTTCTTTGAAAATTTTGTTACACATATTTTTTTAAAAATATCGCAAATTAGATATGGACGAAATTTCGTCCCGCGCCATATGCGGCGGTGGCGTGCGAAAAGTATTCTGTAAAAGAAAGCCGCATTGGAAGCGAAAAATATGTCAAAAACAAAAAAAGCGGCAGCGGTGTTTTTGGCGGCTCTCTTTCTTTCGTTTGCAGTGGTTATTTTGCCCGTTTCGGCGGCGGATATGACACGGGACGATTATATGACCGCCGAAAACCAAAAAATGCTTATCGCGGCGGGCGTGCCTTTCGGCGTGCGCTTGCATACCGACGGCGTTATAATCGTTAACCTTACCAAAGTCGGCAGCGGCGAAAATGCGGGCAGCCCCGCGCGTGATGCAGGGATTTGCAAAGGCGACGTTATAATTTCTATAAACGGCGAGCGAATAAGCAGCGCCAAGGCTCTTTGCGATATTGTGGAAAAAAACGGCGGCGAACTCTCCGTTACGGTAAAGCGCGACGGCAAGGAAAAAACTTTCAGCGTGAAATCGGCTGTGGGTGCGGACGGAAAATATAAAATCGGCGTGCTCGCACGAGATAACGCGGCGGGCATAGGCACGGTTACGTTCATAGACCCTGAAACAGGCGTTTTCGCGGGGCTTGGTCACGGCATTTGCGACAGCGAAACGGGCGCGCTTGTTCCTGTTTCCTACGGCACCTGCGAGGAAGTCAGCCTTACTGAAATCATAAAAGGCAAAAGAGGCGAGCCCGGTGAACTGCGCGGATTTTTCACAGGGCACAAAACGGGCAAAATTTTAAAGAACAGTTACGCCGGAATAGTGGGCGCACTTTGCGGAATACCTGAGGAGCTTGCCTCCTCTGTATATCCCGCCGCGGGCAAGGGCAAAGTTCACAGCGGCAAGGCAAAGATTATAGCAACGGTAGACGGCGGGGGCAGAGCGGAATACGAAATAAATATTTCTTCCGTCGACGAAAGCGGCGGGCAGAAAAACTTTACCGTGGAGATAACCGATGAATCTCTCATAGCCAAAACAGGCGGTATAGTTCAGGGTATGAGCGGCAGCCCCATTATACAGGACGGCTACCTTGTGGGCGCGGTCACACACGTTATGGTTTCCGACCCGACAAAAGGCTACGGTATACTCATAGAGAATATGCTTTCGGAAACGGCGTCTTCGGAAAGCGCTCCTATAGCGGCGTAGATATGGATAACAGTTCCGCCGAGAACGACCAAAAACGGTTGTTTTCGGCGGTTTTCAATGTTTTTCTGTGCAAAAAGTGAGAGTTTAATCATAAAATGAGATATTGTTATTTTCTTTTATTGTTGCTATAATATAATCGTAAGCTTACGAAAAACAAAAAGGAGATTTTTATATGAACTCAACTGTGTTTTCCGAAAATATGAAAAAGTTCAGGCTGGCAAAAAAATACACACAGGAAGATATTGCCGAAAAGCTTTGCGTAACAGCTCAGACTGTATCAAGGTGGGAGTGCGGAACCACGCTGCCCGACGTATTGATGCTGCCCGAAATTGCCAAACTTTATGGTGTTATTGTAGATGACCTTTTTAAGAAACATTCCGTTGCTTACGAAAATTACGCACAAAGACTTTCTGCGCTCTATGAAATAAGTGACGACCCCGAGGATTTTTTAAGATGTCGTCTTGAATATCAAAAAATAATGAAATCCGGCAAGATGTCGATGCAAGACAAATGGGACTATGCTTGGCTACATATGGCAATGATGTATGATTGCAAAGATGAAGCCCTCAAATGGTTTGACGAGGTTTTATCCGATAAAACAGATAAAAATTCGCTTCCGTATAGGAGAGCCGCTTCTATGAAACAGGATATGCTCTTTTCTTTTGGAAAAGGCGAAGAAATTTTAAAGGAACGCCAGCAAAAAATGGACGAAGCTGGCGGCGCGCTTGACGAGAGGGAATGGATATTGCTTGCAGAGGCATATGAGCTGGCAAAGCAATATGAAAAGGCTCTTGAGGTTTGCAAAGAGGCACTCCAAAAATATCCCGATAATTGGGAATTGTGTCTTTTGGTCGGATGCATCTATCGAGATATGAAAAAATATGAAGAGGCGATTACATACTACGAAAAGGCTGGGAAAATCGGAACGTATTTTTGCGATGAAAAGTATTCGATTGCTATGTGCTATCGAGACCTCGGAAAATTCAAGGAAGCACATCGGCTCTATTTGGAAATTGCAGATATTCACCGCAAAAACGGATATGACGTGGAGGCAGAGCAGGCTTTGGGGTATGCAAAGGAAATTGAAGACAAAATAAAATAAATTATATTTAGACTATGGATAGGTGCGAGTCTAAAGCCTTCCCCAGCGGGGGAAGGTGGCAGCCGTAGGCTGACGGATGAGGTGTTATGAACTAAAGCAACTCCTCATCCACCGCTAACGCGAGAACACCCAAAACTCATTTTATTCGTTTAGGGTAACCCCGACGCGGTCCCCCTTCTCCCGCAGGAGAAGGCTGTTTTACCGCACGATAATACATTTGCAAAGTGCGAGAAAAAAGGAGTGAGAACAAAATCGTTCGTGCTCCTTTTGATATTTTTTAGTGAAAAATAAAGGGGCAGAGCACCAAATTGGTGAATTTTGCAAACAAAAAACAGCAAAATGATATTTTTATTTACAAAAACGCTTACAAAATGCGCAAAAACGGCAAAATATAAGAAAAAGAATTTTTTTACGACGGACATAAGTCGACAGGCTAAAAACATTTTTTGCGTTATGATAAAATCAGCAAAGATTTATAAAAATAACGCAAAAAGGATTGATGAAAATGACAGATGAAAAAATTAAAAAGAGCTTCCGCGCGGCTGCCATTACGCGCGGCAAAAAGAAGCGCAGGCGTGCTATGCTTCTGATGCTTCGGCGTGTGCTGATTTCCGCCTGTGCGGTTTTTACGGGTTATATTTTTTCGGGCAAGATGCTTCCTTTCGGCACGTACCCTTTGGGTATCGCCCTCGTTTGCTCCGCAGAGCGGTTTGTGGCGGAGCTCGTGCTGGGAGCGTTTGTTCGCCTTATTTTCGGCGGAGAGGGCACTCGCCTTTCCTGTGTTCTGTGTCTGATTTGCGCGGCGGCGCGTTATCTTCTCGCAAGGCTCATACATAATGCGCGCGGGGGAAGTGTGCGCCGTGCGGGCGCTTACAACGATTTGCTCCCCATTTACGATGACGTGAGCATACGCGCGGCGGTGGCGTTTTTTGCCTGCTTCGTGTGCGCGGTGGTGCGTATAGTCGGCGGCGGCACGTTCTACGACCTTTTCGCGGGCATTTTTTGCTCGCTTGCCATATTGCTTTTTACGTTTCTGTTTTCCTTTGCTTTCGATAAAAAATGCAAAAACGCGGGCGCTGTTTCTGCGGGGCGTGCCGCGCTCGTCTTCTGCGCCGTGCTGACTCTCGCCGACGTCAGCGTTTTTACGGTTTCCATAGGAATTATGGCGGCGTATGCCATAACCCTTGCTATGGGCTACGCGGGCGACGGCGCACGCGGTGCTGTGGCGGGGCTTCTCGTTGGTGTCGCCGTGGGCGGCGATTATGCCTTGCTTTTTGCATTTTCGGGGCTTGCGGCGGGGATTTTTTATGAATTTTCGCGCGTGCTGGCGTTTTTTCTGCCGCTTGGCGTGACCGTGTGCGCGGGGCTTTACCTTATGGGCGGGGACCCCGTTATAGCTATGTTGCCCGAGGTGCTCATAGCCTCGTTTTTTTCCTCGGGGCTCGCTTTTCTGGGGCTTTTGCCCGAGTTTTCCATAGCGGAAAGGCGCGTGCGCGGCGAGGCTTCTGTGCGCGAGCTGCTTTCGCAAAAAACGGAAAAAGAGAAGAAGGCGCGCACGGAAGCAAAGGTCACAATGCTCGCCTCGCTTTCCGAGGCTATTAAAAATATGTCCGAAAGCCTGCGCAAGCCCGACAAAGACCACCTTTCGGATATGTGCCGCGAGGTTTTCGATAAATTCTGCGCGGAATGCCCGAAACTGGAGGAGTGCCGCCGCGGCTTCCGCAGGGGTATGGACGTGGTGGACAGCATAACGGAGCGCATTATGAAAAGCGGAAAAATCCCGCCCGAAAAATACGGCGAGGTTATGCGCTTCGGTTGCCTTAAAAAGGACGTGATTATAACCGAAATAAACCTGCGCGCGGCGAAGATGCTGGAAAACGCCCTGCGCGGTGACCGCTCGCGCATTTTCGCTTTCGATTACAGCGCGGCGGCGCGCATAATTGCCGATACCGTGGCGAAAAGCGACACGGTCTACGCCGTGGACGAAACGCTTACAGAGGAGCTTTCGCTCGCGTTTTCTGCGGCAGGCATCGGTGCGGAAAACTTGCTCGTTTGCGGCGAGCGCAAAAAATACGTTATCGCCACGGGCAGAGAGGTGTTGCGCAGCGGTGTTTCTGCGCAGGAAATACGCGCTATATGCGAGGACGTATGCGGCGGGAATTTTACCTTGCCAGAATATTCTATGGAGGAAAGCGCCGCCGCTATGACGCTGGAAAGCACGCGCGTTTTTGAGGTTGAGTACGCAGGCAAGCAATGCGCCAAGCGCGGCGAAAAGCTGTGCGGCGACGCCATAGGCATAACCGAGTCGCGCGAGGATTTCTTCTATGGCTTCATCTGCGACGGTATGGGCAGCGGGAGCGAGGCAGAGGTCACGGCGCGCATAGGCAAAACGTTCCTGGAAAAAATGCTTTCCTGCGGAAACCGCAAATCCACGACGCTCGATATGCTGAATATGTTCATCTCCAACAAGAACGCGGAATGCTCCTCCACAGTGGATCTTTTGGAAATAGACCTTCTGCGCGGCAAGGCGTCTTTTACAAAGAGCGGTGCCACCGCCTCTTATATAGTGCGTAGGGGCAGCGTTTATAAAATATCCTCCGACACGATGCCTCTGGGGCTTTTGCCCGAGGTGTGCGCGGAGGTGACGGAATTTTCCGTTTGCGACGGCGACGTGATTGTTATGTGCTCCGACGGTGTGGCGAACGACCCCGAAAGCGATGAGGACGGCGGCGCCGTACAACTCGTGGAGTTTCTGGAGCACGAATATATGCAGGACGTGGGCAAGATAGCGGAAAACCTGCTTTTTGATGCGGCGCGTGCGCGCGGCAGGGCAGACGATATGACCGTTGGCGTTTTCCGCGTGAAACGCAAAGCGTGACGGCGCGCAAAAGCAGAGAATTTGCGAGTATATAGCCACAAAATAGAGCAAAAAGGGAAATAAACGGCTCTTTTTTGCAAAAAACACGGCAAAATACGAAAAAATTCGGGAATTTAAAGATTTTTTCAGCTTTTTTTATAAAATATATTGCAATTTGCTTAATAATTTGATATAATTCCCTCGTGAATAAAAGGGAGCGTGATTTACTCCTTTTTTGAATTTCTTTTGAATATTCACGGCACTTTTTAATGCACGGAAAAACTCTATTTTTCCGTGCATTTTTTGAATATTTTTGCCACCTTGAAAAAGGCAGAAATAAAAAGCCAGGTACAGGCTTTTGGTACCCGTGTGCGTAAAGCGCATAATACATTTTTTAAAAAGTGAGAGGAAATATGAGCAACAATCCGGTTATAATCGAACTCAAAAACATTTCCAAAAGTTTCGACGGCGAACAAATTTTGAAGTCTATAGACCTCGAAATCCACGATAAGGAGTTTGTTACGTTCCTCGGCCCCTCCGGCTGCGGCAAAACCACAACTCTGCGTATTATCGGCGGTTTTGAATCGCCCGATGAGGGAGATGTCTACTTCCTGGGGAAGAAAATCAACAACTTGCCCCCGCACAAAAGACAGCTTAATACAGTATTCCAAAAATACGCTCTTTTCCCGCACCTCGACGTATATGAAAACGTGGCGTTCGGCCTGCGCCTTTCAAAAACGCCTGAGCCCGAAATTGCAAAGCGTGTTCACGAAATGCTCGCTATGGTAAACCTTGAGGGGTATGACGCAAGGCGTGTGGACCTGCTTTCCGGCGGTCAGCAGCAGCGTGTTGCCATCGCCCGTGCGCTCGTAAACCGCCCGAAGGTGCTGCTTCTCGATGAACCGCTCGGCGCGCTCGACCTGAAGCTTCGCAAGGAAATGCAGATAGAGCTTAAAAAAATACAGAAGCGCCTGGGCATTACGTTCATCTACGTAACGCACGACCAAGAGGAAGCGCTCACGATGAGCGACAGAATCGTGGTTATGAACGGCGGTGTTATCCAGCAAATCGGCACACCGCAGGATATATACAACGAGCCTGCAAACGCTTTCACGGCGGACTTTATAGGTCAGTCCAACATTCTGCCCGGCGTTATGCACGAGGATTTCCTCGTTTCCTTCGCGGGCAAGAAGCACAAATGTATAGACAAGGACTTTGAAAAGGACGAAAAGGTCGATATAGTTATACGCCCCGAGGATATAAAATTCGGCAAACCCACAGAAAATGTTATGTGCGGCGTGGTTTCCAACGTCACGTTCAAGGGTGTTCACTATGAAATGACTGTGTCGCCCCGAGGCGGCAAGGTTGCCCCCGCTCTGCTGGAAGTGCCCGAAAACGGTGCGTACGGCAAACTTCCCATTCCGAAAAACCACGATTTCGAGTTTGAGGGATGGTATACGAAGCGCATAGGCGGACATAAGGTGGAGGAAAACTCTGCTATATACAAAAACGCTACCCACGTTCTCTACGCTCACTGGACAATGTACGGCGAGCACGCAGGCTCTTATACTGAAAAAGAGGGCTACGAGCAGGGCGAGGTATACAAGGTATCGTTTGAATCCCCCGAAACGGGAGAAAGCTTTGGTGACGTAAGCTGTGAAAACGGCGTATACGGCACGCTTCCCACGCCCGAGGCACAGGAAGGCTACCGCTTTGCGGGCTGGTTCACAAAAATGAACGGCGGCAAGATGGCGGCAGAGGGCGCGCATCTTCTCGAATACGAAGACCACACGCTCTACGCGCACTTCACCCCCGTGCAGGAGGGCAAGGCTGTGGCACACAAGGTAGAGCTCGACCCCGACGGTATTCCCGTTTGGATAGCACAGTCCACGGAGGCAACGCCCGTCGGTACGTACGTGGGGCTTTACGTAGAACCCGAAAATATTCAGGTTATGCGCAAGAGCGGCTGGAACTTCAATAACGAGGAAAAATCCGACGAAGAAAACGGAGATGTGAAATGAATATAAAAGCAAAATGGGCTTCATACCCTTATATAATCTGGATGATACTTTTCACAATCATCCCGCTTGCAATGATAGTTTATTTTGCTTTCACGGATAGCGACGGCGGATTTACGCTTGCGAACATTCAACAGTCTGCCGCGCACATTCCCACACTCGTAAAAAGCATATATCTTGCGGCGATTTCCACGGTGGTGTGCCTCGTGCTGGCGTACCCCTTTGCGTACTATATCTCGCGCAAATCTTACAGCAAGCAGAAAATGATGGTAATGCTTGTTATGCTGCCTATGTGGATGAACTTTCTTCTGCGTACGCACGCGCTTTCCGCGCTGATTGAAGACAACGGCGTTATAAACACTTTCCTTATGAACATAGGTCTTGAACCTATACAGATGATAAACACACAGGGCGCTGTCGTTTTCGGTATGGTGTATAACTACCTGCCGTATATGATAATGCCGCTCTATTCCATTATGACGAAAATCGACGGCAGAACTGTGGAGGCGGCGGCAGACCTCGGCGCAAACACATTGCAGACGCACAGAAGGCTTATCCTTCCCCTGAGTATGCCCGGCATAGTTTCAGGTATTACAATGGTGTTCGTGCCCTCTGTAAGCACGTTCGTTATTTCGGGCCTTCTCGGCGGCAGCGATAACTACCTCATAGGCGACGTTATCACGGCGCAGATGATCGGCAGCGCCTACAACCTCAACTACGGCAGCGCGACCTCGCTCCTTCTTATGATAGTT
>JAFTOK010000220.1 GCA_017463815.1 Clostridia bacterium | reverse complement strand
GCGTTTACCACGCATACAACCACGAAACGGAAGGCTTGCCGATAATAAAAAACTTTCTTTCCCGCCTTACAAACGAAAAAGCGCTCGAAGCCTGCGTTTTAAACCTTGCAAAGCTTCATATGAAGCCGAACACGCTTGCCACACATAAATCATCAGTAAAAGCCACAAATAAAATGTTCTCTGAAGCGCGCGAACCTCTTGACCTTGTGTTGCTCGCCATAGCGGATAACCGCGGCAGACGCTGTGAATACGAGCCGTATGACACCGAGCCGTTTCTGTCGGAACGCCTTTCAATATATGAAGAATATATGGCGCGCCCATTCGTTGCGGGACGCGACCTTATAGAGGCAGGGCTTGCCGAAGGCAAAGATTTTTCTGAAATACTAGCCTATGCACACAAATTACGCCTTGCAGGTATACCGAAAGATGCCGCACTGAAACAAACTCTCGCCTATGCCGCGAAAATGAGAAAACAGACCTAAAACGAATGATTTTTAAAAATTTATACAAAAATTTTTGCAATTTTTGTTTACTTTTCAAACCATATATTGTATAATAAATAGAAAACAACAGAATCTCTTTGATATTTTGACAGGAGGCGGCAAAATTGAAGAAAAAACTTCTCGTGCTCGGCGAAAGCTATATGAACCTCCAGATGAAAACCAACCCGCCCCAAAAGGACGAGGAGGTTACATACGGTTCCACATACGGCTTTCATCCGTACGGAGATGGCGCGGCAACCGCTATTTCCGCCGCAAAACTTGGCGGCGAATGCGTTTTCTGCACCAAACTTGGCGACGATACGTACGGAGAGCGCTTGAAATCATATTATAAATCGTGCGGCTTACATCTTTCCTGCAAGGAATTTGTTAAAGACGCACAAACAGGTATGAGCGTTACGCTCTATAACGACATAACAAGCGGGCATACCTACCTTACAAAGGGGGCAAACCTTAATTTTACAAAACAAGACGTGGAAGATGCTTTTTCCTATTCCCCCGATATGTTCATCTTCCCGCAGGAAGATATACTTTCCCAGCAAAAAGAGCTTGAAACCATATCCACAGCCCCTGTTCCCCAGCCAAGCGTTACAGACGAGGAAGCGGCAGTTGACGTTTCTGTTGACGACGTAGAAGACTTTTCCGAAACGATTATGTTTTCCAATGACGATGTAACGGCAGAAATGGATATGATTAAAAAGCTGGAACAGAACCTCGCCTTCCGCGCGGCAGAAATGGCGAACGAAAGAAACATAGACCTTATCGTTCAATATAACAAATATACCTCCAAATTCCCTTTGCACAAATTGGACGGCATAAAAATCCTCGTCATTTCAGATGAAATGCTTTACGAAGCATCGGGCATCTTCCCGGCAAGCATAGATAAGATGCTGCGTGCGCTTATTCCCCTTTCGGCAAAAATAAAAGCAAAATATTATATCGTTCAGCAAGGCAACGATACCTCGTTCGTCTACGACGGTAAATATTACGACATTATAACTATTCCTCCGCTTCTCAAAGCAAAAGCGAAACAAGAGAACGAGCATATGCACGGCACATATATAGGCGCGCTTGCGGTACGTTTCCTCGAAACGCGCGACATTATCGATGCCTGCAAATATGCGAGCGTTGCAAGCATTCTCACACGTTCCAAGTTCGGTTCTCTCGACCACGTTCCTTCGCAAGCGGAAATAGAAGAATTTACAGCGGAGTAACGATATGGCACAGAAAGCAAAAAAACTTCTCGGCGTAGACTACGGTATGGCGCGAACGGGGCTTGCGCACTCCGACGACCTCGGTATGTTCGCAATAGCTATGGGAAACGTAAAAAGCTACAATCCCGTAAAAGCGGCGGCTGAGGTAGCGCAAAAAGCCATAGAGATAGGTGCAGAAATAATAGTAATCGGCAAGCCTATGAATATGGACGGCACTTCGGGCGAAAAAGTAAAGCTCACGGAAGAATTTGCCGCGCTCATCTCGGAGCACACGGATATTCCGATAGTGTTTTACGATGAACGCCTTTCCACAGTTTCGGCACACCGCATTCTTTCCGAAGGAATGGGCGTTAAAGCTAAAAAGCACAAAAACGTGGTAGACTCTTTGGCGGCGGAAATCATTCTCCAAAGCTATATGGATTCACAAAAAAATAAAATTTAATCATAAAAATATATTGTAAAGGATTTACTTAACTATGAAACACGAAGAAAAAACAATGGAAAAAGTCGTTGCCCTTTGCAAAAACCGCGGTTTTATTTTCCCCGGTTCCGAAATTTACGGCGGTCTTGCAAACACTTGGGACTACGGCCCCCTCGGTGTAGAGCTTAAAAACAATATCAAAAAAGCTTGGTGGAAGAAATTCGTTCAGGAAAACAAATACAACGTTGGTCTTGACGCCGCTATTCTTATGAACCCCCAGACTTGGGTTGCTTCCGGCCACCTTGCAGGCTTCTCCGACCCGCTTATGGACTGCCGCGAATGCCACGAACGCTTCCGCGCAGACAAGCTCATCGAAGATTACTGCGCAGAAAAAGGCGTAGAGCTTGAAAAACCCATCGACGCTTTCTCTCAGGCAGAAATGAAAGAATTTGTCGAAGCAAACAACATCCCCTGCCCCACTTGCGGCAAGCATAACTTCACAGATATCCGCCAGTTCAACCTTATGTTCAAAACGTTCCAGGGCGTAACGGAAGATGCTAAAAACACTGTTTACCTCCGCCCCGAAACAGCGCAGGGTATCTTCACAAACTTCACAAATGTTCAGCGTACTACAAGAAAGAAGCTCCCCTTCGGTATCGGTCAGATAGGTAAATCCTTCCGTAACGAAATCACTCCCGGCAACTTCATCTTCCGTGTTCGCGAATTTGAACAGATGGAGCTTGAATTCTTCTGCAAACCCGGCACAGACCTTGAATGGTTCGCATACTGGAGAAACTTCTGCCACCAGTGGCTTCTCGACATCGGTCTTAAAGACGAACATCTTCGCCTCCGCGACCACGACCCCGAAGAACTTTGCTTCTATTCCAAAGCTACGACAGACTTTGAATACCTCTTCCCGTTCGGCTGGGGCGATCTTTGGGGCGTAGCAGACCGTACAGACTACGACCTTACACAGCACCAGAACACATCCGGCAAGGATATGACGTATTTTGACCCCGAAACAAACGAGCATTATATTCCCTACGTTATCGAGCCCTCTCTCGGCGTAGAAAGAAGCCTTCTCGCCGTTCTCTGCGACGCTTACGACGAAGAAGTTATTGACGAAGCGAAGAAAGACGTGCGCACGGTTCTCCGTTTCCACCCCGCTCTCGCTCCTATCAAAGCGGCTGTTCTTCCTCTTTCCAAAAAGCTTTCCGACAAAGCTATGGAAATCTACGACACGCTCGCAAAACACTTCCCCGTTGACTTTGATGACGCAGGCTCTATCGGCAAAAGATACCGCCGCGAAGACGAAGTTGGTACACCTTTCTGCATCACATACGACTTCGATTCCGAAACAGACGGCTGCGTAACAGTACGTGACCGCGACACAATGGAACAGGAACGTATCAAAATCGAAGACCTCGTTGCTTACATCGAAGCAAAAATGGAATTTTAAACAAAAACACCACCCGAAACAAAATCGGGTGGTATTTTTGTCTTAAAACTTATTTTTATTTAGCATAAACGGGGTGTGTCCAAAATCGCCGCACCATATAATATTTGCATTCATTTCTTTTATATCGTCTATTTCTTTTTGGTCTTCAGTATAGACAGTGGCGTCCCCCTCGTGACACGTGCTTTCATACCAGCAATATCCATCACGATAGAAACACAAATCCATAGGTGCATTGGGGTAATACCAATCAAATATATCGTCCACCATAGTCAATGCTTTTTCGGCTTCCTGCTCGGAACGGTAAAAAACAATTTTATAAAAATGCTCTGTATCTCTCGTTTCCGTTCCAGGCCATTTAAGCGTATATTCGCTGTAAACCTTGAGTTTTTTCAGCAAATCGCTTATATCCTTGGTTTTCTTTTTCATAGGCTCGTTTTCTCTGTATCGGAAATAAACGAGCGAAAAATATTCGCTTTTGGAAAGCATATATTTTATAAATTTTTTATAGTTTTCATTGTTTTTAAATTCTTCTAACCCTATCTCTTTCATACAAATACTACCTCATCACTTCACAGCAAAGCCTTGCTCGTTTATATTTCCCGCTTCGGGATGATTCGCCGCAAGCCATTCTGCAAACAGCGTTTCGTATTTTTCCGCCATTTTAGTGTTGCCCGCTTTCGCGTACACTTCAGCTGCGGCTTTGTAAATATTGCCTATATTATAGAAAACAGTCGTTTTTACCTCTCCGCTTGCGTCGGTATAGGTGAGGTTGCCTGCCTCATATCTCGTTTTAACCTGCGAAGCGTCGCCCGCTATATCCTCGTTTGTTTCAGAAAGGACGAAAATCACGTCCACATCTGTGTCGTAGCCGTTGTACGTGGAGGAAGGCAAGCCGCAAATGGCAATGTCTGCACCGAGGTATGCGAGGTTTTCTGCCGATGTGCCATACGGCACCATACCGATATATTTGCCCACAGAGTCGCTTTCGTGGAAAGCGAGAAGCGCGTTGTCCATAAGCTTATCGAAAGAATAAAGAAGCTTATTACCATCTTCGTCGTTGCCGTATGCCACTCTGTAACGCTCGCCCCATTCCTCGTGCGCGCCTATAACCTCGCGCGGGTGACCTTTCATAATAATGTCATATTCCTCGCCATAGAGCGCGTATGTGAGCTTAAGCGTGTAAATATAGTCTATATAATAGTTAAAGCAAGCCCAGCGCGCGGCAAATATTGCCGCTTCCGATGCGCCGTCGGAATAGTTTTCCATATTATTTATAACCGCGAGAAAAACATTATAATCCTCCTCCGTGGCAAAAAGAAGCTCGGTTTTATATTTTTCGTCCAATTCGTCATACGTCAGTGGTACGTTATAGAGCCCGCCTACGCCGTATTCTGCTTTTGAAGCAAGGTCGGGGTATCCATCGTGGCGGGAGCCTATAAACACTAGTTTCTTGCTCGGCGCGTTCACGCCTGCGCGCTCTGTTCTTGTGAGCGCTTCATACGTTGCCGCATAATATTCGCCGTACATAAGCGTGAGGTAATCTTCCCTTTCTTCTGCCGAAAGCGCATCGACCGCATTTGAGATTTTTCCGTATTTAAGGTTTAATTTGTATTCCACGTCATAGTTATAGCCATCTATGCCGAAGCAAGCGCCAAGCTTTGTTTGGGTTGCACCGGTTCTGCCGATAATCGAAGCCACCGTGCTTTCCTCTTGTATATAATACGTAAAATTGGGAAGAGCCGCAAGCGCGTATGCCTTGCCTATATTATAGCCAAAAACACCGTCGCCGCATTGGTTATCTGTTTTTGCCATTACGCTTTCAAAATCGGCTTTGGCGTTTTCCACGGCGTCAAGAAAGTTTTTGTACACCTCGTCCTTTTCGGCGTTTACTACTTTATCTTTGATATAAGTGTTATAAAGCGCGTTATATGCACCTGTACCATCCTCGCACATATAAACGTGAAAATCGCCCTCGGTAAGACCTGCGTTTGCCGCGATACCGGCGCCCATAAGCGCGGTTCCGTCTTGAACGTATATGTTAAAATATACGTCCTTCCCCTTCAGCTCTTTTATTTTCTCTGACATAGCGTTAAATTCTTCCGCTGTAAAGCCTGTGCTCAAGTTATTGTTCGGGTCAAAACCTGCATTATGAAAGTATTCAAGGCTTTCTATGCCGTTGTAGGTTTTGCCGCGTTCTATTATAGCGTACGTTTCATAACCGTTTGCTATGGAATCGAGCGCCGCCAGAACTGGCGGAATGGTAGCCAAAGCAAAAATTATATTATAGCAAGTTGTTTTATTGTTGGGTATTTGAGGCGCTGCCGTGGTGGAGGTACTGCCGCTTGTTGCGTTCGGTTGTCTTCCGCAAGCAGATGTACATAAGATTAGCGCGGCAAGGAAACATACCAAAAATTTTTTCAAAAATTTCATTTTTTCTCCTTTGGGAAAGAATTACTTGTATACTTATTTGTCGCAGAAAAGACTGCGTTTTCTCACAGTCTTTTCTTAAATAGTCAGTATTATTTTTTCTCCAACAGCTCGCCTATGACCTCGCCGAAAGCGTTCGCCATAAAGTAGTAGCCGAGGTCGTTGGGGTGGCAACCGTCAATGGTGCAGTCCTCGTAGCAATATTCGGGGAACATTTTGCTGCCGTCCACAAAATACACGTTTCTGTCGCCCTCTGCAAGAGCCTTGCAATACGATTCAAAAATAATTTGTCTGCGGCGCTCGTTCTCCTTAAGGTTTACGGGGCCAAGCGTATACATATTGGAATGGTAATCGGGCTTAGAAGCAAAAATAACGGGGGTTTTCGGCTGTTTTTCGCGGAAAATTTTATATCCCGCATAGTGTGTTTCTTCAAGATATTCGGGTGTAGGTGCGTTATGGTCGTAGTCATATACAAGCATACTCATTTTGAGCGAAGCTATATATTCCATAATCGCGGGCTCTGCTTTCGCGCCGCCGCCAAAGCCGAGGTTTACAAAATCCGTGTCAAATCTGCGGGAAATAACAGAAGAATAGGGAGAACACGGGCGCAAACCGCAACCGTGAACAATAGAAGAACCATAGAAGACAATCGGCTTTGTATATTTATAAGGAGTAGCGGGCAAAAGCTCACTTCCCTCGCGCAAGCCTATATACAGCTCGCTTATATTTGCCGAGAGGGGAAAATCGAGCATTATATCCTTCATATTTTTGTTGCCATATCTCAAGCGGCTTTCAATATAGCTTTTGCTTTCGCCCTGAGAAGGTATAAATACACCGCGGAATTTATATTTTCCGTTTTCCTTCATAAAAATATCAAATGAACTTGTAGCCACAAAGGAGCTGGTTGCCCCGCCACCCGGTTCGGTAATTTCGGCGTGTACCACGATAAAGTCCGATGTGGTGCGGAAGCGCACTCTGCCGCCTGCCGTTGCTTTTGAAAGCCTTGCCACCGTTTCGCTCGTAGCTTCTGCCACATCTTCGGGCACACGGCGGAAAGGCGAAGAAAAACCGTGGAGCGAAAAAGGCTCTTGCCTTACGTTTATATATACGGGAGCTTCCATTGTAGTATCGGATAACGGCGTTCCTTTTTCTCTTGTAACTATCATAATATTTCTCCTTATTATTTATTCATTTCGTTTATAAATTCGATATCTCTTGCGGTAAGTTCTGCCCACGCAGGGCGAAAACCGCATTTTATAGCGTTGCGAACAGATGCCATATTGCACCACGCGGCGCAATAGAACGGTACTTTGCCAAGCAAGATTATTTCCGCGGCAAGGTTGCTCGTTATTGCCGCTGCTACACCCCTTTTTCTGTATTCGGGCAAAACGTCCACACCTATCTGGTACATTTCCTCGCAATCTGCGGAAGCACCAGCAAGACCTATGAGTTTTTCTTCATCGTAAGCACCGACGGCGAGCATATCCAGCTCTTTTCGCTTTTCACAAAGAGCGTTGCTCCATTCGGACAAGTACAGGCTCGAAAAATCTTCTTTTTTCAGCACGCGAAGCTCGTACGCACAAGAAAGGCGCTCTGTTTTTTCAATATCGGGCAAAAAATATTCCGCCATAAAGCACACTTTCAAACCAAAAGGTGCAAGCCTTTCATCAAGTGCGTGTATATTCGGTGTTTCAAAAGCGTGCGCCGAGGGGTATTTTTCTATATATTCGCGCACGGCTTTTTGCGCACGTTCGCTTGTTTGCGCCACGATTCCCGCGCCGTAAGTCACCATATCGCACTCAAAAGGCAACGGCAAATATTTTCGCGCAAGCTCACTTTTTTGCGAAAGCACTACTTTATTTTTGTTTGAGGTAAAATCGGCAGCATCACAGCCAAAATCGTATGCGGATTGGCGCAGCGCAGTTTCCCATATATATTGATTCGTCATATCAAAGCAAATTCTTTATAATATCGCCAAAAGCATCTGCCATATAGCTGTAACCCATATCGTTGGGGTGGCAACCGTCCACGGTGCAGTCATCGCGTTTATCGTCGGGGTAAATTTTCTGGCCGTCTACAAACTACACGGTTCTGTCGCCCGAGGCAAGCGCGCGGAACTCGCTGGCACGCCCACG
>JAFTOK010000219.1 GCA_017463815.1 Clostridia bacterium | reverse complement strand
TTGCGTTCTTCCATAACAACTTTGCGGATAGAACCAACTGCGTGTTTCTTTTCGGGTGTAACTTCGATAAGTTTGAATTTCTGAACCGTGCCTACGATAGAAGCAAGGTCGCCGCCGCGTGCAACCATTGTCTGGGATGCGGGGATGAAGATTCTGTTGGAAAGTGCGTATACGATTACGCCGCCTTTAACAGCATCTGTGATTTTGCCTTCGAGAACTGTTTCGTTTTCTGCAGCTTCAACAACTTTGAGCCAGTCTTTCTGTGCGTCAACTTTCTTTTTGGAGAGCATTGCGATGCCGTCGAGGTCGCTTACTCTGATAGCGATAGCTTCAACTGTGTCGCCAACTTTGAAAAGGTTCTCAAGTTTAGCTGTGCTGTCGTCTGTTACGTTTTCGAGTGTAAGAACGCCTGTAACTTTGGAACCGATGTCAAAGTGTACTTCAGTATTGGATACGGAGGTAACGATGCCGGACACTTTATCTCCTGTATTTAAAGTTTTGAAAGATTCATCAAGAAGCTGTGCGAAATTTTCCTGTTCGCTCATGATTTTTTTTACCTCCTCAATCATGTAACCGGGCGTAGACGCTCCGGCTGCGATACCCACGTGGGGCATTAGTGTTATATTTTTCGGAATGTCTGAGAAATGTTCGACAAAGAATGTGTTGGCGTTGTGGCGTCGGCTGATTTCATAAAGCTTCTTTGTGTTGGAGCTGTTTTTACCGCCGATGACCAAAATTGCATCGCATTTTTGCGAGAGTTTATCCACTTCTAACTGACGATTTTCCGTAACACAACATATTGTATCAAAAATAAGTGGATTTGTACAGAGTTTTTTGAAAAATTCTTGACATTTTTTATATTCGGCGAGATTTTGCGTGGTTTGCGAAGCCATTATGACTCGTTTTGAAACAATTTTCTCTTTGAGTCCATTTTCGTAAGCCGAGTTTAACTTCTCCAGCGAGTCAAAAATGAAGTATTCGCCTTTGATATGGCTCGCGATACCGATAATTTCGGGGTGGTCTTCCGTGCCGAAAAGTAAAGTGAAAGAATTTTCGTCTGTATGCTCATCCATTATTTTATGGATTTTGGCAACAAAAGGACAAGTGCAGTCCACAAGCTTTACAGTCGCATTTTCGTGTGCCTGTATTTTTTCTGCGATTTCCTTTTTTATGCCGTGCGCTCTTATAACGAAAACAATGTTTTCGCGGTTTTGCGCGAGAAGCTCGTCTATTTCATCTTCCTCGATAGCCTCCACGCCATTTTGGCGCAGTTGCTCTGTTATAACGGGGTTGTGAATAAGCAGGCCGAGCGTATAAATTTTTTTGCCTTTATGTTCTTTTATAATATCGTAGACCGTGTTCACGGCGCGTTCCACGCCGAAACAAAAGCCTGCGTATTTTGCAACTGTTATTTCCATAGGTTATTATTTCTCGTCATCGGGGCAGAGGGCGATGATTTTTTCTGCTACGTATTTGGAAGCCTCGTTGAATTCCGAGAATTTGTTTTCCTTAAAACCGAGCTCTTCGTATTTGATAACCTCGCCGAAGTAAACGTCTACTCTGCGGAACCATTTGATTCTGTAATCTTTTGTTTTTATGTACATCGGCAGAACGTCTGCTTTAGCGTGTGCCGCCATCATACCAACGCCGCTGCGGAACTGTGCAACAGTGGGCTTTGCGCCTTTGCGGCGTGTGCCTTGCGGGAAAATACCGAGAACGCCGCCGTTTTTAACAGCGTCGATTGCTTTGCGTATAGCGCTTATATCTGCGCCGCCGCGTTTTATCGGAATAACGCCGAAGATATTCGCAAAGAAGCGAAGGAAGGGGTTTTTCATAATTTCTTCTTTGGCAACGTAGTGCGGCTGGCAGGGAAGCTTCCAAGCCATAAAGATGACGTCGTTTGCGCTGATGTGGTTGGAACATACTATGTACGCTTTATCTTTGCCGGGGATATTTTCCGTGCCGTGGAAGTGCGGGCGGTAGATTATGGTATACACAATCTTGATGAGGAAAAGGGCTACTGCATAGAGAGGATGTTTTTTGTTCGGATTTTTAGCTTTCTTACTCATTGTATTTTCTCCTTAATGATATTTATTGCCGTTTCCAGCGTTTTTTCAAGAGATTCTGAATTGTCGAGCATTATCGCGTCGGGGGCGGGAACAGCGGGGGCGATTTTGCGAGTGGAATCGCTCTTGTCGCGCTCTGCCATAGTCTTCTTTACTTCCTCCAGCGTGATGTTTTCGCCTTTTGCGAGCAGTTCTTCGTATCTGCGTTTGGCTTTTGCCTCGTCGCTGGCGTTCATAAAGAATTTAACCGTTGCATTCGGCAGAATGACCGTGCCTATGTCGCGCCCGTCCATTATGACGTTGTTCGTCTTTGCCATATTGCGCTGTAAATCGAGCAGGAAAGCGCGCACGGCGGGGAGAGCGGAAACCTTAGAGGCGCACATAGAAATTTCGTTTGTGCGAATCTTATCGGAAACGTCCTCGCCGCAGAGGAACATACGCTGAACGCCGTCTATGTATTTTACCTCCAACACGAGAGAGGGAAGAAGCGCGCTTACCGCGGCTTCGTCTGTGGGCTCTGCGCCGTTTCGAAGGGTGTAGAGGGCGATTGTGCGGTACATCGCGCCCGTGTCTACGTAGATGTAGCCGAGCTCTTTTGCAATGGCTTTTGCCACGGTGCTTTTGCCCGCACCGGAGGGGCCGTCAAGTGCTATGCTGAACATTTTTATACCTCGCTGTTTTTTATATTTTTTGATAAATCAGGTTACCACCAAAGAAAACAAAAGTCGGATTTGGAAATACCGTCTGCGATTTCATATATTGTTTCGCCGTCTTCAAAAACATTGGGGCAGAAATAATATATTTTTTCGGCAAATTCTAATGCTTCCGATTTGGTCAAACGGCGTGATAGATAGAGCTCGAGAGTGTCTGAGCTTATTGCAAATGGCATAGCGCCGTATTTTTCGTAAGCCATTTTGCAGAACGCGGAAATTACGTTTGCGCAAGGGCATTCGTTAAAACCGCCGAATGGTATTTTCTCAAATATTTCCCACGGATTTTTTACGGGAACCTTGGCAAGAACTATTTTCTCTTTTAAAATAACGGGAAAAGAAGTCGGGGTCGTATCGCTTATACCGACATCATCTTCTTCCCCCAAAAAAGGAGGCCGAGCTTTTTCTTTGCGTTTTTCTTCGAAAAAATTTTCTATATCGATTTCTTTGTGTTCGTAAAAATTCTCGCGCAACATATCTTCAAGCGATTTATCGAACAGAACAAACACGGGTATGCCTTCTGCCATATCGGCATTTTTCCAAATTTTAAAATATTCTTTGCTCTTTAGTTTGGGAGAAATATTTTCATAAGAAAAACTAAGCGGTGCGTTGTATTCGGCAACGGGTTTTTTGAAAAACGAAAACATATCACATCTCCTCCCACAGTTTATACACGGCGCTTTCCGCCGCTTTCATAGCCGTGGAGTATGCAATCTGCAGGTTGAAACCGCCCGTGTATGCGTCCACGTCTATGACCTCGCCCGCAAAATATAGGTTTTCCCACTTTTTGGAGCACATCGTGGCGGGGGAGATTTCCGAAACGGCTACACCTCCGCTTGTCACAATCGCTTCCGCGATGGGGCGCGTGCCGCTGATTTTAACGCTGAAATTTTTGAGCGTTTCCAGAAGCGCGCGGCGCTCCTTTTGCGTTATGGAGTTTGCTTTTTTCGTTTCGGGTATACCTGCGCGCGCTATAACGGGTTTGATTATAGAGGAGGGCAAAAGGTCGCAGAGCGCGTTTGCCAGTTCTTTGTTTTTATACTTTTCAAAATCGGAAAGTATGCGCTTATCGAGCTTTTCTTCGTCGAGCGCGGGCTTTAGGTCTATATTAACTGTGTATCTGTCCTTTTCCATCGGGCGCATATGCGCAGAGGCGGAAAGGATTGTGGGACCGCTCACGCCGAAGTGTGTGAATAGCATTTCGCCGAAATCTTCGTATATTTTCTTGTTTTTCGCCGTGTCTGTAACGCTTACGGCTACGTTTTTGAGCGCCAGACCCTGCATTTCAGCGCAACACTTGTCCGCCGAGGTGAGGCCTATGAGCGAGGGAGCGGGAGGCGTTATCTTGTGACCGAGGCTTTCAGCAAAGCGCAAGCCGTCGCCGTCGGAGCCCGTGGTGGGGTAGGAGAGCCCGCCCGTGCAAACTATAACGGCGTCAAAGGCATACTTGCCCTTTTCCGTAACGACTTCGGCAATTCTGCGCTCTTCTGTTTTTGCGGGAACGAGAGATGTCACCTTTTCGTTCACGATTTTCGCGCCGTTATCGAGCACGTATTTTTTGAGCGCGAGCACGATGTCGCGCGCCTTATCGGAAACGGGGAAAACGCGGTTTCCGCGCTCTGTTTTCAGCGGCACGCCTAGCTCCTCGAAAAGCTCCATTGTGTCGGCAGAGGAAAAAGAGTTGATTGCGGAAAACATAAATTTTCCGTTCTTAGTCATATTTTTTATAAAATCGTCGGGCGTGCAGTTGTTTGTCACGTTGCATCTGCCTTTGCCCGTGATGCCGAGCTTCATACCGAGCAGCTTGTTCTTTTCAAACAGCGTGACTTCAGCGCCCATAGACGCGGCTTTGCCCGCGGCGCACATACCCGCAGGGCCGCCGCCGATTACTGCTATTTTCATAGTTTTGTACCTCATTCTTTCACGGACGCGAGAAATTCTTCCGCTTCCATCATAGCAAGGAAAAGTTCCTCTGTGCGCTCGTCTATTTCCGCTATGCGCGCGGAGATTTCAGAAAGGCGGACGTAGTTTGTCGCCGCGTCGCCGGCGGATTCTTCCTCCAGAGCGGCTTTTTCTTCGTCGAGCTTCGTGATTTCTGCTTCAGCTTTTTCTATAATACGCTCGTTTTTGCGTATTTCGGATTGCAGCTTTTTGTTTTCAAGGTATTTTGCCTTGTTTTCCGTTTCTGCTTTCGGCGTGGCAAGTGCCACAGCCGCCGCCTCTTCTTTGAGCCTCGATTTGTAGGCGAGGAAAGAGGGGTAGTCGTCTTTCCAATCGGTAAATCCGCGCGTCATATCGAAAATGCGCGTGGCGAGCTTCTTTATAAAGTAACGGTCGTGCGAAACGGCGATAATCGTGCCGTCGAAGGCGAGCAATGCTTCCTCCAGCGCCTCGCGCGAGCCGATGTCCAGGTGGTTTGTCGGTTCGTCGAGTATAAGCAGGTTTACCTTGGAAAGGATTATTTTGCAGAGCGCCAGGCGTGCGCGTTCGCCGCCCGAAAGCACGGAAACCGTCTTTTCCATATCCTCTGCAAAAAATAGGAACGAAGCAAGCGCCGTGCGAACCTGCGTGTACGTAAGCCCCTCGTGCGAATCCATCATTTCGTCGAGAACGGTGTTCGTTTCGGTGAGGTTTGCTATTTCCTGGTCGTAGTAAGCGGGGGAAACGTTACTGCCGAAGAAAAATTCGCCTGCATCGGCACGCTTTTTCTCGCCCAGAATTTTAAGGAGCGTGGATTTGCCGCAACCGTTCGGCCCGATTATAAGCACGCGGTCATTCTTTTTGATGAGGAACGAAATGCCCTCGAAAATCTTCTTTTCATCATATGATGCGGCAAGGTTTTCCGCCATTATAACGTCGTTGCCGCTTTCGCCCGAATACCCGAAGGAAAGGCGGATGTTTTTGGGCGCTTTCTTCGGTGCGTCGATTTTCTCCATACGTGCAAGCGCCTTTTCGCGGCTTTCTGCGGCGATTATGTTCTTTTCTCTGTTCCAGCGGCGCTGTTGTTCTATATACGCCTCCTGGCGGGCGATTTCTTTTTGTTGCTCTATATATCTGTGCTCCAGCGCTTTGCGTGCCGCCGCTTTTTTCTCGGCAAAGGCAGAGTAGTTGCCTGTGTAAAGCTCTGCTTTTTGATGCTCTATTTCGAGCATCTTCGTCGCCACGACGTCGAGAAAATAACGGTCGTGCGAAACTATAATAAGCGTTTTGGGGTAGGAGCGCAGATGGTTTTCCAGCCACTCGAGCGTGTCTGTGTCGAGATGGTTCGTAGGTTCGTCGAGTATGAGTATGTCGGGCTCTACAAGGAGCAGGCGCACGAGCGAAAGGCGTGTGCGCTCGCCGCCCGAAAGGTTGCCAACGCAAGTGTTGTGCATAGCCTCGGGGAAGCCGAAGCGCGCGAGCATAGATTTTATTCTGCCGCGGAACTCATATCCGCCGATGTCGCGAAAGCGCTCGGAAAGTGAGGTGAACTCCGCGATTGTTTTGTCGTCGCCGTGTGCGATTTCGTGTTCAAGCTCGGCAAGACGTGTTTCTAGGCGCAGTTGCTCTGGAAATGCGTGGAGCATTTCCTCGAAAACGGAGCTTTCGGAAAAGAGCATTGCATTCTGTTCCAACATAGCCACGCTCTTGCCCTTGCCGACAAAGAGCTCGCCGCCGCTGGCGTTTATGCTGCCGCATATGATTTTCAGCAAGGTGGATTTGCCCGCGCCGTTTACGCCGACGATGCCGAGCCTGTCGCCCTCGTTAATGGAAAAATTTATTTTATCTAAAATTACATCCGTGCCATATTCCAGGCTGATGTCGTTTACACTTAATGCTATCATTTTTACACCCAATAAAGTTATTCTTACATATTATTATACATTATATAATGGCGTTTTGTCAATTTATTTTGGCTTGCATAATATTATAATAATTGAAAAAATAAATTTATAAGGAGATTTTTATGAATTCCAAAATGAAATCTATTTGTGAATACGACGCGCCGTACCCCGAAATACGCGTGGAACGCAAAAACCCGAACTACGCCCGTATGCTTTCGCTCGCCTACGCGGGGCCCGATAGCGAGCTTACTACAATCCTTTCATACCTTTACGGCAACAAGGTTTGCACAGGAAAAATGCCTGCTTCTCTTTCGGATATGTTGAAATATATTGCAAAGGTAGAAATGCGCCACCTCGATATGCTCGGCGAGCTCATAATGCTTCTGGGCGGTGACCCTCGCTTCGCCTCGGGGCCGAGATGTCACGTGGGCATAAACACGGCAATGCTTAATTATCAGACGGACACGGCAATGGTTCTGCGAAACGCCATTGCGGGGGAGGAGGGCGCCGTGCGGCTCTATAACGAGCTCATACGCGCCATAGATGACCGATATATCCGCGAGATTTTGAAGCGCATTATCAAAGACGAGGAACACCACATAAAACTTTTCCGCGAAATGGCGGGAACGAGTATGTATAACGGAAGGTAAAGAACGCAGAAAATAGGCTCCCTTGTGTAAAGGGAGCTGTTGAGCGTTAGCGAAACTGAGGGATTGTTGTCGAAGTGTATTTAAATTTACTGTTGAAAAGATAATTGCTTTTTGATATAATAATTTTATCATTTCAAAAGGCGGTGCACTATGCAAAAAACAGTAATTATCAGGAAAAATAAAAATCATCTGTATGCAGTAAGGTTTTTTGCGCTTGTTTTCGTTACCGTTTCACTGATTATTACGTTTGGAGCAAAACAAAATGCAGGGTATGGCGCGCTTTTGTGCAGCATTTTTCTTGTTCCTGCACTTATTATATGGATATATTACGAAACTTGGAAAATTTCATTTTCAAACGAAAAAATATCTAAAAAATGTTTCTTTTTTACAAGTGTTTTCGAGTGGAGGTCGCTAAGGAGGGTAAAACAGGAATATCTGTTTTCGGAAAAAGGCGAATGTATACAAATGTTTTTTGCAGATGGAAAAAATCTGTGTTTTAAAATGAAAGACCAAAACGCAGAAAAGGCGAAAAAGATAATACTTTCGCATTGTAATATACAAATTGAAAAACGCACATAAAAACAAAAACAACTCGGTTTAACCGAGTTGTTTTTTAGCTTTCCCCGAGCAGGGGAAGTTTTTTAATTTTCGGGTGAAGCGGGAACGGTTTCGGTCCATTCCAAGATATTGCGTATGCCCGCCGTGCCTGTTTCCGCATATGTGACGGTGAGCGCGTCGCCCTCGCGGATAAAGAGCACGCTTTCATCTTCCGCAACGGAAACGCGGTAATAGTTGCCGTCGGAGCAGAGGAAGTAGAAGAAAGAATTGCCGTCTATAACGAGTTTTTCGATTTCTTTTACCGTGACGTCTGTTGTAGTGTCTGCCGAAGCACCGCCGCCGGCGATACCGTTCTGCGAGAGCAGTTTTTTATACGCCGCCATTGCCGCCGCCTGAGTTTCGCCTGTGGCAACGATGCTGTAATGCTCTACATTTACAAGGGCATAGAGCTTTACAAGGCCGCTCGCATCTTTGAGCACCATAATGTATGTTGCTTCGCCTGATACGTTTATAAGCGCGGGGAAGGAAGCCTCATAGCCTTTTTCCTGAACCTCGCCTTCTGCCGCGTTCATAGCAGAGTATTCCTCTGCGCCGACAACGGAATAGTACTTATATTCGCCCGTGCGCGCGTTGGAAACTATGAAGCCGATGTTGGAGGCATCTGCCGTGACGGACGTTACACCTGTGTAGTACCAAACGTCGTCGTCATACATAAGGTAGCCGAAATCGTCGGTTGTCTGCTTGCAGCCTTTGTTGCCTATAACGCTGTTCCAGAAGCCGCCGGAGAGAAGACCGTGCCAATTGTATTTATCCTCTGCGAGGTAGCCGTCGTAAACGATGTCTATCCACTGGGGCACTTCGCCCACGGGTACTTTTGTATGCGTGCCGTCGGCAGGGTTGAAGATAATCACTTCGGAAACGTCGTATGCGCCGAAAAGGCCTACCTTGGGCGACATACAGGAAACTATGAAGTAGGGCGTGCCGGCTTCGTCTATTTCAAAGGCTATGGTGCCGAAAATCTTCGTGGGGTAATTAAAGCGGAGCGTGCGCATAAGGTCGTCGCCGAAATAGCCGCTTTCAACGTATTTGAGAGGGGCTGCGAGCTTTTTGTATTCCGCCGTGTTGTTTACAGGGTCTACCATAACATATCCCGGGATACCGTTTGCTCGGTTGCCGAGCCATTTGAAGAAACCGTCGTATTCGAGGTTGGAAAGTTTCTGCGGTGTGCCCTGATAGTTAATCTGCGTATATTCGCCGCTCGACACGTACTGCGAAACAACGTCGGAAAGCGAGCCGAGCGCGCGGTTGCCGATGGTTACGGCAGAGTCTGTATCCATAAGCGCGATGTTTGTGACACTGTTTGTTTCGGGCATATCCGTGGCGAAATCTGCCTCTGTTACGGAAATGACGCCCGCGTATTTTTTAGCGTTAAAGAATGTGGAGGAGAATATGCCGCCCACCACGATAACCGCTATCGGAAGCGCTACTACGGCGACCATAATTTTGTATTTTACCGTTCTTGTTTGCGGGGAAAACTCCACGCGCGTGGCGGAGCCGGGGAGAGAGTAGACCTTAAAGAGCTTTGTAAGCCCAAATGGTATAAGGTATATTGCGAGAACTGCTGTCAGGAAAATCCAGAATTCCGTGGAGCAGGGGTTGAGCGGCGGGAGGAAAATATAAAAGAGCAGGAAAACTATTGCCGTGCTTACAAGAAGCTTTACTATTGCCGAAACGGCAGGGTTTATTCTTTTCATTTGCGAAAAACCTCCTTAAAGGTGAAGATACGCTAATTATACACTATTCTATGTAATAAATCAATAATGCCCGCGAAAAACGCGGTGCTTAAAAATTGATGAAACCGTCAGAGGCGGAATCAGATTGAAAAACGGTTTCGTTCAAAATATTTCCGTCGGCGTCAAAAACGTATTCTTTAAGCCGAATTTTTCCGTTGCTGTCATAAACAGTAACTGTATAACTGCCGTTGCTGTTTTGTTCTACAGAGGCATTGCAAACAATACAAATTCCGTTACTTCGGAATTCGTGCGGTGTTGAGTCTGTTTTCTTTTCGCATTCAGTACATACGTGCCAATGCATATGTTGGTTTAAAGACCAAGATTCTACTGTGTGCCTATGACTGCAAGAAACAAGCGAAAACAGCAACAGAGCAGAGAGAAAAAGAGTTAGTAATTTCTTCATTATTAAAAATACTCCTGAAAAATATTTATATTGCAATTATACACTATTATGTGTAATAAATCAATAATGCCCGCGAAAAAACACCGCAGGCATTAACGATAATTTCTTTTTTTGCCCATACCTTGATTTTGCCGAGTGTCATAGGTTTTCTACTCGGAAAATGTGATAAAAATAAAAAATTGTATTGAAATCGCCGCGCAAAAGATATATAATAATTCTATTACGGCGTTCGATGTGGAAAGGTATAACACAAAAACACTGAAATTCAACAAAAATTGCTCCTGCGAGCAATTTTTGAGTTAAACACAAAAACAGGCATAAATATTTTACGCCTGTTTTTAAACCGAAAATATAAAATTTATCTTGTGCGCGAAACGCGGACAAGTGTGTGGGGCGATTAGGCTTTGTATTATTCATTATTCATCAGCGCAGCGGCTTCATTATTCGTTATTCATTAAAAAATCCAGTAAACTGAATAGTGAATAATGAAGAGTGAATAAAGAATAGTACAAAAGAAAAATCCCATCGCAAGCACGAGGGGATTTTCTTTTGGAGCGAGCGACGGGAATCGAACCCGCACATTCGGCTTGGGAAGCCGATGTTCTGCCACTAAACTACGCTCGCAAAAACCAAAACAGCTCGGATAACCGAGCTGAAATGATGGAGCTGGTGATGTGACTTGAACACACGACCTGCTGATTACGAATCAGCTGCACTACCGACTGTGCTACACCAGCATCTTTGCTAAAGCGAGATTGATTATATCACAAAAAAAACGCTTTGTCAACCATAATTTGAAAAATAATTTGAATATTTTTAAAAAATATAAGAAAATAAAGGTACAAAAATGAAACTAACCGATATGTCTTATGCCCACGAAGTTATGGCGCGCCACGGTATCGCGCCAAAAAAGAAATTCGGGCAGAACTTTTTAACATCAGATGCCGTTGTGAGCCACATTGCCGATACGCCCAGCGAGGACGCGGACGTAGGCGTGCTTGAAATCGGCCCCGGTATAGGCACGCTTACCGAAGCGCTTGCCGAAAGATACAAAAAGGTCGTTTCCGTGGAAATCGACGAAACGCTTTTACCCGTGCTCGCCGAAACCGTAGGCTGGCGTGAAAACGTGGAAATAGTGAACGGCGACGCTATGAAAATAGATTTTCCCGAGTTTGTGCGTGAGCATTTTGGCGCTCTGCGCGTGTGCGTTTGCGCAAATCTGCCATATTATATAACATCGCCTATTATTATGAAAATACTCGAATGCGGCGCGCTTTTTGAATCTGTAACGGTTATGATACAGAAAGAAGTGGCGGAGCGCCTCTGTGCCAAAGCGGGCAGCGCGGATTACGGGGCTATAACCGTTTTTGCCGCTTACCTTGCGGACGTGGAGAAGTGCTTTAACGTGTCCCCCGGCAACTTTTTGCCCCAGCCGAAGGTTACGAGCGCGGTTATCCGTATGAAACCGCACAAAACACCGCCCGTGAGCGTTAAAAACCCCGAAAATATGCAAAAAATAATACAAGCGGCGTTTGAACAGCGCAGAAAGATGCTTGCGGGGGCTCTCGCCGCCGCAACGGGCAGGGTGAGCAAGGCGCAAATCGCGGAAAAGATAGCGGAAGCGGGCTTGCCCGCAGACGTGCGCGGCGAAAAACTTTCGCTTGCGGACTTTGCGCGCCTTTCGGATTTACTTGAAATTTAGGAGTTAATATTGATATGAACGTAAAACTTGAAAAATTTTCAGATTATATAAACGGCAAAACGGTCGCACTTATCGGTGCGGGCGTGAGCAATATGGCGGCGGTGGATTTTCTGCTTGCCCGCGGCGCGCGCCTTACCGTGCGCGATAAGCAGGAGGACGCAGAAAAGGCGGCGTTCCTCGCGGCAAAGAGCGTGAAAACCGTTTTTGGTGAGGGCTATCTTGCCGATATGAACGAAGACGTGCTCTTAAAATCCCCCGGCATACGCCCCGACGTGCCCGAAATAGCGGCAGCGGTGGAGAAAGGGAGCGTGCTTACTTCCGAAATGGAAGTTTTCCTTGCGCTTTGCCCCTGCAAAATCTATGCCGTTACGGGCAGCGATGGCAAAACCACAACGACAACGCTTGTTTCCGAAATCCTCAAAAAAGAATATGAAAAGCGCGGTTGCGGCAAGGTTTACCTCGGCGGTAACATAGGCACGCCCCTGCTTCCTTTCTTGCCCGAAATGCGCGAGTGCGACGCGGCGGTGGTGGAGCTTTCCAGCTTTCAGCTTTTCGCGATGAGCGCGCACGTGCACACGGCTATAGTCACGAACGTGACGCCCAACCACCTCAATTGGCACGTGGATATGGACGAATATATTCTGGCAAAGGCTAAAATTTTTGAAAACCAGACGGCGTGCGACCGCTTGGTGCTCAATGCCGAAAACGACGTGACGCGCGCTTTTGCGGAAAATGCCAAAGGCAAAGTCACACTCTTTTCCTCCAAAGGCAGAGCGGAGGGAAGAAGCATTTACCTCGACGGCGACGAAATTTTCCACAATGACGGGGAAAAGATTGCACGCGTTATGAGCCGCGCGGATATAAAAATCCCGGGCAAACACAACGTAGAAAACTATATGGCGGCAATAGCAGCCACTTGGGGAGAGGTCAGCCTTTGCTCCGTGCTAGACGTCGCGAGAAACTTTGGCGGCGTGGCGCACAGAATAGAGCTTGTGCGCGAGCATATGGGTGTGAAATACTACAACAGCTCTATAGACACAAGCCCTACGCGCACGGCGGCGGCGCTTAACTCCTTCAAAGAAAAACTCATCGTAATCGTGGGCGGATATGACAAGAAAATCCCCCTAGAACCGCTTGTGCCACTGCTTACCGAGCACGCGAAATTTATAAGCGCGACGGGGGCGACGGGCGAAAAAATCGCAAAACTTATGCTTGACAGCGGCTATCCTTGTGATAAAATAATATATACGAAAGAATTCGACGGCGCTTTCCGTGCGGCGGTGAACGCCGCAAGCGAGGGCGACACGGTAATCCTTTCGCCCGCGTGCGCAAGCTTCGATGCTTTCAAGAATTTTGAAACGAGAGGAAATTATTTCAAAGAGCTTGTAAACGCGCTTTGAAACAACGGGGCGTCGGGGACGTCGCCCCCTACAAAAAGGCGTAATATTACAGATTAAAAAATATAACAGTACAAAGGAAAACAAAATGGAATTTTCACAGAAAATCATAGACCTCGCAAACAAGGCAGAGGTTGAACTTAAGGAAAAATTTGCGGAAATAGATGAAATCGCGTTTAAAAACACGGCGCGTGTGCTCGATGCCTTCCGTGAGCACCGCATTTCGGAAGCGATGCTCTATGGCTCCACGGGCTATGGCTACGGTGACGCGGGCAGAGATGCGCTAGACGAAGTTTATGCCGACGTTTTCGGTGCGGAGGCGGCTTTCGTGCGCCACAATATCGTCAGCGGTACGCAGGCAATCGCCATCGCGCTCTACGGCATTTTGCGCCCCGGCGACGTTATGCTTTCCATAACGGGCAGACCTTACGATACACTTTCTGAGGTAATCGGAGATAAAACGAAAAACGGCGACGGCTCGCTTGCCGATTTCGGTGTTATATACGATGACGTTCCCCTGAAGAACGGCGCGCCCGACTACGAAACAATCGAAAAGAAAATCGCAGAGCACGGCGACAAGCTAAAGCTCGTTTATATTCAGCGCTCCAAGGGTTATGAAACAAGACCCACGTTTTCTTCCAAGGAAATAGGCGAAATGATTGCCTTTGCAAAGGCGCGCACGGGCGCATACGTTGCCGTGGACAACTGCTACGGTGAATTTTGCGACACGGAAGAACCCACGGCATACGGCGCAGACCTTATTATGGGCTCGCTCATCAAAAACCCCGGCGGCGGCATTGCTGAAACGGGCGGCTACATAGCCGGCACAAAACGCGCCGTAGAGCTTGCCTCCTACCGCCTTACAACGGTTGGCATAGGCACTGAAGCGGGCGCTACGGTCGGCCAGCTCCGCGGTATGTTCAAGGGCTTTTTCTTTGCGCCGCACGTTGTGGCTCAGGCGGTGAAAACGGCTGTTTTTGCAGCGTATATGTACGAAAACCTCGGCTTTGAAGTTTTCCCCTCCTGGAAAGAAACGCGCCACGATATTGTGCAGACGGTAAAATGCGGCTCGCCTGAAAAGCTCTGCGCATTCTGCCGCGGTATCCAGGCGGCTTCGCCCATAGATTCTTTTGTAACGCCCGAACCTTGGGCAATGCCCGGTTACGAGGACGAGGTTATTATGGCGGCGGGCGCTTTCACGCAGGGTTCTTCCATAGAACTTTCGGCAGACGGCCCGTTGCGCGCGCCCTATACGGCATATTTCCAGGGCGGCCTTACATACGAAAGCGGCAAATACGCTATTATGATGTCCGCAGAAGAAATGCTCAAAAACTAAACGTAAAAATCCCGAAATTTTTCGGGATTTTTTGTTTAAAAAGTGCGCCGCACTTTGGGGAATATCCCCTCTTTTTCTTGTTTAAAGAAAATGAGGCAAAAAGAAGAAAAAAGCCTCGCCGGCTTTAGCGGCATTTTGCGCTCAAGGTGCAGCGAACTTTATCACGCACATCGAGCGCCAAAAACCGAAACACCACCCACGCGAATTTTTCTCCCAAAGCTATCGTTGTGTGTTAATTCCGTTACTTTTTCGTCTCGCAACGGTGGTTCAGATATGAGCGCAAAATATTAAGCCGAAACTTTATTCGTAACCCTTTGCAGAATGCGAAAAGTTTGCATTTGGAACCCAACCGCGTGGTTCGTGCGAACAAAGCTATACCCCTCTCTAATTAGAGCGAACAAAGCAAAATGCTCGCAAGCTCGCAGGGCGAATTCCGAGTAATTTTTGCGGAGCGTTCGGAGCAAAAATTCCACTCGGGGAGCGGTTCTTTCCGTAGTTCTTAGCAGAACAAAGCGATAAACCTGCAAGGTTTTTATTCTTTTGGAGCTTTTCTTGTAAGCAAGAAAAGCGGATAAAATTGTTTAAGGAGGCATTAGCCTCCTTTTCCTTATACTTTTTCGTTCAAAAAGAAAAAGTTAATAAAATAAATTGCAAAAATCGCTTTTTAGCGATTTTTGCACAATATCGAAAATGCACGAAATATGAGTGCATTTTTGTTTTTTTACCCCCTTGTTGCGACATAAATCGCAATCTTGCAAATGTATAATTGAAGTGTTAGAAATAAAAGATGTGCTTCGGCTTTTGCTATCTGCCGAAAAAAGGAGGTCGTATGACCGAATATATATACGGTGACGTGCTTTTTATCATAAATTTCAGTATGGATTTTATCGCGCTTTTTATTTGCGGCAAAATTATGCATTTTCGTATGAACCCTTGGCGAATGGCGCTCGCCGCTACGCTCGGCGGGGTATACGGTGTAGCGGCG
>JAFTOK010000218.1 GCA_017463815.1 Clostridia bacterium | reverse complement strand
TTATTCTATTGGCATTCGGAGTGTTATCTCTTACTACTGTATTCAGATAAATTACCGAATTATTCTGAAACATTGGGGTTATCTTCTTTATGGTTCTCGGCCAATTAGTTTTACCTCTTCTATCAACTCGATATGTGACCTCTGTTTCGGTGTAGTATGCACCGTTATGGTCAAGATAATAGTTGATAACATTGAGGTATGCTTGAATAGGAAAATCCACGGTCTGCGGTGCTGTGAACTTATCCATATGCAGAACTCGGTCGGTTCTATCCGTAAACGCGGCAAGAACCATAAAGAGATTTTTTACGTCGCGCCTTAATTCGTCGTCATCGTCGGGGAGTTCATAGCCTAATGGAAAATAAATCATAGCGTTAGTAGAGTCAGCTTTTACGCCGACAAATCTATCGCCGTCCACGTTTTCATCAATATGACAATGGTCACGCAAGACAAAATGTTCGCGGTCTATAGCCATTTGCAATCCCTCCTTTTTGTTTTTTATTGCTTGGGTACTAATGCATCATAAATATTGGGCTTGAATATGCCTTCAAATCGAGCATTACCTTTTGCCGTAACAAACACGGAAATGACCTTTTCGAGGCTGTTTACCTTGCTAATATCGAATATCTCATCCTTATTAAATTTAAATGCATCGTCCCACAGATATTTGAGCACTTTTTCGGCAAAACGCCTATTTTGTCTGCTAGCCTGCTTGATAAGGTCTTTAGCATCACCGCTGTAATCATCAAAAATCAAATCTTCTTGAGAAACAAAGTGAGTACCAAGGCGCTTGTCTTCCGCTGAGGTCATTCTGATATTCTTACCAAGAATCAAATCATTGATTATGGTGAAGAATTTTTGCCAAGTTACATCAGTATCAAGAATATGGGTGTCTGCAAATGCTTTTTCGCTACCATCCTCGGGGAATTGGTTTTGTATAAGGCGCATACTCCATCTTCTTTGGAACGCGGTATCCAATGTAAAGACATTTTGGTCACTTGTGTTCATTGTACACAAAATAGACATATTAGAAGGAATAGACACTTTGTGGTTTTCATTGCCGTAGACAACACGAGCTACATCGGCATTCGTAATTTCATATTCACTTGCACCGTAATTTTCGTTTTCAATAAGCTGCCCAGACGCTTTATCGAGAATCAAACGACTCTGTCTGTCTAACAACTGGAATACATCACCGAAAATAGCGGGAGCATTACCTCTATTGACCTCTTCTATGATGAGATAGAACATTTTGTCTGGGTTGGCGTATGCTTTCTTTACAAGTTTAGCAAACGGACCGGGAGAAAATTCATAGCTAACCGTTCCTTCGCTTGTAACTTTGGGCATAATTTGTCCTACAAAATCGGAATATGTATAATCGGGATGGAAAACCAATCTTTCCATACAAGATTCATCACTGCAATATTCATTTTTTATAGTCCACGATTTGCCGGCACCGGGAACACCATATAAAATGATGTTCTCTCCGCCCTTAATGCGCGCAACGCTGATTGCATCTTCGCTCGGCTCTTCCTCTGGCTCAACATCCACGAATCTACAATACTTGTAGAAAATTTGCGCAAACACAACATTTGATATATTGCATTGTTTTACAAACTCATTAATCTGACCCATTCTACCGTAAGCAGCATCGGAAGGAACAAGGTTTAACACAGTTAAAACTTTTACCTGCCACTCCTTATTGTAGAATACGGGCAAAACTTGAGGGAATAACATATGGAAATATTTAGAAACCCACAAGCCATCAACAATATCCGGGATAACCGAATATAACTTTGTATATAGAGCCAAGTAATCTTCCACCGAGCCGAGCGTGGTTGTTTCAATAATATTAGCGGCTTGTGCAAGGCTATCCCTTATGGCAGTGCCTTTAATAATTGCTTCGTTAAGAGAAAGAGCAACAGGGTTAAAACGTGTACCTGTCATCCAAGTAGATGTTTCTTTGTCGAAAAACAGCGGATATTTATATACTGTGCCGCCCTTACAACTGCCAAATAAATCGTTGACACGCTTTACATATTCAAGTTCGTGGCAAAGGTTATCAGTACTACCGCCGAGGAACATTGCTTTGAGTAAATCTTCTCCCGAAAGAGCTTGCAATGCTGCGATACCATATTTAGCTTTAAAATCAGCATAAATTGCTGTTGCTTCCACATCTTCTGCTATAAACTCTTTAGCTTTTTCCGCAAACCACTCGGGGGAAAACTTATCAACTATGCCTTTGCCGCAAGTTGTTTCTTCATCAGCCGTACTCGGTTCTGCGTCGAAAAACGATTTAGTGGAGCATAAAAACTCAATATACTCCTCATCGGTCATTGTATGCTATGTTCTTTCAAAATCATACACTTTTTTTGCGACGGCATCAATATATTCTGGTTTAAGGGAGACTCTATCGTTTGAGCAATCTATATATTCGAGCAACTCGATTGCCTTATTCATACGATTATCGAACTTGTCTCGAAGAGTTTTGAATTCTTCTAGTACAGTAGCCCCATTATACGGTAAATTGGCCTCATCTCTCAACAATTTTATATACAGCATTGTTTCGAGATATGCATCGAACCTTTTGGTAGTGGCTACAAGGTATCTGTATTCGCTCATCGAAATTGAGTGCGAACCCGTAACTTTTCCGATTTCCACCAGAATCTTATTAAGAAACATTATCGGGAAAATATCATATTCTTTTCTTGTTCCTGTCTTCCCCTCATCAATA
>JAFTOK010000217.1 GCA_017463815.1 Clostridia bacterium | reverse complement strand
TTAGGAGCAAAAATACGTGAACTCCGTCATCGTGACGGTCGTACGCAAGAAGCGATTGCCGAAGCGCTCGGCGTTACTTCTCAGGCGGTTTCCCGTTGGGAATCGGGTGGGAGTTACCCCGATATGGAGATTATGCCGTCGATTGCCAACTATTTCGGCGTGACGATTGACGAGCTTTTCGGCTATCACAACGACAGGGAAAGAAAAATCAATGAGATTATCAAGAAAATAGATGCTTTTGAAATAAAAACCGACGGCAATGACGGTTGGGTAGACGAATGCCTTGCCATACTGCGCGAAGGCCTCGCGGAATTTCCGAATAACGAGCGCTTGCTGATTACTCTTGCGGAAACGCTTTGGGAGGCAGGCTGGCGAAGACATCATGGGTGGCTTTATTATGATGACGAGGGATTTATCCAATATAATTTCGACCATCATAAGAAAAACGAGTATTGGTTGGAAACAGAAAAAATTTGCAAGCGTCTTGTTGACGATGCGAAAGACAACACTGTTTTTACCAGAGCGATTGCTGTTCTTGTTCCGCTTTACAGGACTTTCGGCGAATATGAAAAAGCAATTTTTTACGCGAACAAAATGCCGGAACTGTGCCATTGCAGGGAATTTTTGCTTGCCGATGGGACAGACGGCAAAGAGGGCGCGAAATATATAGGCGAATTTCTTTTGAAATCTGCAAGGGAGTTTTCCGAACAGCTTGTTTTCGGGCTTATTGCCAACCTCCGCAATTATGATAGCGATATGCCTATCGAAAAGGTAAAGGGCGCAATATCGATTTTCTATTTGATTTGCGACGACGGCAATATGGGCAAATACCACGATATTATAATAAAGCTGGAGCTCTACCTTTCCAGATTGCAATGGGAACGCGGATATCACGATGATGCGTTTGAATCTCTCTATGAAGCGCTGAAGCACGCGAGAGCGCTCGAAAAACTGCTCGACGGAGAGGAGCATACGCTTACCGCCCCACTTGTGTCTTTTGTGAAATACCGTGCGGGAAACCCGAAAGAAATCGCAAAATATCTGCCCGACGATTGGCCTTTTTGGTGCAACCCCTCTTTCCGTGAAGTTGAAAGAGAAATCAAAGCCGACCCGCGTTGGCAGGAATGGGTGGCAAAAACGCAGGAATAACAGAAAAACAGACCGTGAAAACGGTCTGTTTTTTTCTAATCTTTTTTCTTTTTCGGCAAAAGAGCCACCACGCCTATGCCGACGGCACACGCCGCGATTATGGCTATGCAAACGATGGTTTTTATCTCGTTTGCGCCCATTTTCGTGCCGTTCGAGGGTTCGTTTTGTGCCTCGCCTACGTCGCGGAAACCTGCGGGTGTTCTGTCGCCTCGCTCGTCGAGTATAAAGAGCGAGCCTTTGCCTTCTTCAAATCTTGCGAGGGCGATGAACGCTTGCAGGGCCTGCTGTGTGGCGATTTCGCTGTATTCGCCGCCAGCCGCGTGAGCGTACCCTCCGCCCGAGAGCGCATATGAGCGCACGGCGTCCACGGCGCTTTTGCCGTTTTTTGTAAAACGCGCGTCTGCCGCAGGGTCTATGCCGAGGGCGGTGAGCGCGATTATGACCTGCGCCGCGCTTTCGCAGTTTTCTGTGCCATAGTTTACAAAACCGCCGTTTTCCGTCTGCGCAGAGGAAAGGAACGCGAGCGCGCTTTCCACGGCTTCGTTTACCGACGCATTTTCGCGGTAAGGGGCGAGTGCGGCGAGCGCCATAGCCGTTACGTCTACGTTTGAAACCTCGCCCGAAAGGGCAAAGCCTCCGTCGGCAAGGCGGAAGGACACGATTTTTTCTGCCAAGGCTTCGGGTGTGAATTTCGTGCTTTCCACACCGTTATTTAAAAGAATCAAGCCCCAGATATAGCTCATTATGCCCATAGAACCGATGGTGTTTTCGGCGGCGTATTCGATATACGCGCTTTTACAGTTTGCCGCGAGAAAACCGAGGGCGCACCTTTGCGCATTCGTGGCGTTCACGGTGTTTTTGCCGAGGTAATCGGCGAGCGCTTGGGCGTATGCGCCGAAATCTACCTCCGCGCCGAGCTGGTGGAGCGATATTGCGTACCACTCCGCGCCGTTTCCTGCGCTTTCGGCGAGCTTTGCCGTCCATTCCGCCGTGTTTTTCGCGCTGCTTTGCTTTGTTTTATATGCGATTATAGCCTCTGCCTCGCCCATATAGCTTGCCGCCGAGGGCAGGGCAAAGGCAAGCAGAAGCACGGCGCAGAGAAGCAAAGAAAGAAATTTTTTCATTATTTAACCGTTACGATAACGAAAGGTGTAACGAGGTTCGCCGTTTCCGATGCGGCAGTCACAACGTATGTGCCCGCTTTGTCGAACGTGATGGAGGTTTTGCCTTCCGCATCTGTCGTATGCGTCGTAGCTGCGCCGTCCACGAGGATTTTTGCGCCTTCAACGGGGAGCGTTACGGGCGCCCAGTTTTCGTCGTATCCCGCGCAGGAAAGCGCGAGGGCAAGGCTTTCGCCCGCTGTTACCTCTGCTGTGGGGGCGGAGAAGAAAGCGTACGTATCGGAAAAAGCGACTGTGTCTGTGTAGACGAAAGCGTAAACGTGGTCGCCCTCTTTAATCGTGTCCGCAAGGGAAGCGGGGGAGGCGTTGTTTACGTAGTATCCGTAGGAGCCGCCGTTTTCCACGCCCCAGAGCTTTGTCATAGAAAGGCCATATGCGCTTTCTGCGGAAGCGTAGCCACCCTCGCATTTTTCTGCGTGAAGGGCTGCGAGAGCCGCGTCGATAGTCATACCCTCGGTAAACGCCACTTTTTCATAGCGGGCTACGATTTCGCCGTTTTCGTCCGCAACGGTAACGTAGACGAACGGGCCTTTTTCTTCGCCACAGGAGGCAAAGCAGAGCGCCGAAAGCGCGAGCATCAAGCACGCAAGCACGAGCACCAAAAAGCGCCTTCCCCTTGAGGGGAAGGGGGACCGTGCGGCGGTGGATGAGGTGTAATGTGTGTTTTTCATTTTAAACACTCCTTTAAAAATATTTTTAAAACAAATACCTGTTTTATCAGAAAAGGCGATTTTCCACAATGAGGTGGAAAATCGCCTGAGTGTTTTTGAAAAACCGCACGAAAAAACGCGCAAACCACGTTTGCGAAAAGCGGATTTTTTTAAACGGCGACACTTCCCATTTTGCCCAAAGTGCCCGATATATCGTTAGGGTGACGAAAATTATCCGAATACGCCTCGGAGCGTGTCTTTACGGCTCTTTCGTGTTTGTCGTCCTTGTAAGGTAATACCTTACTGCGTCCTCCGCACCCGAATTTTCTCGCAAATACATCGCTCGGAGGTCGCAGAATTTCGGTCGAATAAATTCTTGTTTGCGGAAGGAAGAGAGCGAAAAGAATACTTTACGTATTCTTGAGCTCTATGACACACCGCAGACGTGAATTTATCGACCCAAATCGTGTTCGGATAGTTTCCGTTACCCTAACCGACGGAGGGGCAAGCATTCCGACTGAAGAGCGCGCGCTCTATCACGGCAATGGCTGTTGCGACGGATTTGCACCGCACTTTCCTTTTTAATGTACCGACCAAGTACAACCGCTCCGCAAGATATTCATTTTTATTTATAATATCACTTTTGGCGGCTTTAGTCAAGCACCTTTCTCGTAAATTCGCCGTTTTCAAAAATGATGTATCCGTGCCCCGTGTTTTCCTTGGGAATGGAAACGGAGCCGGGGTTGAGGCAGCGCACGCCGCCCGCCACCGTGTCGAGAGCGACGTGTGTATGCCCGTAGACGAGCACGTCGCCCGCGGAGAGGGGAGGCAGGTTGTCTTTATTGAATTTATGCCCGTGTGTGGCGTAAATCTTCACCCCGTCGGCAAAAACGACGGCGCTTTGCGAAAGAATGGGAAAATCCAGCACCATCTGGTCCACCTCCGTGTCGCAGTTGCCGCGCACGCAGATTATTTCGCTTTTCATTTCGTTGAGCATTTGTATTACCGTTTTGGGCGCGTATTCCGTTGGCAAATCGTTTCGCGGGCCGTGGTAGAGCACGTCGCCGAGCAAAAGGAGCATTTCCGCGCCCTCTGCCTTGTAGGCATCGAGAAGTTTGGCGCACCAATGCGCCGAGCCGTGTATATCTGAAGCTATTATAATTTTCATAGTAAAATCTCCTTTGGTGGTGTTATCTTTATTCTATCACGGCGTGGAAAATCTGTCAAGCCGCTTGCCCTCGGAGCGCGTTTGTGATACAATTAAACATAAAGGCGGTGGTTATATGCAAACAATCGAAGAAGCGCTGTTCAAACTTTCACATTCGCAATTCCGTGCGAGCTTTCACCTCTCTGCGGCATTGCGCGGATACGTAAACGAAAAGGGTATGGAAAAAATACGCGAACACGCGCGCGATTTTGTTCACGCCCGCCTTGCTCCGGCATACATACCCAACGACGGCAAACAAACGCCTATGCGCGGCCACCCCGTGTTTGTGGCGCAGCACGCTACCGCTACCTGCTGCCGAGGTTGCCTTAAAAAATGGTACAGGGTGCGCGAGGGCGCAGAGCTTACGGCGGTGCAAGAGGAAAAAATAGTAAACCTTATAATGGCTTGGATAGAAAAGGAGATGCAGAGGGAATATGGCAGAAATTAAAACAGGGCGCTACCGCCACTTTAAAGGAATGGAATATGAGGTTTTGTGCGTGGCAAAGCACAGCGAAACTCTGGAGGAAATGGTGGTTTACCGCGCGCTGTACGGTGAGGGCGGCGTGTGGGTACGCCCCGCAAAAATGTGGCGCGAAACCGTGGAACGCGACGGAAAAACACAGCCGCGCTTTGAATACATCGGCTGAAAACTGCACAAAAGCGCCGCGATTTTGCAAAAATCCGTTTTTGCCTTGACGGGTAGGGCGCTTTTGTAGTACCATAAAATAAAAAGAATATGAGGTCTTTGTTTATGCAGATTAAAATAAATTCACTTACAGAACCGTTTATAGACAGCGAGCCGCGATTTTCGTGGGAGTTTCCCGAGGGCGAGTTTTCGGCACAGAAGGAATACACGCTCACATTGGCAAGGGATGAAAATTTTGAGGACCTGCTTTTCTCCGTTAGCAGAAAAAGCGCCAAGCACGCGAATGTGCGCAAGTACACCTATCTTGCCCCGCACACGAAATATTACGTTAAAATTACCGCAATACTCGAAAACGGCAGGGAATACACGGGAAAAACGCATTTCTGCACGGGTTTTATGGGTACTGAATGGAGCGCGAAGTACATAACGGGCGGCAAGGCGAGAAAGCGCGACGACGTTCTGCCCGCGGTATACTTGCGCCGCGAGTTCAGCGCGAAAAAGCCGAAGCGCGCCGTGCTCTACGTTGTGGGCCTCGGCTATTTCGAGGCGCACATAAACGGCGAAAAGGTGGGCGACGATTTCCTTTCCACGCCGTTCACCGCATACGACAAAAACATACTCTACCGCGCGTTTGACGTGACAGATATGCTCGCAGACGGCGAAAACGCCATCGGCGTGATTTTGGGCAACGGCTTCTACAACTGTTTCACGCACGACCCGTGGCAGACAAACACAGCCCCCTGGCGTGACGTGCCGAAAATGATGCTGGAATTGCATATGGAATACGAAAACGGCACGGAAAAACTGCTTTCCAACGGCACGTGGAGCTATGTGGACGGGCCCATTCGCTTCAACGGCATACGCCACGGCGAGGAATATGACGCAAACTTTGAAAAAGACGGCTGGGACAAAGCGGGCTACACGGGCGAGGCTTTCCCCGCGCGCTATACGCGCAACCCCGGCGCCGTGCTTTCTCTTATGGAGATGGAGCCCATTCGCGTAATCGCAAAATACAAACCCGTGCTCTGCCGCAAGGTAAAGAACGGCTACCTCTATGAGCTTTCGCAGAATATCGCGGGCGTGGCGCACATCACTTTCCGCGGGAAAGCGGGCTCACGCTATACCGTGCGCTACTGCGACCGCCTTTATGATGACGGCGAGCTCGACCAAGAGGCACTTTCGGGCTTCATACGCAACTATTGCTTCCAGACGGACGTATACACGAAAAAAAGCGACGCTCCCGAAAGTTTTCACGCTATTTTCACCTACCACGGATTCCAATATATAGAGGTTTCGGGCGGCGAATGCCCCGAGCTTTGCGAAATAGAGGCGTGGGCGCTCTGCAACGATTTCCCCAAACGCGCGGAATTTAATTGCTCCGACGAAACTGTGAATAAGATAGAGGCGCTTTGCCACGCATCCACGCGCTCCTGCTGTATGCACACGCTTTCGGCAGATGCCGTGCGCGAAAAAAGCTCCTGGACGGGCGACACGGGTCTTTCCGCAGAGCAGTTGCTCATAAACTACAACGCCGAAAACCTTATGCGCAAATGGCAGCAGGACCTGCGCGATTCTATGCGCCCGGGCGGTTGCCTGCCGTGTATAGTGCCCTCTGCCGGCTGGGGTTACAGCGGCAACTTAAACGGCCCCGATTGGTCGCACCCTATGGTGGACGTACCGTGGAACATCTACACCGAATACGGTGACGAAGAGGTCATACGCGACAACTACAAGGCACTCTGCGCGCACGTTTCGTATATAGAATCTATGGCGTACGATTATATAGCGGAATACGGCCTTGGCGACTGGTGCGCCCCGTTCGACGGCCCCGCGATAAGCGTAAATATGAGCTCCTACAAATGCCCGCTCGCCGTAAGCGATACGGCGTTCTTCCACAGCGCTGTGAAGATGGCGGAAAAATGCTCTGATATTTTTGGCTTTGACGGGGAAATGGAAAAATACGCCGCGCTTGCTGAAAAGGTGAAAGCCGCTTTCCGCGAAAAATTCTTCGATGAGGAAACTTGCACCGTGCACGGCGATTGCCAGAGCGCCACGGCGATGATGGTATACCACGGGCTTGCAAACGAGGAAGAAATCCCCCGCCTTGTGGAAAAGCTGGCAGAGCAGGTGGCGCGCGAGGGCTACCACCCCGATTTCGGCATACTCGGCTGCAAAGCCGTTGTGGAAACCCTCGGCAGATACGGCAGGGCAGACCTCGTTATAAAAATGCTCACCAATCCCACTTATCCGAGTATGAAGGTTTGGCTCGATATGGGCGCGACGACGCTCTTTGAATGTTGGAACGGCGGCGGCTCGCGCAACCAGCATATGTTTTCTTCCGTTTCGGCATTTTTCCATAAATACGTGGCGGGCATTTCCGCCGCTGCACCCGGCTACAGCAAAATAGACTTCCGCCCAGCGGTTTATACGGAGCTTACGCACGCGCACGGCAGTGTGAACACGCCGTACGGCAAAGCGGCTTGCGGATTTGAGAAGAAAGACGGCAAAACGCTTGTAAAACTCACCGTGCCTGCTGGAACGGTCGGCACGCTCTATATAGGCGATAGCGCACGCGAATTTACAGCGGGCGAATATACCGTAGATATATAAAGAAAAAAACAGCACATTTCTCTCTGCATTCTTAGCAGAGAAATAGGCAGGCACAAATCGGCAGAGAACTTGTTTTCTCTGCCGATTTGTGTTATAATGGGGCTAACAAAAATCCTCCCTTGTGTAAAGGGAGGTGCCGAGCGAATGCGAGGCGGAGGGATTGTAATACCACAAAGGCAGCGACAGACAATCCCTCGGTCGCCTACGGCGCCAGCTCCCTTTACACAAGGGAGCCTATGGTTGCGCTCGCTCATCTTTAGGAGTATGGGCTTTGCCTGTGCCTTTGTAATACAAATGCGAAACTTGCGATAAACAGAAAGATAAATTAGGAGAAAATTGATGTGTTAAAAGTATCTAAAATATTGAATTCCGCCGGTCACACCATAGGGTTTACAACGGAGTATCCTCAGAATTTATACATTGAAAAAACTGTGGCATTCGGGTATCAGTTGGATGACAATTTGAAAATTACCGAAATGGGAAATTTGACAATATATATGAGGGATGGAAGAAGCTATTCATTTGATTGTTGGGTGGATACAATATATTGCGGGCAATTTGGAATCAACGTATCGGAAGACGGAACCCGTATTTATGTGATTAGCGATGAAAAAGGATTATGGTGTTATAGTTGCGATGGAAAAATCATTTGGAAAACCAAATATACATCAGTAGGAGATGTTATTGTGAATTCCAACGGTACGATTACCTGCATTACAAGCACCCAAATCATTCAGTTGGATGAAAACGGAAAACTTATAAACAACAGGAAAATATTGCCTTACTATGCATCCAAGGCTTCGGAAAACATACTATATGTTGCACTTTCTGAATTAAAAGTAGCTTTGCTTGATTGTGAAACATTGGATATTATTTGGGAAACTTCTCTCAAAAAAATGAATTTGGACTCTTCGAGAAAAGCAATCATTTATAAAAACATTTTGATTATATCAGGAATTCGAGGCACAAGAATTTTGTACGTTCCCGTAGATTTGCCGGATGCAATTATTAAAAATTGTCGCTATGATGAATCTCTATTTCAAAATATAGGATTTTCCGGTTTTATTAAAGCATTAGAAAATAATTGGAGAACTTGATTTCGTTGATTAAAATCTTTGAAATAACACCTCATACGTTACTTTTCCTTACCCAAGAAGGTTTGGATATATCATTTCTTATATCAATAAACAAAGTTCCCACAAACCGTTTGTTTCGGTCTGTGGGAACTTTTATTCGTGATTTCTCCGATAAGCGTGTCACGCATTCGGTGCTGTTTTTGTATCTTACTTGCGTTTATTTGCTCTGCTTTTTCGCCGCTGTGAGTGTGTTGCGAAGGAGCATTGTAATAGTCATAGGGCCAACGCCGCCGGGAACGGGGGTTATGTAGCTTGCTTTCGGTGCTACGGATGCATAATCTACGTCGCCCGTGAGCTTGCCGTCTGCTTTGCGGTTCATACCAACGTCGATAACCACCACGCCGTCTTTAACCATATCGCCCGTTACGAAATCTGCCTTGCCGATTGCCACGACGAGTATGTCTGCGCGGCGAGTGACCTCTGCGAGGTCGCGCGTTCTGGAATGGCAGATGGTAACCGTGCCGTTTGCGGCGAGAAGGAGCTGTGCAATAGGCTTGCCAACGATGTTGCTTCTGCCGATAACCACACAGTCCTTGCCCTCAACGGAAACGCCGCTTCTCTTAAGAAGCTCCATAATGCCTGCGGGCGTGCAGGGGAGAAAATCTGCCGTGCCGAGCATCATTTCGCCTATGTTGACGGGGGCGAAAGCGTCTACGTCCTTTTTGGGGTCGATAGCTTCGATAACGGCGCGTTCGTTTATGTGTTTGGGCAGGGGGAGCTGAACGAGAATGCCGTGAATATCGCTTCTTTCGTTGAGCTCGTTGATTTTCGCGATGAGCGTTTTTTCGGAAGTTTCTTCTGCCATTTCTATAATCTCGGAGTACATTCCAACTTCCGCACAACCCTTGCCTTTGTTGCGAACGTAAACCTTTGATGCGGGGTTTTCGCCCACGATGATTACCGCCAGGCCGGGTGTTGTGCCGTTGTTCTTCATTTCCGCCACTTCAGCGGCGATTTCGCCGCGGATGTCGGCGGAGATTTTTTTGCCGTCTATAATGTTTGCCATTGTTATTCCTCCATATCGCCGTTTTCGGCGTTTTCAGTTTCGTTTGTTGTTTCAAAAAGTTTTTCTTTTGCCGCGCGGCTAAGGTTTTCTTTTTCTTCCATAGCCTCCGCAAGGTCGATTTCTACGGTTTCGGGCCCTTCCGCGCTCGCGGGCGGGGGCGTGATGCCGAGGAGCACCGTTATATCCGCGGGGGCTGTGCGGGAAATTGTGCCCGCCTGCGCCATTTTGTGGTGTCTTACGCGCAAAAATATGAGAAGCGGAATGCACACAAGCGCGCAAACCGCGCCCAGGAGCGAGGAAACGCGTATATCCGTGTTGCCGAGATAGAGCGAGTCTGTACGCAAGGTTTCTATAAACGCCCTGCCGATGCCATACCACGATACGTACCAGAGAAGGACTTCGCCGCGGAACTTTTTCTTATCGTAGAAAATGTTGATAAGAATAAAGCCTACGAGGTTCCAAAGAGATTCATACAGGAAAGTGGGGTGAACGTAGAGCGTTTCAAATCCTGTCAGGCGGTTGCAAACGCCCATACGCCAGGGGAGCGTGGTTTCGCCGCCGAAGGCTTCGCCATTCATAAAGTTACCCCATCTGCCTATGAGCTGACCGAGCATAACCGCAGGCGCTGCCATATCCGCCATAAGCATAAAGGAAATTTTTTTAAATTTCGCCACGCAGAAAACCACAATCGCGCCCACGATAATCGCGCCGTATATGGCAAGCCCGCCCTCCCAAACGGCGATAATGTCGCGCAGGGAATGGAAATTTCCCGGGTTAAAAATAACGTAGTAGAGGCGCGCGCCGATAATGGCGAGCGGAACTGTGAAAAGCGTGAAATCCAAAATGGAATCGAAGCTGATGCCCGCTTGCCCCGCGCGGTAGACCACGTAGGAAAAAGCGAGAATGATGCCAAGGCATATTATCATACCATACCAAGTGACGGAAAGTGTAAGGCTGCCTATTTTTATTTCAAAAGCCACGCGGTCTATGGAAAATTCGGGTATGCCGAGCCCGGGGAAGGAGATTTTAGAAATAAATTTTCCCATTATTCCTCCTCCTTCGCTAGCGGGTTTATTACGCTCAGAACGTAATATTCTTCCTCGAAGAGCTCACGCACGAGGGCGTTTGCATCTTCCACGGTGATTTCCGCCATAAGAGCGCCTATATCGAACCAATCTATATTCTTTATGAGCGACATAGCAAAGGTTTCTGCTATATCCGTGGTTTCAAAGCTTCTTACATAGGAGGCATAGCGCATACGTCGAGCGCGCTCGAACGCTTCTTCGTCGAGGCCGTTTGCTTTTACTTCTTCCATATAGTCCACGAATTTTTTGTATGCCGCGTCTATATCGTCGCTTTCGCCGCCGAATGTGAAGTGCGCGCCCGTGTTGCCGCGATGGTAGCCTGCGTCGAGCTCGTCGATAAGCCCGCTTTCGTAAACCTCAACGGCAAATTCGGAAGAATAGCCGAAGAGCGTTTCCGTTATAAGCTGCATAGCAAGCCCGCGCTTTGTTTCTTCGCGCTTGCTTTCGCATTTTGCCACGTCCTTTATGCCCACGAGGAACATCGGTTTAGCAACCTCAAAGGCGTCTTCCACGTATTTTTTTACGATGTCTTTGCCTTCTTCGTTGTAGTGGCGCACGATTTTCTTTTCTTCTTTTACGGGCAGCATTTTGTCTGCCACGGCGAGAACTTCCTCCATAGTAACGTCGCCCGAAACGCAGAGGAACATATTGGAAAGGTTGTAGAATACCTCGTAGCATTTATAGAGCGTTTCCGCCGTTATTTCGCGTATGGATTCCACCGTGCCCGCTACGTTCAGCTTCGTCTGCGAATCTTTATAGAGGGCATTCAGCAAATTTCTGTATTGCGCTATTTCGGGCCAATCCTCGCGCCCGCGTATTTCCTGGGCTATGATGCCTTGCTCCTTTTCCACCGTTTCGGGGGTGAAATAAGGGTGTGTGACGTAATCGAGCAGAATTTCGAGGTTTTCGGAGAAATTTTCCGTGCATTTGAAGAGGTACGCCGTTACGTCCATAGACGTAAACGCATTTGCGCTTGCGCCGTATTTTGCAAAACGGGCGAATGTGTCTATACCGTCCTCGTTTTCGAACATCTTGTGCTCGAGGTAGTGCGCGATGCCGTCGGGCACGCGCGTAAACTCTGCATCGCCTTCGAGCTTGAAGCAGTTATCCACAGCGCCGTAGCGTGTGCAGAAGAGCGCGTAGGCAGAGCTCATTTTTTTCGGGATAAGGTAAATATCCAGCCCCGAACGGTGTTTCGTGTAGTAATATTTTTCGCCTACACGCGCGTTTTCTTTTACGGTTGTGTTCATACCTTGCCCTCCGTTCCGCAAAGGAAGTATTCCGTGTCGAGCGCGATTTTCTGCGCCGCCGCCACAAGCTGTTCTTTTGTTACGGCTTCGGTTTTTGCTATGATTTCTTCGGGTGTGTCCGTAATGCCGAAAATGCGGTTGTTTGCGTACCAGGAGTGGAGCGCCTCGGGGCTGTCGCTTACGGAAAGCATAGCGTTGCGCAGGCGTTTTTTCGCGCTTGATATTTCCGTTTCGGAAATATTGCCGTTTCTTATTTCGTCAAGCTGGAAAAGTATTTCGTTCTTTGCTTTTTCGTAGTTTTTCACTTCTATGCCGCTTGTCACCATCATAACTCCCTTTGTGTATATGCGGGAGGAGCAGTGGTAGCAGAGCGAGAGCTTTTCGCGCACGTTAAGAAAGAGCTTCGATTGCGTGCCGCTGCCGAAAACGCAGTTGAGCACGCGGAGCACGTCGTAGTCTTCCTCATATCCACCTATACCCGTGCGGAAGCCGAGCACGAGCTTGCCTTGCTTCAGCTCCTGATGTTCGCGGATGGTTTTTACTTTTTCCACAGTTTTTATGATTTTTGTGGAATAATCGGGCACTTCGCCGCGCGCGGTATCTGCAAAAAGCTCGCGCACGAGCGCTTCTTCCGCGCCCTCGGGGAACTCACCCACGGTGAATACCTCTATCTGCGCGTGGGAAAGGAGATATTTATAATGTTCAAAGAGGGAAGCGGGCGTGATTTTTTCCACGTCTTCCGCTTTGCCGAACTCGGAAACGCCCCAAGCCTCGTTTGCGCACATAAGCTCTATGGCGCGGTGGAGCGCAAAGGAATCTTTATCGTTGATTTGCGCCGCAATGTCGTTTATAAGCTTTTCTTTTTCGCTTTCCACGTATTCGGAAAGGAAAACGCCGTTTTCCGTTTGCGGTTTCGTTATTACTTCGGCGAGAAGCTCATTCAGAGCAGCCGTTATGCTTTCGCCGCCGAGAGTGTATTTATCTTTTATGAGCTTTGCGTAAATAGTTATTATGTGTGCTTCGCCGCTCGTGCCCACGTAGGAGTCTATGTCTGCGCCGTAGAGCGAGGAAAGCTTTTTCTGCACGGCCAAAAGCCCCGGGTACTTTTCCGTACCGCGCGTGAGCACGTCTGCGAAAAGCGCGTTTTCCGCCGCGTGCTCGTGCGTGAGCGGAACGATGAAATCTATAAAAATGCGGTTGAACTTGAATTTGTCTGTTTTCACCGCTGTGAGAGCTATACCGTCGAAAATTTCTTTTCTTGATATTTGCATTTTTGCCTCCTTAATTTCGGAATTTTATCCTAATAAATATTATTTTACTTCATTTCGCGTTATAATGCAATGGAAAAAGAGAAAACTATTGTAAAATTTATATTAAAAAAGCCTCCCCGTTCGGGGGAAGGCTTCAAATAAACGCCACTATTGCCATATAGCTCACCGTGCCCACGCCTATGCTGAGCAGGGAGTTGCGCTTCCATACGTGCAGGAGCACGACTATGATGCAGGCGGCAAGCTCGGGCAAGCCGAAGGGGGCGGAAAGCACGGAAACGTCCTTCATACAGTACACCACGAGCATACCCATAACCGCGCAAGGCAGAACCTTGCCGAGCCACGAAATAAACGCGGGTGTTTTGCGTTTTCCACCGAAAATGAGAAACGGCGCACCGCGCAATGCGAGCGTTACAACGGCACAGACCGCGATTATAAGCAGGGAATGTACGATTTGTTCATTTGTCATCGTTTTCTTTCTCCTTTCTTATAAAGCGGAGCACCGTTAGCGCGAGCGTGATTACAATCATAGCGGGGATGAGGAAGTTTTCGCTGTCGAAAATTATAAGGCACAGCGCTGTGGAGCAAACCCCGATAAGCGCGGGAACGTGGTCTTTTGTGGAAAGCCACTGCTCTGTGAAAATCGCCACGAAAAGCGCTGTAAGCACAAATTCCACGCCCTTGAACTCGAACGGCACGACTGTGCCGATGACTGCGCCGAGTACACAGCCCGTTATCCAGTAGCAGTGGTCAAAAAGCGTAACGAAAAAGCCGTATGTGTGCTTGTCTGCGCCATCGGGCACTTTGGCATCGCAGAGCAGGGAATAGTTTTCGTCGGTAAGCCCGAAAATCATATAAAATTTCTTTTTGCCCGCGCCGCGGTATTTATCCAGCATAGAAATACCATAGAAAAGGTGGCGGGCGTTCACCATAACCGTCATAATCGCCGTGTTTATAAGCGTTGCACCGCTTGCCAGCAGGTCTACCGCGACGTACTGCATAGAGCCCGCGTACATTGTCACGCTCATAAGGAACGCCCAAAGCGGGCCGTAATTTTGCTCGCTCAAAAGAATGCCGAAGCCCATACCGAGCATTATGTACCCCGCCATTATCGGAATGGAAGAAACAAACGCCGCTTTTACGGATTTTTTGAAAGTTTTGTTTTCTTTTTGCAAAATAATCACCTTGTTAAAAATGCAGAATGAATAATGAAACACCCCGTGGGGTGTTTGGGGTTAAATTTCTATTTTTTTGACTTCGTGTTCCACAGCGCCTTTTGTGCAGATGCACGAGCGGTAGCGGTAGATGTGCTTGAACTCCTCGAAAACGGCGTCTTCCTGCGGCACTTCGTTCACGAGAATGGAGGCTTTTCCGCGGTGGAAATTGCATTTGAGCGCGCGAAGCCCCATAGCAAAGCCCGTGCCGCGCATTTTAACGTAGCTTTCGCGGATTGTCCAAAGGCGGCAGAAAGCCTCTATTGGGTTCGGGGAGAGCATAACGGCGCTCTGCTCCATTGTGGAAAAGAATCTGCCCGCCACGTTCATCATATCGTGCGGCTTATCGAAGCATTCTATGTCAAGCCCGCATTCCACGTCGGAAACGGTGCAGGCGACGATTCTGCCGCTGTGGGAAATATTGAAAAATTTATCTTTTTCGCCTTTGAGGTACGGCTTGCCGAACTCGCCTGTTTCGATTTCGGCTTTTTCTATGCCGAAAACAGTTTTCAGCGCGTAGTCGCGCACTATTTCCGCGGCGAGAAGCTCCGCTTTTGAAAGGTTGTTACGCACACGTTCTACGCGGGCGCGGCGTTCCTCGGAAACTGTGGGCAGTTTTTCATAGAAATATGCGGAAAGCTCGTTTGTTCCCGCATCGTAAAATTTATCTATATCGGCAAAAAATGTTTTGGCAAAGTGGCTCATTTCAGGCTCCGTAATATTTATTTGAGTTTTATGTAAATAAGAATAGCACAATTTTGCCGCAAAGTCAACATATTGTGCCTTGTGTTTGTGCATTTTTCCGCGCTCGCTATTGACACAATCCCGTAAATCGTGATAAAATATATATATAAAAACTTTTAAAGAAGAGGATTTACAATGATAAAAGCTGTAGTATTCGACCTCGACGGCACTCTTGCCAACACATTCGACGATTTGCGCTCCTCTATCGACGATATGCGCGCGGCGTTCGGGCTTGAACCCGTTTCGCTCGAGCATATGACGTCTTTCATAAACGCATCTCTGCGCGGTTTTGCGGAATGCGGCTTGGGCGGCGAAAGAACGGAAGAAGAAATCGTGAAAGCTATGCAGGTATACGTTGACGCATATGCAAAGCACTATCTTGAAAAAACCTGCATTTACGAAGGTTTGCCCGAGCTTTTGGCAAAACTCAAGGAAAACGGCGTTCGTCTCGCCATTTATTCCAACAAGATGGCAGATTACGTAAATAAAATTGCCATAAAACTCTATGGCGAAGATACGTTTGAGGTTCTTATGGGCCCCGATGGCATTATTCCCAAGCCCGACCCTATGGGCGCGCTCCTTGCCGCTGAAAGAATGGGTGTCTGCCCCGCAGACGTTGCTTACGTTGGCGACTCTGTTACGGATATGAAAACGGGTCTTGCGGCAGGTATGCACACAATCGGCGTTTCCTGGGGCTTTACAAAGAGAGAAGACATCGTGGCGGCAGGCGCACACAAAATTGCCGACACTGTAGACGAGCTTTATGAAATTCTCTCGTCTATTTAAGAATAATTCAGATTTAAAAATACAAAAATATATAAAAACAAGGAGAAAATTAAAATGAAACTTCCTTTCGACATTGACCTTAAAAATAAAGTTTGCGTTGTTACGGGCGGTGCAGGCGTGCTCTGCGCAGGCTTTGCAAAAACAATCGCGGCTTGCGGCGCATCCGTTGCAATCCTTGACCTCAACGAAGAAATGGCAAAAAAAGTTGCCGATGAAATTGTGGCAGACGGCGGCAAAGCCATCGGCGTTAAGACGAACGTTCTTGAACGCGAAAGTGTAGAAACGGCGAGAAACACGGTTCTCGAAGCATTCGGCACTTGCGATATCCTCATCAACGGCGCAGGCGGCAACAACCCCCGCGGCACAACAACGAAAGAATACCTCTTCCCCGAAGACATAGACGGTATCGAAGGCATTACGACCTTCTTTGACCTCGACCCCAAGGGCGTAGAATTTGTTTTCAACCTCAACTTCCTCGGCACGCTTATCCCCACACAGGTATTCGCGCGCGATATGGCTAAAAAAGAAGGCTCTATCATCATCAACATCTCCAGCATGAACAGCTTCCGCCCCCTTACGAAGATTCCCGCATACAGCGGCGCAAAAGCGGCTGTTTCCAACTTTACGCAGTGGCTCGCGGTTCACTTCTCCAAGGTCGGCATTCGCGTTAACGCCATAGCTCCCGGATTCTTCGTAACAAACCAGAACCAGGCGCTTCTCATCAACCCCGACGGCACGTACACGGAAAGAAGCCAGAAGATCCTTTCCCACACGCCCATGAACCGCTTCGGCACGCCCGAAGACCTCACAGGTACGCTCCTCTGGCTCTGCGACAACAACGCCTCCGGCTTTGTAAACGGCGTTGTAGTTCCCGTAGACGGCGGCTTTGCGGCTTACTCCGGAGTATGATCTGCGTTATGTCCGCTTGCGGACATAACGCATCGAGATAAATCCCTTGCGGGATTTTCGATATGTTGCTGACGCAACTCGATATGCCTGCGGCTCGATATGTTTGCTTCGCAAACGAGGTATTTATCTCATATCGAATTGACGCGAAGCGGCATTATATCGAATTCGAGCAAAGCGAGAATATATCGAGTGGGCAAAGCCCACATATCGACATAAAAAAACAACAGAGCAAGAATAGAAGTATTTTATCCTTCTACTCTTGCTCTTGTTTGTTTGTATAAGGGTTGGGATTCGCTCGGTATGACAGCGCGCGGCAGTGCGCTTTCGCGCACTTTTT
>JAFTOK010000216.1 GCA_017463815.1 Clostridia bacterium | reverse complement strand
TAATAAATGCTTTTATGTTATAATATATCCGATATATCTTCGCACAGAATATCGGGATTTTTAGAACGCTTTTTGATAAAATATAGGCAGACAGGAGGGATGAAGAATGGATTGGATTACCGGAATGCAAAAAGCTATTGATTACATCGAGGCAAACTTGACAGAAGAAATCGATTACGAAAAGGTAGCTGCAGAAAGTTTTTCTTCAAGCTATCATTTTCAAAGAGTATTCAGTATTCTTTGTGGATACACGCTTGGAGAGTATATTAGGCTACGCCGTCTATCATTAGCAGGCACAGAACTTTCAAATGGTAAGAAAAAAGTAATTGATATTGCGCTGAAATACGGTTACGATAGCCCCGATAGCTTTACTAAAGCATTTCAAAAATTCCACGGTATTACTCCGTCTCAGGCGCGCGCAGACGGAAAAATGCTCAAATCCTTCTCTCGTTTGTCAATAAAAATTTCATTGGAAGGCGGTAGCATTATGAATTACAGAATTGAAGAAAAAGATGAAATAATCTTGACCGGTTACAAACGTCGTTTCTTCGGTATTCCCGGAGAGCGTATGGAGCAAGAAAAAGAAATGTATGTAAAGACCAGACCTTTACAGTATATTCTGCAAGGGCTTTCGGGGGACGTTGTCAAAAATTTTGATATTATTACGAATATTGATGACGAAGGTTATGATTTCTATATTGCAAGCCAATTGAACGAATACTGTCGTAATAACCTTAACAAAGACGGTGTTTTGGGCGAGGAATTTGCAAAATATTATGAGAACATTACCATCCCACCGTGCACATATGCAGTATTTGAGACTGAGAAATGTGCATATCCGACAATGGTATTTCTTGATTTAAGACGAAAAATTGCAAGCGAGTGGCTTCCTAATTCGGGATATCAGCTAAAGGATGCTCCTGAACTTGTCGTAACCCATTGGTTTGAAGGAAAAAAGCGTAATCAAAGATATCGTGAACTTTGGATTCCTATCGAAAAGAAGTGATTTTCGCCCCGCCTCGTGCGGGGCTTCGCTTTCGTGCCCAAAAATCAGTGCTTGTCAGGAAAACTGACGGACTTTCGGGGCGCACTAAATAAGCCTTCCCCAGCGGGGGAAGGTGGCAGCCGAAGGCTGACGGATGAGGTGTCATTAGCGCAAAGCAACTCCTCATCCACCGCTATCGCGGTCCCTTTCTCCCACAGGAGAAGGCTCATTACCGCCCGACACATATAAAAGGTGTAACACACTATACCTTGCAAGGCAAGCGTGTGAAAAGGAGTACGAACAAAACGCTCGTACTCCTTTTGTTTTTTGCTTCTTTATTTCTTTATACTTTCCTTGTATTCGCCCGGGGTCATACCTGCGTGCTTTTTGAAGGAACTGTTGAAAGATGAAACAGAATCGTAGCAGAGCTTGTCTGCGATTTGCGTGAACGCCGCGCCTTCGCGTATGAGCTTTTTGGCTTCGTCTGTTTTCAGTTTCTGGTACGTTTCGTATATGCTTTTTCCCGTTTTTTCGCGGAAGAAGGTGCAAAGGCGCGTTTTTCCGTAGTGAAGCTCTGTGCAAAGGTCCTGCAAGCAGAATTTGCCGTAGAGCTTGCCCGAAAGTATGCGTACGATTTCATCCTGCAGCTCTGTGGAGGTATTTATTTTGGAAACGAAAAATTCCTGCGAGGATTTTTGGCTGTTGGCTATGCGGAGGAGGTATATAAGCAGGCTTTCGAGCGAGTTTTTTATGATTTGTTCGCCGCCGAGGTTGGGTTTGTCGTTATATTTCAGCTCGTTTAAATCGGGGTCGAAATCGGGAATTATAAATGTTTCGCGTGCCTCCGACATAATTATTTGCAAAAGTGAACGGTAGTTTTCGGGCACGGAATATTTCTTATCCGCAAAAAAGCTCATACTTTCCGAATGGCAGGTGAACGATATTATAAAAATGTTCGCGCTTCTGTCGCGGCTTTCCACAAAATGCGGCTCATTGGGTTTTATAAAAAGCATTTCTCCTTGCGAAATAAAGTTTTTTTTGCCGCCGAGGTCTACGTAAACCGTGTCTTTATCGGCATATATAATTTCCCAGAAATCGTGAAGCTCCTCGCTCGAAACATAGCGCTGGGGCAAGGCTTGATAATGTATTGTTACAATTTTCTGAATGTTCAGAAGATTGGATATTTTGTGCATATAATATTTTTTTGTATACGTTTTATTTTCCGTAAAAATCCCACCTTTAAAAAATTATTTTTGTATCAAATATATTGTATCATATCATATAATGATTGTAAATTGTTTCGATAATAAAAAATGCGAAAGAACTCCAAATAAGTGGGAAATAATTTCTATATATTATTATATAAATAAGATAGTATAATAAAATAAAGTGAAAACTAAAATAGTGAAAACTTTCGTGATTTTTATTTTTGCGAGGATTTGAAAAATGAATGTAATTATTGTGAAAAATTATGATGAAATGAGCAAAAAAGCCTTTGAAATTATGAAGGCTGCCGTTACAGAAAAGAAGGATGCCGTGCTCGGTCTTGCTACGGGTTCCACACCTATCGGTCTCTACAAAGAAATGATTGCAGACCATAAGGCAGGCGGCGCAAGCTACGCAGACGTAAAGGCGTTTAACCTTGACGAATATATGGGGCTTGATTATTCCAGCGACCAGAGCTACGTTTACTTTATGCGCGAAAACCTTTTCGACCATATCGACATAAAGCTCGAAAACACGAACATAGAAAACGGTAAAGCCGCAGACCCCGAGGCTGAATGTGCGCGCTACAACGCCCTTCTTGCGGAAAACACGGTGGATTTGCAAATCCTCGGCATAGGTTCCAACGGTCACATCGCGTTCAACGAACCCGGAACGTCCTTCGATTCCGTTACGCACGTTGTTGACCTCACGGAAAACACGATTAAAGATAACTCCAGACTTTTCGCAAGCATAGACGAAGTGCCGAGAAAGGCGTTCACGATGGGCCTTTCCAACATTATGGCGGCGAAGAAGATACTCGTTCTCGCAAACGGCGCGAACAAGGCAAAAGCCGTTTACGGTATGGTTCGCGGCGAAGTTACGGAAAACGTACCCGCAAGCATTCTTCAGAACCACGCGGATTGCACGCTTATCTGCGACGAAGCTGCGGCAAGCCTTCTTTGATTCGGAGGCGGGACGATGAAATGCTTTAAAAACGCGTATGCGTACATAGATGGAAAGGGTATTATAAAAACAGATATCCTTTTCGGCGAAAAAATAGAGAAAATAGGCATCTGCAACTTGGCAGATGAAGAAATACGCTTGCCCGATGACGCGGTTGTATTGCCGGGCTTTATAGACGAGCACATTCACGGCGCGGGCGGTGCAGACGCTATGGACGGCACGGCGGAAGCTCTTGCGACCATAGCAAAAACGGTTGCGGCAGAGGGAACAGTTGCGTTCCTTGCCACCACGATGACACAGAGCCGCGAGAACATTCTCGGCGCTATGAGCGCCGTGCGTGAATACGGCGAGGGTGAGGGCGGTGCGCGCCTTCTCGGTATACACCTCGAAGGCCCGTTTATAGCGGAAGCGCACAAGGGCGCACAGCCGCGCGAATACGTGGCAAAGCCCGATGCTTGCGTTTTCGACGAATATAACGAAGCGAGCGGCAATCGCATAAAAATCGTGACGCTTGCACCCGAGGAAGAGGGCGCGGGCGAGCTGATTTCCCACCTTGCGGAAAAGGGAATAGTTCCGTCGATTGGTCACACGGGCGCAAAATGCGCAGATATTGAAGCGGCTATTGCAAACGGTGCGAAGAACGTGACGCACACGTACAATGCGCAGAGCGCACTCCACCACAGAGAAATCGGCACGGTGGGCAGCGCAATGCTCTTCGACGAGCTTGCGTGTGAGCTTATAGCAGACACAATCCACGTAAGCGTGCCTGCAATAAAACTCTTGAATAAATGCAAACCCGACGGAAAGCTCGTGCTCATAACAGACGCTATGCGTGCAAAAGGCTTGCCCGACGGCGAAAGCGAGCTTGGCGGGCAGAAGGTGTTCGTTAAAAACGGCGAGGCTCGCCTTGCAGACGGTACGCTCGCAGGCAGTGTGCTCCGTATGAACGTGGCGGTAAAAAATATGGTGGAAAAAGCGGGACTTACGCTCGAAAAAGCGTGCGACCTTGCTACCATAAACCCCGCCAAGGTTCTCGGCATAGAGGAAGAAGCGGGCAGCATACGCGAGGGCAAACGCGCGGATTTCGCGGTGCTGGATAAAGATTTCAACGTACTTTACACCGTACGCGGCGGTGAAATAATCTATAAAAGATAAGGAAGGGCAAAATTATGGAAACGACACTCGTTGTAATGGCGGCAGGTATGGGCAGCCGCTTCGGCGGTCTTAAGCAGGCAGAGCCTGTTACGGCAGACGGCAAAGGTATTCTCGATTTTTCCGTATACGATGCGAAAAAAGCAGGATTTTCCAAAGTGGTATTCATTATCCGCGAGGATATGGCAGAGGACTTCAAGGAGCTCGTGGGCGACAGAATTGCAAAAAATATCGCTGTTGAATACGTTTTCCAGGATATGAGCGTTCTCCCCGAGGGAAGAAAGAAACCTTTCGGCACGGGCCACGCAATCTATTGCTGCAAAGACGTTGTGAAAGAACCCTTTGCAATCATCAACGCAGACGACTACTACGGCGCAAACGCTTTCTACGATATTCAGAAGCATTTGAGCACGGCGGGCAAGGGCGAATTTGCTATGACGGCGTTCCACCTCGGCAACACGCTCAGCAAAAACGGCACGGTTTCCCGCGGTATCTGCGAAACTGAAAACGGCTACCTCAAAAAAGTTACGGAATTTACAAAAATCTATTCCGACGGCAGCTATGAAAAAGACGGGTACAGATACACATTCACAAAAGACGTTCCCGTTTCTATGAACCTTTGGGGCCTTACGCCCGATATTTTCGACATTCTGGAAGAAGAGTTTGCCGCTTTCCTTGCAAACGCAGACCTTATGAAGGATGAATTCTTCATTCCTTCCGTAATTTCCAAAGCGCTCGAAACGGGCAAAGCAACACTCAAAGTTTTCAAAAATGCAGATAAATGGTACGGTATTACATATCGCGAAGACCTCGCGGAAGTAAAAGAAGCTATAGGTGGTTATGTTAACGATGGATTATATGAAGGAATTTAAGGCGACAGCAGAACAGTTTGCGCTCTGCGGCAACGTGCTTTCCATAGAGCCCTACGGCGAAGGCCATATCAACCTCACTTTGCTTGTTACAACAGATGAAAAACGCTATATTATGCAGAAGATGAACACAAACGTGTTCCCTGATACGGAAGGTCTTATGGCTAACATCTGCGGCGTAACAGAGCATCTCCGCGCACGCGGTATAGAAACGCTTTGCGTTATTCCCACAAAGGCAGGCGAGCGCTACCTTGTGAACGAGCTCGGCTCCTTCCGCGTTTACGATTTTATCGAAAATACGATTACATACCAGAAGGTTACGGATAAGGAAGTGTTCAAAAACTCCGGTGCGGCGTTCGGTGAATTCCAGAACTACCTCGCAGAGTTCGACGCTTCTGTGCTCACAGAGCCGATTAAGCGCTTCCACGATACACCCAACCGCTTCGAAAACTTCAAAAAAGCGCTCGAAGCAGACGCTTTCGGCAGAGCAAAGGAATGCGCTCCCGAAATTGAATTCGTGCTTTCCCACGAAGACACATACGGCACGGCTATGGCAGGCCTCGCAGACGGCACAATTCCGCTCCGTGTAACGCACAATGACACAAAGCTCAACAATATTCTTATGGACGAATCAAGCGGCAAGGCTCGCGCGGTAATCGACCTCGACACGATTATGCCCGGTTCTATGCTTTTCGACTTCGGTGACTCTATCCGCTTCGGTGCTTCCACAGCGGCAGAGGACGAAAAAGACTTTACAAAGGTTCATTTCGACATTGAACTTTTCCGCGCATATGCGGAAGGCTACTGCGGCGCTGTTAAAGAAAGCATCACGGAAAGAGAAGCGGAGCTTCTCCCCTACGGCGCTTATCTTATGACTGTTGAATGCGGTATGCGTTTCCTTACAGACTACCTTTCGGGCGACACGTATTTCGCCACGAAATACGAAGGTCACAACCTTGTAAGATGCAGAACACAGCTCAAGCTCGCAGGCGAAATGGAACAGAATTTCGCGGCAATGGGCGAAATTGTGAAAGAAATACTCAAATAAAAGAAAAAACGGCGTTTTTACGCCGTTTTTTTATAAGGAATATTAACTTTTTCTTTTTGAAAGAAAAAGTTACAAAAAGAAGCAAAAAGCCTCGCCGGCTTTATCGGCATTTCGCTCTCAAGGTTCAGCGAACGTTATCACGCACAGCGAACACTCAAAACCGAAACACCCTCGAAACGGATTTTTTCTCAAGAGCTATTGGTGTGCGCTGATTCCGTTACTTTTTCGTCCCGAGGTGGCGGTTCAGATTTGAGAGCGAAATATTAAGCCGAAACCTTGTGCGTAATCCTTTGCAGACAGAAATAATTGCTTTGAAATCAGCGGCGCGGTTCCACACAATTTTTGCGAGCAGGCGAGCGAAAATTCGTGCGGGGAGCCGCTATTACCATACTTCAATATCGCACAAGCAAAGCGATAAAACGGCACGTTTTTTTGCTTCTTTTGCCGCGCCTTTTCTTTCAAATAAAGAAAAGCGCGAATATAATTATTTCAAAAATCGCATAAGCGATTTTTGTTCCTCTCTTTTAAAAAAGTTTTTCTAAAACTTTTGCATTTTTGCAAAATATAGTGTATACTGTATTTGTGATTGTGAGGTTTTATATGAAAATAGCTGTTATAGGCTCGCGCGGTATGACCGTGCGGGATTTGGAAAATTATTTGCCGCAGGAAACCACGGAAATAGTTTCGGGTGGGGCGCGCGGCGTGGACACAAGCGCCCGTATATACGCAAAGCAAAAGGGGCTTTTGCTTACGGAGTTTTTGCCCGATTACGAGCAATATGGCAAAATAGCCCCGCTTATGCGTAACCTTGAAATAATAGACTATGCCGACGAGGTCTACGCTTTTTGGGACGGAACGTCGCGCGGAACGAAGTTTGTTATAGAAAATTGCCGCAGAAGAAAGAAAAAAGTACATATTTTTATGCTTAAAAACGAAAACAGAGGTTGATATATGGAATGGCTTCTTGAATTGCTCGCGGACCTTGCAGAAATTGTGGGCGATATAGCGGAAAGTGTTATGAAAAGTAAAAAAGCGCCGCGATGGGTGCGTATATTGGTTTACCTGATTATGGCAATAACGCTTTCTGCGCTGGTGTTTTTCGTTGCGTATATTATATACAAGCCACTCTCTGTTTGGCTCACGGTTCTGGCATTTGTTTTGGCGGTGGGCATAGTAGTGTTTGACGTTTGGGGCTTTATTTCGGTTTGGAATGACAAAAAACGCAAAAACAATGCGGAAGATGAAACGGAAATCAAAGAATAATGATGTTTACACAGTAACTTTTGAAAGAGGGTGAGATGTTGGGCGAATTTTTCGGAGAATTGATAGCGGAATTATTGGGTTTTTTTGCAGGAAAAATGTTTGATGCGGAATCACGCACGAAAAGAGTGCTGTTTTTTCTTCTTTTTTATATTCCGATAGCAGCTGTTTTAGTTTTACTCGGTGTGATTGTCTATAATAGAACAGACATTGTTTGTATTGTAATTTCATATCTCTTATATACATTGGCGGCATTTTTGTTTGTTTTTCTGGGCAAAAACGTATGGCTTGGTAAAACTCCCAAAGAACCAAAGGTTATATGGAAGATAGGCGACAGCATAGAAAAGTTTTGTAAAGGATATATGAATACACTTAAAGATAAAAATGCGCCGATTAAACTGCGTGTAAGCCTTTTTCTTTTACTGATTTTGCCGCTTTATATATTGGATATAATTTTGATGATAATGCTTCCGGAAATGCTTTTTTTCTTTTTAATTGCAGTGATTGTGGAAACCGTGTGCGTTTACATTTTGGCAAAAAGAATTTTTGGAAGAAAGAAATAATAATTTATGCTGAAAAATGAGAGAGGAGAGTGAGCGTTACGGAGCTGCTTATTGAATTTTTGTTGGAAATGGTGAGCGCTATCATAGACCCTCTAACGGATAAAAAAACGCCTCTTTGGGTTAAGCTTTTATTGAGCGCTGTTCTTATACTTCCCATAGTGCTCATAATATGCTATATCGTTTTCGAGTGTAATTAAAAACCGACCTCTGAAATTTCGGAGGTCGGTTTGTTTTAATGCACTTTTTTGAAGTTGCCCATCGTTTCGTTTACGCTCGAAACGTATGCGAATGTTTGCGGATATTCGCTTACTATTTCTTGGAATTTCGCTATCTGATGTTTGTTGATAACGCAGATAATCAGTTCTTTTTCTGTGTTGGAGTACATACCCTTTGCGTCGATAATCGTAACGCCGTGGCGAAGCTCGCTCATAAGTCTGTTGGAAATTTCTTTTGCGTATTTCGTGGACGTGATGACCTCAAATTGAATAGCGGATTTCGCACCTTTGAGTATTTTGTCGCTCACGGTTGTGGCGATAAAGCAGTATATGACACAGAGGATAACGGGCTCTGCCTGATAGCCGTATACGAAGTAGGAAAGGAAAGCGACGGAAACGTTCAGCATAAATATAATCCAGACGAGGCTTATATGCGGTTTCCATTTGCGCACGAGTGCTGCGATAATATCCGTGCCGCCCGTGGAACCGCCGAATTTCAGCGAAATTCCGTATACAAAGCCGTTGACCGTTGCGGCGGCGATGGGCGCCAAAATCGTACTAGTGCCGTTTTCGGTGGTGTATACGAATTTATCTAAAAATTCCATATTCTGCACCGCTATGAGCAAAACGGAGAAAACGAGAACGAACGTGCCGGAGCGCAGGGCGAATTTTCTGTCTACAAGGAAAAATGCGAGCGCGCAGAGCGGTATATTGATAATAAGCGATATGTAACCCACGCTGAAGCCGAAGATATGCTGTATCATCGTGGCTATACCGTTTATGCCCGAGGGCGCGAAGGAGTTCTGGAAAATGAAGATTTCATAGCTTAGTGCCATTAAGAAGGCGAGCGCAATTATACAAGCGTACTCGAAAAGAGTTTTAAGTTTCTTTGACATTCCATGTTCCTTTCGTTCTTTTAACTTCAGTATTTTATTATATTGTACCATTTTACAGCACGTTTTGTCAAGTAAAGGCGAAAAAAGGCGTATATATTTAAAAAAAGCGAGGGTTTTTTATATTTTTAGTGTATTATTATAATGTAGAGTAACATTCAGAAAGGGGTGTAGCTTTGAAAGATACGGAAATGCTGGAGCTTTTGCTTGCGCGCGACGAACGCGGTATGCAGGAGTTGATTGTGCGCTACGGTCCGCTCATACGGTATATTATAGCGCCGTTCCTTAAGGATGAACGTGAAAGAGAAGAATGTTTTTCCGACGTGACGATGAAAGTTTGGGAAAAAACAGAGCTTTTTTGCGAGCAGAACGGAAGTTTTAAAGCTTGGCTTTCTGCCATAGCGCGCAACACGGCGCTTAACCGCGCGCGAAAAAATCAAAAAGAAGCGGAAACTTGTGAACTGCCCGAGGCAGAGCCTGCGCGCACGGAAACGCCCGAGGAGGCGCTCCTGCGGAGCGAGCGCACAACCCGCCTTATGAGCGCAATACGAGAGCTTTATGCGGAGGAGCGGGCGATTTTTTACAGAAAATATTATTATATGCAATCTACCGCGCAAATCGCGGCGGAACTTGGCACGACAGAAAAGGCAGTGGAGGCGCGTTTATACCGCATTAAAAAGAAGCTGCGCAAAATTTTGGGAGGTGAGCTCGATGTCTGAAAAGGATTTTAGAGAGATGAACGACGCGGAATTTGAAGCGATGCTTGCCTCGGGTGTCGACGGTCAGCCCCCGCCGGAGGAGGTCGTGGAGCTTGTTTCCCCTTGGCATAAATCCGTAAAGCGCGTGCTGTGGGGCTTTGCGCTCACACTTCTGAATATACAATTTTTATATTTGCAGTATATTTTGCCTGCCATAGGCTTTTTTATGCTTATTTTCGGTCTGCGTGCGCTTCGGAAAGAGAATAAGTTTTTCGGCGCGGCATACGTTTTGGCGTGGGCGAGAAGCATTTATTTCTTTTCTTCGCTCGCGATAAACGCTTCCGCGATGCACAGCGATATATATGCGAGCAACTTTATGTGGGGGCTTACGTATTTCGTCGTGGTGCTCACGCTCGCTACGGTGTTTTGCTTTGCGCTCGGTTTTCGCGAAGTTTTGCGCAAAACGGGCGGCGAGGACGGTGCAAAATGGCTTTGTCGGCTTGTGGTCTGGTACACTATTTTTGCCGCGGCAGCGGTTATAAGCATACAGTCCACGCTTATAGCGCTTGCGTTTATGGTTTGCTTTGTGTTTATTGTTGTCGGTATTGCGCGCGTTTCGCGAAATCTTTCCTGGGCAGGCTATGCCATTACCCCTGCGAAGGTGCGTGTTTCCGACAAGCAGCTTTGTGCGGCGGTGCTTGGCACGGTGGCGCTCGGCATTGTGCTTGTGTACTTTTTCGGCGCAAAATACCCTATGAAGTGGCAGGCTGAGGAAACCGAGCGCAGCGCAGAAACGCTTGCGGTTATGGCAGAGCTGGAGGCGCTCGGTTTCCCGAGCGACGTGCTGGCAGACCTTACGGAGGAGGAAATCCTCGCTTGCAAGGGCGCTGAAAGCGTGTACGTGGAAAGCGGAGAAGCCGCGCTCAACGAGGGCAGGAGAGTCAAAGAACTCGTAAACAAATACGGATTGGAATATTATGAAACAAAAACGGTTTACGACGTAAAAGAGCTCGTGATAACGGACGTTGCCGTTAATCTGGACAGCAAGCGCGTGCGCGTGTTCCACCACTTCCGCTTCCAGGCAGAAGCGGAATATTACGGCACTGAAATGTTGGATGTAATACCGCTTTACAGCAGAGATTTTTTGAAATCGGGCGACGTTTCGGGCAGGGTTCTTTATGACGATGGCGCGACTTTTGTTTCGACGTACTATAGCCTGGAGGAAGCGGGTGTGCAGGGCTGGTTTTCTGCGGAGCCGCATATACGCGCCGCGTTCTCTCTGCCGAGCGGCGGCGAAAACAAGCGCGGATACGTCACGTATGAAGCATCTGCGAAAAGCACGGCTATTTCCTACGCAAACGCCTATGTATATTATACGCACAGAACAGGGGAGTTTATTTACCCCGTTGTGGGCACGAAGTATATCCCCATCAGCTTTTTCGGGCAGGAAGGGTTCAAAAAAATCACCACTATATTCGGCTACGAACGCAAAACGGAAGAATAATAAAAATGCACTCGAAAGAGTGCATTTTCTTCTATTTCAAGCATTCCCGCAGAACCGCGCAGAATACGCTCGCTTCGTGCGCTGTGTTGAACGCTGAAAAGCTAAGGCGCACGGCGTCGCCGCCCGTGCCGAGCGCTTCGTGCGCAAGCGGGGAACAGTGCAACCCCGCGCGCGTGCATATCCCTCGCTCGGCGAGGCACCGCGCGAGCTCGCTGCTTTCGAGCCCGTATGCGGCAAAAAGCAAGGTAGAACCGCTCTCGTTCGGCAAATAAACCTTTATTCTGCCGTCTGCAAGCAAGTTTTGCTTTATTTTTTCGCCGATTGCCGCTTCGTGCATGCGTATTTTTTCCGTGCCCAGCTTTTTTACAAAGCGTATGCCCCGTGTAAGCCCCGCGATATTCGGCACGGCGAGCGTGCCGCCCTCAAAGCTTTCGGGTGGTGTTCTGCCCATATCGCTTTTCGCGGAGTTTATACCGTTGCCGCCGAAAACCGTGGGCGAAAGCTGCGAAAAATCGAAATCGTCACAGAAAAGGCAAAATCCCGTGCCTTGCGGGCCGTAAAGCCCTTTATGCCCCGGCGCACAGAGCACACTCGCACCGTTTTCTATGCTTATATCGTAAATTCCCGCGCTTTGCGAGGCATCTACTATGTGCAAAATGCCTCTTTCGCGGCAAAAAGCGGAGATTTTTTCTATGGGCAGTTTCTTTGGGCAAATGTTGGAAACGTGCGTGGTTACAATAATGCGCGTGTTCCTGCGGAGCGCTTTTTTGATGTTTGCGAGCACTTCATCGTCGCCGCACATAGCGTTAAAAACGCTGTAGCTTGCTACCCCGCGGCGGTAAAGCTCTGCTACGGGGCGCAGGACGCTGTTGTGCTCTAAATTTGAAATCAGTATATGGTCGCCTTGCCTTGCAAGCCCGAAAATCGCAAGGTTGAGCGCGTGGGTGGCGTTTTGTGTGAAGATTACGTTTTCGCTTTCGGAGCCGCCGAAGAACGAAGAAACTTCCTCTCGCGCTTCATAAACGGCTTCTGCGGCGGCTATGGCTAGCGGGTGTGCGCTTCTGCCGGGGTTGCCGCCGTAATTTTGCATACATTCCGCCACGCCGCGCATAACCTCGGCAGGTTTCGGAAAGGTTGTGGCGGCGTTATCAAAGTATATCATTTCACACCTTGTTTCTATTTGGTTTTTATAATTTCCGTGTAATCTATACGGGCCTCGCCGAGCAGCGAAAGAGTGTGCGGCAGGTCGGCAAGCAATATTTCTATGCCGAAACGGCAGCCTTCTGCATATTTCGGTGCGCGCACAACCTGCGCGATGAGACCGTTTTTTTCAAGAAGACGTTTCGCCTTTATCGCTGATGTCTGCGAACCCGTAACAATAATTCTCATTTCCATACGGGGAGCCCTCGAAGTCTTTATTTGCGGAAAAACTTTTTCCGCTACTGCATTATATGCGTTTTAAAACAGTTTGTTAAAAACAAAAAATTGCCATTCATAAAACGTGCGTATCAGTCCATAATAAAAGCAGAGCGAAAGAGAAAACAAATTCGCTCCCGATATAAGAGCTGTGCGGAATACCGCGCAATGAAAATATCGAAAAAGTATTTACGATCTTCAAAAATAATTAGGAGAATATAAAGATATGTCTAACAACAGCAATAAAGTTCTTGTTCCCGAAGCAAAAGAAGCTCTCAACAGATTCAAAATGGAAGCTGCAAACGAAGTTGGCGTAAACCTTAAAGAAGGTTACAACGGCGAACTCACATCCAAGCAGGCAGGTTCCGTAGGCGGTCAGATGGTTAAGAAGATGATTCAGTCCTACGAACAGAATATGAAATAAGCATAAAACAAAGCAAAAACAAGGCGGGAAACCGCCTTGTTTTTATTTCAGTTCGGTATTATGAGAACTCCGCCGCCGAGAGGCTCTTTTGCGCCGCCGTTGAGCGCGGAAAGCTTTTCTACAGTGGTGTTATACTTTTTGGCAACACTCCAAAGGTCTTCACCGCGCATAGGGTAGTAGAGCACGATTTGCGAGCTGGGCAATGCTTCTATAGGGTGGTCGGTGAAAATGGTGCAGGAGCGGAGCGCCTCCTCGTCTTTTTCCCCGAAAAGCGCGAGGGAAACGGTTATTTCCGTGTCGAAATAAATCTTTTCGCCCACTATACGCGCGCCCACGCCACCCGTGCAAGCCTTTGCGATATAGCAGAAAAGCTCGGCATATCTGCCTGCGTCGGTTTCTGCTTTAAAGGGGAAATTGAATGTTTTGCCTATAAATGCTCCGTTTTCTCCGCCGAGAATATCGGAAAAAGATACGTTGCCGCCCACAGCCGTTTTTGCGCCGGATTTTTTCACAGAGCCTACGGTAGCCTGCGCGCGTGTGCACACCACGCGGGAAAACTCTTTTTCTTCAAAATCGGTGCTTTCGTTAAACGAGAAATTGAAAACCTTTCCCGCATCGAGCGTGAGGTAGCGCAGGGTTTCTTTCTCGTTGGAATTTTCGTAGGAGAGCGAGTAAATATCTGTGGTTATTTCGCATAAATCCTTGCGAAAAACGCGGAAATAGACGCTGTAATCAAAATCAAGTTCTATGGTCTTCGTTTCGCCGAGCTCGCCTGTTTGCGGTCTGTACGTTACGTTTGTGGCCTCTGCATCGCAAAAAGCCACGCTGTCTTCTGTCACGCCGTCTGCCTCAAGCGTACCGGAAAGAGGCACTTCACGCGAAAGGGAAACGTATTCGCCGTTCTCGCCCTCGTAGAGTACTTCTGCCGTGAGAGCTCCGTTGTAGTTGATTTTTCCTTCGCTTGTTCGCACGTCGAAAGCCGCGGGGGTAAGGTTCAAGAAAACTATTCGTGCGATTTGGGGCATACCCGGGTCGGTTTCTATATCCTCGCTTATGGGTGTGTTTTTCTCTTCTGCCTTTATTTCGCGGCAAAATTCAAGCAGGCGTTTGCGGTATTGCAGGTCTTTTTCGGCATCGGGCGAGGTTTTTCCGCTTATGGCGGGCTCTGTATTTTTTGCGTTGCAAATGCTGATGTTTGCGAAAAGTCGGCATTTGACCGTGAGCTTGCGTGGGCTTGAAAGGCGGCAGTTCACGCTTTCCGTGCTTACGGAAACGTCTACAACGGAAAAATCGTTTATTTCCTGTGCGTTTACCGCGCCGGTATAGTCGGCGTCGAAAACGGCACAGCGAATTTCGCCCTCACTTGTGGCGTAGAGGATGTTATATATTACCTTGCCGTCGTATTCCACGCTTTCTGCACTGCAGTATTTTTCGGGGTGCTCCGCTTTTGCGCTCACGCGGAGCAGGCGTGTTATATCGGGAAGATAATCGGGCAGAGTATACTCTGTGCTTATATCGCGGGAGTCGCTCTTTTTGATAGCCTTTTCGTAAAGAGAGTTTGTTTTTTCATCTTGTGTAAACATTTTTGTTCCTTCTTTCCAAAATTTTCGGTTTGTTAGATGGATATGCACGCGCGGTTGAATTTATTCCGCTTTATATGGAATAATCCGAAATGTGCGCCCCTATTTCGGCGAGCGCGGCTTTTTCTATGCGCGAAACGTAGGAGCGGGAAATACCCATACGCTCCGCTACCTCGCGCTGGGTGAGCGTGTCGTTACCGAAAAGCCCGTATCGTAGGCAAATTATTTTGCGCGCTCGGGCATCGAGCCTGTTTAAAATGACCTTTTTTGCCGCGGCAGAGCGCAAGGCAATATCCAAATCCTCCGCGATGGTATCTTCCACGCTGATAATATCGCCGTATGTAAGCGGATTGCCCTCTTTATCGGTGTCTATAGCTTCGTTTATGGAAACTTCGCAAGCCGTCTTTTTTTGGGAACGAAAATACATAAGTATTTCGTTTTGCAGGCATTTGCCCGCATACGTGGCAAAACGAGCCCCGTTTTGGGGGTTAAACGAATCTATTGCTTTTATAAGGCCTATGGTGCCTATGGAAATGAGGTCCTCCTGGTCTACGCCTGTGGTGTAATATTTTTTTACTATGTGTGCCACAAGCCGTAGGTTGTGCTCTATGAGCTTTTCCCGCGCCTTTTTGTCGCCCTCGCCCATACGGCGGAAACACTCCGCCTCCTCTTTCGGCGAAAGCGGCGGCGGGAACGATTGCGTGTAGGAAACCTTTAAGAAAAGATAGAGAAAATTGTTCATTAAAAATGAAAGTAAGCCGAACATATGCCCCTCCGAGAAGTTATTTCTAACATTATATTCGTGTTCGGCTCGAAAATTGCCTTTTTGGGGAAAATAAAACGCCGATTCTATTTGTTTGTGGCGAGTTATATTGCTTCGCAGTTCTATTCGGCTTACGCAGAGTGATATTCGCTACGCGAGTTTATTGGGCGAATAGAATATCACTCAAACCGCAAGGTTTTGCGTGATAAAATATTTTACCGCCAAGAGCAACCAAACGGTCACTCTCGGCGGCACATTTATTCGTTTTCAAAATAGGGCTTGGTTCTGTTACAAGTAAAGTCGTAATAACATTGTCTTGCATTGATAAATTGGTATGCCATTATCAATAACGGACGGATTTCGGGATTGCTCCACTTATGATACACCTTGATTATGCTATCATCCAATGTTAAGCTATCTTCATTCAAAAGACCGTATTTAACAAGTAACGGTTCAATTTCAAGGAATCTTTCAAGTGTGATGCCGATTTTTTTAGCCATCATATCCGCCGTATATTGACTTGTTTCTGTTGTGCTTTGCGTGAAGAGAATCGCCTTCATTCCATCTTCCGAAGCAAGTAATGAGAAGAACTCACCAAAGTTCTTTTCGGACAATAGTTTTTTTGATATTTCCGGAGTGTCACAGACAGCACAAAAGAACGGAAAGTTTTCTACAAGCGATAGATAAGTTGTTCCCTCATCGTTGATGATTTGTGATGTGATTTGCTGATTGCCGGAATTCTTTTCAACAACGTCTTTTAATAGAAGTCTGCTTTCATTCCCGAAATATGCGCTTTGCACAGTCCATATAGTATCAAATAAAAATTTGAACAAATCCATTCTATCATCCTTGCAGTGTGTCTTTTGAAGACAAAACTTAAATAAATCATCAAGGATTTCATCTTGAGAGTAATCGGTTATTTTCTTTTCTACTCCAAATAAGGCATCGATTGACACACCTAAAACCTTAGAAATGGTAGGCAATAAGTATGTGTCGGGAACACCGCCATTTTCCCATTTCGATACAGCTTGTCCCGAAACGCCTACTAATTCTCCAAGCTGTTCCTGCGTATACCCTTTATGTTTTCTATATTTTGCAATCTTTTCTCCGATTTTGAGTTCCATAATAACCTCCACAGTTTCATTATCACCGGTGTGAACTTATTATATCACAAATCACAATTTGATACAATAGAGGCTATGTTACGCTTCACAACTGTGGTTTGAATTTTGCTTTTGTGTCTACAAAGCAGTGCTTATCAAGAAAAATGACAGAGAATACAAATGCATCCTCTGTCATTTTCCGTCTGTAGGTAGCGCATCCTTAAAACTGTCCTTAAGAACACGCGCATACCATTGGAATTTTATTTTACTTGCAATATCCGAGCAAAGCATAGAGTATTTCTACCGTGTCTGCGCGGGAAAGCTCCGCTTGCGGAGTGGAGGAGGCGAAAACGCCCGCGTTTGCCAAAACGGCGAGTGCGTCGTATTCGTCGTTTTCCATTATAGCGACGGAAACATCGCTGTCTACAATGCCTATGCCCTCAAGCGCCGCAATGCGGCAAACGATGAGCGCGGCTTCTTCATCCGTTATATATTCATCGGGGGCGAAGCATCTGCCGCCATCTGTTTCTCTGCCGACGGTGATACCGAGGCTTTGCGCCGTGGCGATATACTTGCTTTCATATGGGGAAAAGTCTGCTTTGTCGGCAAACGTGGTTTCGCCCGCTTTCGCCGCGATTTTCGCCGTGTTCATCGCCATTATCAGGAAGTCGGAGCGTGTTACCTTGCCCTCGGGATTGAACGTGCGCACGCTGCCGTTCTTTTCGCCGAGCATAATGTCGTTTTCATAGAGCACCGCGGCGGCGAGATGGAGCGCGGAATCTTCCATATCGGAATAAACGATGTTTTTATCGTTTCTTGCCACGTTAACCGTGACGGTGGATATATTGGAAATATTGCCGCCTGCATCCTTTGCGCAGAACGTGAAGCTGTCTTTTCCGCTGAAGCCTTCGTCGGGTGTGTAGCGGTATGCGCCCGTTTGCTCATCGGTTATTTCCACAGTGCCGTGCGAAGCGCCTGTGACGATGGAAAAGTGGAGCTTTTCGCCCTCGCTATCTTCGCCGCAGAGCACGGAGAAAACGGTTATGCCCGCCATATCGGCTATTTCGCTGTGCTTGGTAGTGGGCGCGAGGTTGAGCTTTTCTTCCGTCATAGATATAACGCAGGTAAAGCTTTCCGTATAAGCCCCGCCCTCGGGAATGAATCCGAAGCACGCGTTCACACCCGCCTTTGCGGGCACGAAGCAAAGCTCCGAAAGCTTTTCTGCGGGGATTTTATCGCCCACAGCCACAGCTTTTTCGCCGAGCATAAGCACGCCGCTTTCTTTTTCGGGCAGAGATGTTACAGTAACGGCGGAAAGCGATTTTGCGCCGAGAGCCGCCGCAAAATCTTCTGCACAGAACGTGACGCTGTTGCCAGCAACGCCGCTTTTTTCCATTTTAACGGTAGACTGTAAAACGGATATGCCCGGGGAGAGCAGGGCAGCGCCTGCCGAAGCGGAAACGCATACGGCGAAAACAAGCGCTACCAAAGAAATAAATAATTTTTTCATTTAAAAATCCTTTCTAACTATGTTTGATTTTATCTTTATTGTGTCCTTTTGCCACGCATAGTATGCACACGGCATTATATTTATATTGAAGAAAATGTTCACAGGAAAAATTTACCTGTTTTTCTGCGGAGCGTGTATAAAACTCATTTTGCGGCACAATAATATGAACATAAAGAAAAAAACACGCGCAAAGCGTGTGAAAAGGAGTTTTTAAATGAAAGGTCTTACAATTTTTACAAGTCTTGTACTCATCGTGTGCGCGCTTTGCTCGTTTTTGCCCGCGAACGATGAGATTGAAATTTACGAAAACACAGTTCGCCTGCACGTGCTTGCCAATTCCGATTCCGAACACGACCAGAGCGTAAAACTTTCTGTGCGCGACGCTGTTTTGGGAGAAATAGCTTCCATCACAGAGGGCGCGCAAACCGTGGAGGAAGCGGAGGCGCTCATTTCCGCAAACCTCGGCTATATCCGCGAAATCGCAAAAAAAGCCCTCGCCGAGCTTGGCGAAAGCTATGATGTAAACGTTACTCTTTCCGAAGAATATTATCCCACGCGCGAATATGAAGATTTTCGCTTGCCTGCGGGCAAGTATACCTCGCTTCGCATAATGCTCGGCGAAGCGGCGGGACAGAACTGGTGGTGCGTGCTTTACCCCTCGCTCTGTACGAGCGGCGCGAAAACGGGCGAAACTCTCGTTAAAACAGGTTTTTCCAAAGACCAGATAGAAATTCTCACGGGCGGGGAGGAGCCGAAATATCGCTTGAAATTTAAAATTCTGGAGATTTTCGGGCAAGGTCTTGGTGAATAAAGCGGAGCAGGTAGCCTTCGCGTACGCCGCTTGCGCAAACGGTGGCGTTTTTCGTGCCGAGAAAGGCGAAAATTTCTTCGTAGGCTAAAATCCCGGGCATTATGGTTGTGAGCCTATCGGAAAGATTTTTGCGAATAAAAGGCGCGCCTGCTGCTATATCTTTTTCTGCAAATTCGCGTATTTTTGCGATGTCTGCGGCGGGGAAGGCGTAGCCGTCGGTGTTCTTTTCGGCAGCGCCCGTAACGGCTATGTGCAGCTTTGCAATAGCTCTGCCTGTGCCGCCGATGAGGTATACGTTTTCGCCGCTTTCGGCAAAGCCGACGTTTTCAGAGAGGACGCCGCAAGTATATTCTTTTATATCTCTCATCTCTTTTTCGTTCGGGAAAAGAGATGTTTTTATTTCGGGGATAAACTTTTTGCCGAGCATAACGCATCCGAGCGGCATACTTGTAAGCGCATCTGCGCGTTCGCCCGAAAAGCGGATAAGTTCCGTGCTGCCGCCGCCCATATCTATAACTACGCCGTGCGTGTATGCCTCTGCGCCGAAGCGGTAGCGTATAGCGTCGAAATCATAAGCTGCCTCTTCTTCGCCGCTTATAATTTCTATTTCCACGCCGAAACGCTTTTTTATGTTTGCAATCAGCTCGCCCGAGTTGGAAAGCCCGCGAAGGCTCGCTGTGGCGAAAGCTGAAAATTTGTCGCACGGCAGGCTGTTTGCTCGCGCAAGATAATCGCGCATAATGGCGGTCAGCTTTCCCGCGCCGTCTGGCGTGAGTCTGCCGCCCTCTTTATAGGCGGCGAGACCCAATAGGTTGCGCGCGGAATATATCGGAGAAAAAGCGCCGCTTTCAGGGTCTATATCGTATATAATCATTCGCACACTGTTGGCGCCTATATCAACAATGGCATATTTGAAAAAATCCATACCGTGCTCCTTTGAAAAATAACAATAATAATTATACATAGAAATATGGATTTTAGCAATATATAGAGCGAAAAAATACAATGAAAATTATGCTAAATTTATTCCTTCACCAAGGATTTGAGCAATGCGTCGAGCTCGGGGAAGCTGCGCTTCAGGGCTATTGGCATACCGTGCTCGTTTGTGAAGCAATGGTGCGTCCTGCCTGTGAAAACGAGCTCGCCCGTGGAGGTGTTTGTAATCTCGTATTTGAAAATCAGCTCCATACGCTTGAATTCCTCTATTTCCACGTTTATGCGTACGGTGTCGCCAAAGGTAGTGGGGCGCTTATACGCACACTCCAAGCTAATCACGGGGGAGATAATGCCGTCTTTTTCGAGCTTGGCATAGCTGCATCCGATTTTTTCGAGATAATCTATGCGCGCTTCTTCCAGCCATTTTATATAGTTTGAGTGGTGCGTAATGCCCATCTTGTCTGTTTCGTGGTAGTTTACCTTGCGTATATATTCGCTCATAATAAAAACCTTCTTTCTTCAGATATATTGTAACACGATTTTATGAACAGTTCAATAATAGAGAAAAGAAAAAGCACCTTTGGGTGCTTTTTCTTTATATCGGTTACTGCGCCAAGGAGAAGATGTCAGTAAGCCACAAATTGAAATGGAGTTTTTCTGTGTCATTTGCGTATTCCGCAGGGATAAGCGGAGCGTAATCGCGCACAAGCTCTTTGAATTCCACTTTTGCCGCGCCGCCGTTGAGCGTAACTGTGCAGTTGCTGTGGAGTTTTATGGAATATGTGCCGCTTTCGCCAAATTCAAACGTGTTCGACGTTGTACCGTCATCTACGGTGAAAGAAACCGCGTCGATATTTTCAAACGTGAGGTAAACGAGGGAAGCTTCCGTGTTCTTAACTACGTTTATTACGTTGTTTTCGTAACCGGAAAGAATGGAAAGTTCCACATTCTGCGTTTTGCCTTCGCCAACGTAGTATGCGCCGTCTTTGTTATATTCCATATCGGGGGAGTATTTTTGGAGCGCGCCGTATGCGTTGAGGTCGTAGATGCGGTATTCCGTTTCGCCGCTTGCGTCCACAACGTAAACGAGAGCGTCGTCGTAGGGGAGTTTTGCTATATTCTGCTTGCCCTGGAGGTTTACGCTTGCGTTGGGCTTGATAACGGAAATAACGAGGAATATTGCAAGAGCCAGCGCCATAACGTGCATAGCACCGCTTACGGGCGAGCCCGTAACTTCTTTCTTTTTAGATAACTGAACGAGCGATTTTACGGAAATGTATTTGCACACGGGAACGAGGCATATGCCCAAATCGAAAATCGCGAGAGCAAACACAAGGCCGTATACGTACGCCATCGTAAGACCGAGAGCGGAGGTTGCGAGCACTATTACGGAGATGACAACGGGGAAATAGAGCGCTGTTACAAGCAATTCGCCGTGATACTTTGCAAAATCAACTTTCTTTATGCAGGTAACGAGGAGCTCGTTGAGCGTGAAGAGTATACCGCTGAAAATGAAGAGATAGCTTGCGTCGGGCAAAGCGAAAGAGAGCACAACGCCGAGGACGAGGTGGATATACGCGAAAGCGCGTGTCATATCTCTGCCTTCGATTTTAAGGAGCTTGCACGCAAAATGCGCCGTGAGCGCCGTAACGGCGAGTGTGAGAATGCCTATGCCCACAACGATAGCCGTGTTGGAATACGTAATCGTGCCTACCATATGAATGTCGATAACGCCGAAGAGCACCGCGATGAGCTGGAAGATGTAGTAGCAAGCGTATGCCGCCGCGGCGGAGAGCACAAATCCCGCAACCAAAGCGAGCAAGGCTTTCGCCGTCTTTTTTGCGTTTTTCTGCTTGCGGCAAGCGGAAACGATTATATTCGCCAAGAAAAGCGCTATGCCGATAACGGCGAGCACGATAACCGCCGTATGGTTATAAACCACGGTTGTGATATTGAGGTAAGAGAAGAAAATGGCGGATTCTTCCGCATCGTACAAATCGGAAAGTGTGTAGTTTGCGAGTTTTTCCACAAGCAGGTTTACAATCTGCGCTTGTTGGGAGATGTAGGAAAGCCCAACATTTTCGGGGTTGTCGTTCTGTGTGTGGTAGTTTTCGCCGCTGCCGATATTAGCCATATTTATGCCCTGGTAAACTTCCTTGAAGTTTGTGAAGTCCGTGCTGTTGGGCATTATATCGTATACCATCGTGGCGATGGAGCAAGTGAAGATGTCTTTGTTTATTTCAGAGAAGAGTTTTACCGTGTTGTAGTTATTTTTCGCGGTTTCAAACATAATAAGCGTGCCGCTTGTGCCGCGGGATTCGAGGTTGGCGCCGAATTTTATGCGTTCTACAACGTTATTGAAGCATGTGAACTCGTTCATAAACGCATCGGAACCATAGAGGCCGTATTCTTCGCCGTTTACAAAGCAGAACACGAGGTCATTTTCGAGTGTGTAGCCGTTTTCTATTTTGTCGAGGTAGTAGCGAATCGCTTCGAGCATTACGGAGCAAGGCACGCCGTCGTCGGAGGAACCCTGACCCATAGGCACGGAGTCTATGTGCGCCATAAACATAATAGCTTCGCCTGTGGTTTTTCCGCATTTGCGGGAATATGAACTATTACGTTCTGGAGATACCAGTTCTGGTATCTTGTGTCTGTTGCGACGTAATCCTGAATTACGTATGCGGGGCTTTGCATTGTGTCGCCTTCAACGGCGCCGTATTTGCTTACTTCGGAAGCGATATATTCAATCGCTTTTTTGTTTGCTTCTTTATCCGCTATGGAGCGCGGGCCGTTTTCGGAAAGCTTTTCTATGTGCGTGAGAATGTTGTCTTGGTTAAAGTTTGTCTGCTTTCTTGTTTCGTTTGTATCTACAACGGATACCACAAAGAAAAAGCACACGACGATGGCGAGTATGGCACAGATGATTTTGTTAAGATTTTTCATAGTGTTCTCCTTATTTTTGTCTTGTTTTGAAATTCATTGAAAATGCGAGCAAGCAGAGCGCAGGGTAGTACGTTCCCATACAAGCCTCGTTTGTCCAATCCCAAAGACCTATGAACCAATCGAAAACGAGCATAAGGTCGGAAAAGAAGAAAAGGAAACTTGCCAGAGCGATTATCGCGTAGAACGGCGTGCGCTCGCAAACGAAGTTTGCCACGGCTTTGCCGAGCATACAGGAAATAATGAGTGCGTATACGATGCATACAACCCTGAAAATGGGCTCATCAAAGCTGAGCAAGGGGAAAAAGAGCAGAAAGAGCGCCGCGAGCGCGAACACCGTGCCGCTTATGATGAGCTCCGTTTTACCGATTTTTCTGAGGAAACAATATGCCACCACGAAAAATACGTGCCCGAGGGCGAATATTGCCGCACCGAAAATGAAGCTGTAACCTATTATAACGTCACCCAGCATAGCGAGCACAAGGCCTGCCGCCATAGCGGCAAAAAATTTCATATTCTTTTGCTTGCTTACGGCGGCATAAGCAAGGTTTATAAGCCCCAAAAGGGCGAAGCCGCCGCTGCATATGCATTTCAGCGTGAAATCGAAGCCGTTGCTTTGGTAAAAATAGTTAAGCACGAAAATTGCCGCGATGATAAGCACGTTAATTACAAACACGGCTTTGCTAAGTGTTGAATTTTTTTTCATATTGTCACCTCAAAAACATATGCAAAAGTTTGCCGTACAAACCTTTGTTATAGGGCTGGTAGCGCATAGGAAGGTCGAGCCACGTCTTTTTATCCACGATGCTCTTTGTGTGGGAGAATGCGTCGAACCCGTCTTTTCCGTGGTAAGCGCCCATACCGCTTTCGCCCACGCCGCCAAAGCCCATTTCGCTTGTGGCGAGGTGTATTACGCAATCGTTTATGCAGCCACCGCCGTAGGAACAGCGTTCCGTAACGGCGCGTATGCGATATTTGCTTTCCGAGAAAAGGTAGAGCGCCAGGGGCTTGGGTTTGTCGCCGAGGAGCTCAAACACTTCGCTGAATTTTTCAAACGTGAGAATTGGCAAAACGGGGCCGAAAATTTCCTCCTGCATAACGGCATCGTTCCAGGTGACGCCGTCGAGCACGGTGGGCTCGATTTGCAGGGTTTCGGGGCAGACCTTGCCGCCGCAAACGATTTTCTTCGGTGAAATGAGCGAACGCACGCGCTCGAAATGCTTTTCGTTTATGATTCTGCCGTAATCGGGGTTTTTAAGCGGCTCTTTGCCGTATTGTACGTGGATTTGCTTTACGATTTCTTTTACAAGCGCGTCTTTTACGCTCGCTTCGCAAAGGATATAGTCGGGTGCGACACACGTCTGCCCGCAAT
>JAFTOK010000215.1 GCA_017463815.1 Clostridia bacterium | reverse complement strand
GTCGTCTTCGACTTGTTCAACGTCGGTGATTTGTTGGTTCATTTCATCCTCGTCGCGTAACGTATCCAAGAATGTCTCACCTTCAAGTGACACTTGGCGTGTACTCATTTTCGAGGGATATACAGCAATACGAGAGCTTGCGGCGTGTGCTTGCGCAAGCGTCATCGCAGACGCAGTCTCGCTATAGTACCAGTCGAACAACGCGCATAGGTGTCGAAGCGCGTGTTCCTCGTTGCCAGAGTAGAATGAAGTCATTGACTCCATAAGAATCTCGCAACACGACCTACAAAACGGCAAATATCCACCGTTTCCTCTCCATAAAGGAGATTTGCCGCCCGTTGGAAAGTTGTTCTTCTGGACGTTAAATCCGTGGCCGCACATACAGCAATAGTATTTTCGCGGCTCATTTGTCGGTTCAGCCATTCTGATACGCGGACGAGCATATTCGTGATTGACGTGAACCTTTTTTCGTCTATTAAGGCGCACGTTCTCTGCTGAACTACCGCCTTCGGGGCGCCCTACTTTGCCTTTTCCGGCCATAAATTATCTCCTTCCTGAAAATCCACGGTTTCCTGTGCCGATAACCGCAAACGTATTTGAATAATAAAAGACTCCCCACTTCGGAGGAGTCCTACTTTGTTGGAGCTGGCGGAGGGACTCGAACCCCCAACCCGCTGATTACAAATCAGCAGCTCTACCATTGAGCCACGCCAGCATATCAGCCAATAATTACTTTAGATGGTCAGCCCTCATAATCATTGACTTGGGTTGCAGCCCTAAAAATAGAACGACGTTACCAATAACCACAGAGGTACACCGTCCTTACAAAGCAAAGGGCTTCTTGCTTTTCAAAGAATCGGACTGAGGCGCTTGCAACCTTTGGGCAGAGGCGTGCCGATTTCGTTGGTAGCGGGTGCGAGACTCGAACTCGCGACATTCGACTTATGAGGCCGATAAGCTAACCATCTGCTCTAACCCGCAATATAAAATAGTGCCTTTCTCACGCGTCTATAAAAGACTGCTAAGCTTTCACGGTCAGTCCGAAGACTCCCGAGGGCATTTGATGGTTATTAAATATCTGAAAGTTTTGTTTGTTCAACGACTTTGACGCCGTTTTCATCAAAGTATTTTCCAAGCTGTTCGTCCGTCTCAAGGTCACTATAGACATTGAGCATTTCGGCGCTCGCCCAACCCTGAATGTCCTGAATGACTCCATCAGGTACTCCAGAGCGTTGAAGTTCGCTGACGAACATATGTCTCAGGCTGTGCCAGTAGAAAGGAGCCTTGGACATAGAATTGATTGTGGTAGCCCAACTGTCAAGCGTTGTAGGGGACAACTGCTCAGCGACGCCAGTAGCCTTGTTGTAGTTAACAAGAAGCCACTCGCTTTTAATGCCGAGTCGCTCACGCTCAGCCATCCACAAATCAAAATACTTTTTGAATAACTTCGCAAGGACATAAACATTTAACTGTTTGCCTTGCTTGCCGCGACCTTTGGTTCTAATCTTTTCAGGACTCTTATATAGAGAGCCGTAGATAATATTTTCGTCGTCAAAGAAACTGACCTTGAAGCGGCAGAGTTCGCTCTTACGTCTGCCCGAAGCGGCAGCGAGCATAAGTGCGCACGCTTTTTGATACTCGCCCATCTCGACGAGTTTGTCCGCAATCTCAACGATATCCTGCGTGAGGAATACCGACTTTTCGCGAACTGCTTCCTTTACAGGGTTTTCAATCTTGCGCACAATAGGCTTGAATCCTTTAATTTCATCGTCGAGAATGTTCTCGATAAAGTTGGAAAGAGAACTCAGCGCAGCCTTAACTGTGCGAAGTCTGTTGGAAGACCATCCCCATACATTAAGTGCGTGATTTTGGAAACGGGAAATTTCGCGCTTGGTCAAATCTACGAAATACTTGTTGTTAAGGTTGTCCTCACACCAACAGAAGAAAACCAAGAGGTCTGCTTTGTAATTTTTGATAGTGCTTTCAGCACGACCGACGGACTCGAGATACTCGAGAAAGTCATTCATAAGAGTGATATTCTCGGGATTGATAGCCGCAATCTTCTCAGGCGATGTAATATTGTTATATACGGTACTACGTCCCATTTCGCAGACCTCCTTTCTGTGTATTTTTTTATTGATTACTCGTCGTCAGACGAGCCGTTGAAGGGCTCAAAGACAATCTTTTCGCTCGCGGGAATAACCAAGGCTTCATCGCCGTGGAAATTGCCGACTCTGCGCTCCTTGAGAGCCTTCTTCTTGAATGTGCCAAGACCTTTGATGTAGACCCTGTCATTCTCGTTGATGCAACGGGCGAGCAGGTCAAAAACCGCGATACAGGTCTCCTTGGCATCTGCTTGGTTTGCGCCGTTCTCGGCAGCGAATCTCTTATAAAAATCTGTTCTGTTCATCATTAATCTCCTTGTTATCGTTAGAGTTTGATTTTGTATTCAATTGAGATGCCTTTACCTTCTTCGATAACTAAGAAGGTTGCACCGGGTCTTGATGTCTTGTTTAGTGAAATTGCGTAACTGTCGATACCGATGATGCTGGGTACGTTAACAACTTCTTTGTCAACGCCAACCGTCTCGCCTTTGTAGTGGTGCATATGCCCACCGATAAGGATGTCGATAGGCGTACTGTATGTCATTGAAAAATCCTTGAGCGCGGTTTCCATATTGCGAACTTCGCCGTGAATTCCAAGAATGTTGTAGCCTTCGATGGTATCGAAAATCAACCCAGTAGGGTTGACAGTCATAGAAAAGTTGGGGTTGCCGTCAAGCCTTGCTTTGATAAGTTCTCTTACGAAGAGCCCAGTATTCTCGTCGCTAAACGAGCCTTTCTTTTGGTTGAAGAAACGAAGTTCAGAATGGTTTCCGAACACCATCTGGTAATGAACTGTTACGTGCTTGGACAGTTCGTTCAACCAATATGTAATGTAGTTAGCATACTTAACAGTACCCTCGATGACTCCGTATCTCAACTTCATAAGTTGACCAACGCGGAGGATTCCGTCCGTAAAATCTCCCATTGAGAAAACGTGAAGGTCGGTAATCTGTTCGCGTTTAACGGTGTCGATGGTTTGGGTAAGCAGATTTTGCATTCTCTCCTCAAAAATTTCGGGAGAATACTCGTTGATGACCTCGCCGCGAAGACCAAGAATTCTCAGGTCTGCGCCGTAATGCTCGTCGCCAAATGCAAGCACTGCGCTGCGCGAGCCAAAAACGCGGTCACATTTATATTCAGGGAAGGTAACTTCGGGCATCTGCAACATAGCAGCAATGAACTTTTCTGCCATAAGTTCATCACGAGCGTCTTCACGCTTCCAACGATAAAGTTCCAACTTTTCTGTTTGGACTTTTATCTTTTCTTTTTCAAGCTCACGAGTGCTTTCGCGAATCTGTTCTACGTATTCATCGCCCGTAAGTGACTCAAATACGCCTGACTCGTAGAAGCGCTTGGCTTGCTGATAAGGCTTCCTGTATGCGCTTGAAACTCTGTACTCGTCCTCATTTGCTCGGAATTCGCGGTTGATAATGTTCGCTACTTCCTCCCAGTCCATATCGAGTTCGCCAGAATCCTTAGCTCTACCGAGGCGCCAAATAAATTGCTCCTCGTTTTCGCCGGGGAGTCTGTGTAACTCTGTCATACGCTCTTGCCTCTCTTTTTCTGTTGTACTTTGCGAAGTTGCTTGCTACGGAATCTCTCAAGGAAGTAGAACACGCGGTTCGTCTCCTCGGTGTAGTAATGCTTACGACCACCCTTCTTGTGGCGGTTGGTGATGGTGATACCGATGTCATCTCCATATTTCGCTCTGAGAGCCATAGCTTCGTCTTTGGTAATTGCAATCATAGTAAATCCTTATATTCCTTTGCTGTATTAGGGGAGGTTTTTGCATTTTCCTCCCCTTATAGGACTTTAGCCGATTTTCAATTTTCCCATCCGTAACTGTCTAAAAGTGTCCTGTTACTCGGCGGTTTTTGAATGAAAATTGAAATATTCCGGTGTTTTTTTAAGTGAAATGCGATAATAAAAGCGTGTTTTTCTGCAAAAAGTGTGGAAAATCAGGGCTTTTTTGCTATGCAGCAGAGGATTCACTAAGCGGAATCCTCTTGAATTTGAAGCCATAAAACTCCAGTTCGCCGCCATCGTCCTCAACAAGAGTGTAAACTTCCTCGCGGCTTTCCTTTATCATCGTAAAGAATGCCTCGTCGGGACGCCCGAACAACACCTCGAAAACAAACCTGCCAACATCTCGCAGCTCCTTCGACTCTAAATCTCTCAACACAAGATACATTGTCGCGGGGCAACTGGACATCTTTTCAATCTCCAGAATACATTCCTGCTTAATATCTCCTGCCGCGCGCCACACATCAGCCTTCTGCTCGTAGGAGAGGTTTTCGTAATCGCGGAAAAGCTTCTGCCGTTCTTCTTTTGCGGCACGGATAGTGTTGATGATACGGTCGCGCTGGGTGTAATAATACCCCTGCCTTACATTGCCCGTAGGAACCTTCACCATATCCATAAAGGGAATAACCTCACGTTTGCACTCGCGCCCCTCTCTGAAGTTGAAACGCGAAAGTATCTTCTGCAAATAGTCCATCGCGGTACGGAAATACTTGTATCGAGTGTTGTCACTCAGTTCGTATCCGTTTTCGGTGGTAATCATCTTGAAGAACTGAGGCTTTACGGTTTTGTCGTCTTCAACGATTTTGTACTTACGCTTCAAAGCATTGATTTCCGCGCCGCTATTGATATCGAACTCACGCTTTGCCTTGTCGATTTCAACGCCGCTCAATACGGAAAGCTTGCAAATATCATAATACAGTTCCATACAGGACTCAATAGAAGCGCCCCGTGCAACCTTATCCCACAGGAGGCTGTTGAGCTGTTGAGACAGGTTAATGATTTCACCAATTTTATTAACGCTCGTTCTCACGTCAAGCCCCGCCTTATCGGACTGAGTGTAGTAGCACTGCGTCTTACTTGAGGTTGTCAAGTTTGTGGGAACGGGGAACTTATCGTAATTCCTCTTCGCGACCTCGATAAGAAGTGCGTCATCGGTGATAAGCATTGTATCGCTGTCGTAGTCGCAACCGTTGAGTCTTTGTTGAATGTTCTCACCAATAGCGTTAACGCATACAATGCACTCGGTCATATTGAAGTATGTATCATACACGTCGCAGGCCACATTTTTTGTAATTAAAACATTGCCCATCGTAACGTGCGGAGAACGGGACGCAAGAAGTGTTTGACCGTATGCAAAACGCTTACTGTGGACGTTGCCGACTCCGAGCACGGACTCGCCATTAAACTGCCCGATGCTTTCCTGCAACATTTCAAAGCCGTTGCCCATCAGCGTTGAATAGTTTCCGCTGACAAGAACGTGCCCCTTTTTGAGATTGCGAACTTCACCTTTAATAAGGTCGTCACGGAAGTCATAATAGAGCTTGGTACGCGAGAACTTGTCGTTGATGCCGAGCAAGCGGAAGACAATCTCATTCTTAGAGTCGGTCGAAGTCCATTCGCCGCTACCATCATCAAACGGATATTGTATTGCGTATCTCAGAACGGCGGGGTCACGGCGTATTGCGCCAATATAATCAAGAGAAGGCTTGAGCACTTGTTCCATCTCCTCATAGGAAAGTTGCAAAGTGTTAAAAAGCTGATAGTGGGCTTGGACGAGCCTGCCGCCGAACGCGCGCGGCGCTTTTTCGTACTTAACTACACCAAATGTTGAGCCTACATTCTTCATCCAGTCTTCGATACTTCCGAACTTCGCGTACTTGATGCTGGACGGTGTGGTAATCAAACGAATCTGAGAAATGTCCGTAGCGAGAGTGAAACCATTGAGCTGCTCCACGGAAGTGATACCATTGTCCGCGAACCACTGCTGAATGTTCGTATTGAAACAGCAAGATTTGAAGAAACGATTACGGAGCAGGAGCATCCCCTTATCCTCGTAAGAACCGAACAGGGATTTGTCCATAAGCGACTGGCCATCCCAGATGCTATTTGTGATTTTTACGGGCTTGCGTTCAGATACAAGGTGGTTATCCTCGATTTCAACTGCGACAACGTCTTCCTCGAATGTGCTTTCGTAGTCGTCGATTACGAGAATATTGTCGAGCGGGATTTCGATAGTATCAATGATAGAGCTGATAGGGAGCGCAATGTACGCTTCCCACGATGCGAGGTCAATGGGTTGACCTTCCTCTACGTGCAATCCGCACATATCCCATTGGTGCATTTCATCCGCGAGGAGCTTATTGACAAACAAGCACTTGCCAACTCGGCTTGAACCACTACTGCGCTTGTATCTAACGTACTCGATACCATCGCACTTGAACCCGTGCTGATACAGGTAATTTCTCAATTCAGCCTTATCCATAATAGTGGGGATGTTCCCGACCTGCGTATAGTATCCGTCGGCATACTCGAAGTAATCTCCAAGGATTTCAGAACTCACAGGTTCCTGAACCTCAACATTGGTCTGGATGGCAATTAACTCTCCGTCACGAACATCTACGCCATCCACAAAGGTGCAATCGCGGTACGAGTAGCCGTTGCGCACATACGTGTTCTTGCCGGCCATATTGAATTCCTTATAAGCATAGTTGAATGTGACGCAGATAACATTCTTGGTATACCAATGCCTGCCAGCCTTGAATGCGAAGTCTTGGCGACGTGTCTTCTTATGGTAAACCTCCGCAAGCTTGATAGCATCCAAAGACCAGTCAAACGCGTTAGAGAAGCGCTTCAGGCTAACATTGCCGTCGGAAGAGCGGATACCGTATTCGCAATCATCCTTTTCGACTTGGTGCATTGCACCGAAAAGGTCTTTTGCTTCAATGGACATAATTTTATAAGATTGAGCCATTCACACACCCCCATTATTCATCTTGTTCAGCGATTTGTTCTTGGTAAAGTTCGTGGCGCTCGCGCAAGTCTTTCTTATACTCGGCAGCGTCCATAGCCTCCTGTTCTTCAAGAGATGCGGGCTCGTAGCTATCACAAGCCTCATCTTCGTGGCACTGGTCAAACCAGATGCAATTTTTGCAATTCTTTATTGTACTCATTTATGTAATAGTCCTTCCTTAATTATGATTATTTGCGTGCCTTTTTGGGCACATAGTATTTCTTTCGCGGAGATACATACGTAATCGACTCAAGGTCTTTGCCCTCCGCCAGATTATCCAGCCAAGTCATCAGCAGGGAACGCATTCGCGCGCTCGGGATATAAACCCAGATTTCTTCATTGTTGCGAATCGCGGAACGGAAAATCCATTGTACAAGAATGGAAAGCGCGTACATATCGCCATTGATTTCCGCACCGTGCTCTCTGAAGTATTTCATTTCCCACGGGCGAGGGAAATTATTCACGCAATAGGCGAGGTGGGTTCTGCTCGCGTACTCGTTGCAGGCGCGCTTGTTATAAGATACAAAGGAAGATTCGTAGCCTTTGCCCTTGAGGCTTTCTTTGTTCTCTTTGTATGTTGTCCACATAACCGACGAGGCGGGGACACCCCAAATATTCTTAAAGAGGTTACCGAGATTTTTCCGTAGCCTGTCAACATTGGCTTCTTCGTCATCGCTGTCTTCCGCAGATTTATACCAAGTTACCGACAATGCGGTGCGCTTGTCTCCGATAGCGTTAAGCTTCTCGTGGTCGAGGATATGTATTTTGTCGCGGAGCTCGCGACGTCTGTCCATTTGCTCTATGGGGCAGAACTCAAATCCGCCGTCCACTCTGTGAGTCCCTATCAGTGTATAGGGAATCTCGTACATATCGAAGAAGCATCGTATCTCCTGAGCCTCGAACATATAGGTCAGTACATACGCCTCCTTAAAGCATCTGAACAATTCCGGAGGGATAGACCAGAAGTAATACGAGTCATCATATTTAAGTAAGTTCTTGGACTTCGCCTTCATCATCTCCTCGCGGAAACGGCCACCCTCGGAATCTTGGTAGTCCGTGTTAATCCACTCAATGAATCCATCCTCCTCTCTAACGGATTGGCTCTTAATTAAGATGTCCATATCATTCCGTTGAATATCTGTCATCGTGAGAACATCAATGGCTTCATCGAGGACAAGAATGTACTGCTGCTGAGTAATGAGTTCCTTCATCTCTTCCGTATAGGTAGAGAATAATGAGTGGGTCGTGGCTATATTACAGCCAGCCCTCATCAGTCGGTGCACATCGCTCAACTTCGTTTGCCCCATCTCTTCATCTCCTTGAGGGCATTGGAAATCGCGGGCTAAGCAACTGTTCTTGATACGATTCGTCTCAGTGACATATTGCGTCACAAATATGAAGCGCTCATCGGTACGCTCATTCATCATCTTGATGGCCGCGGATGTTTTACCTGCCCCACAAAGGGCATCACATACCTGAACTGTCATTATGGCAATTCTCCTTAAACATATTTGCGAGGTTTGGGGCGCTCACATATCGCCGGCAAAAGAGCGGTCAGAACCAAAGTGGTGGTATTTATCCCCACCTTCCGGTTCTAAAATGGGTTTCGGAAATGTGCGGAAAAGCTCGATGTAGTAAGGGTTTTTCGCTCCTAAAAATTGACGTTTTCTAAAAGAATATAAGAAGACTGAAAATGTCAAAAAATTTTAGAACCAATATAGAGAGCTTTGCTCTACCGAGCAGGGTGCGAAGCAAGTGTGTAACTATCGTCTACTGTGCAGTGCACCTTGTGCTATAAGCGTATTGTCCTCCTTATTATTAAGGAAGCAAGCGGTGCTCTGTACCGTATCACCAACGGTACAGTAGCAGCCGCGGCTCTGTAACACAATCCGTAAAAGAAAAAGAACCGCCTTTATCACCAACAAAGAATCAGCCGAGAGTATAAGGGTATAACCCTTTTTCGGTAATTCAGTTGTTCGATCAAAAGACGGTTCCTATTGTTCGCGCTCTTAAAAAGCGGAAACTTGGCTTATCGTCGAGACTATTATATCACACATTTAGACAGTTGTCAAGGGGTTTTTGAAAATTTTTTTAAGAAATTTTTTATTTCTCGAAAAAGAGGGCAATGGGTGGCGGGGAACTGGGAAATTTCTACCTTTATATATTAAAAAGCGCTCTTTTCTCGCTACGGATTCTGCGCAGCAGTTCAGATGTTTTCCGAGAAAGGTTTCGAGGTGGGAAGGGGGATTTCGGAAAAATGTTGGCGAGAGTGGGGTGGGGTGACTCAGGGGTAGGGGCTTTCGCCGTTCTTTCGGCGGGTGTAAATACCCCCCACCCCTTCAATGCTATCAAAGGGAAAAAGATAGCATTCAAAGCGGGCGACCTTGCCGCGCTCTTGCACCCTTGCCACCGCACCGACCACCAACGGCAAGCGGGCGACCCTTGCAAGCGGCGGGCGACCTTTCGGGAATGGTAGCGGGCGACCCTATCCACCGCGCCGCCCTTTCCCTTTCCCCCATCCCTTGACCTTTCCACCCTTTCCCCCTTGCTACGTTGCCGACCCCTTGACCCTTGCACACCCCCCCACCCGCCGCACGTTCAGAGCGCGACCACCAACGACCGCCGACCCCCGCACCCTTTCCTATTTATGAATTTTTTGTGAATTTTTCAAAATACCCCTTGCAAAGCCGCGCGGGCTATGGTACAATATCCAACGGATAGCCCGCCCACCTATCCAACAAAATACAAGGGCGAAAGGATACAACAATGAAAAAGACCACCACCAACACCAAACACCCCGCGACCCTTTCCACCGCGCCCCGCCGCTACGTTGCCGCCGCATATACCGCCGCGAAGGTAGCCGCCGACCTTGCCGCAAAGGAAGCGGGCAAGGCAAGCCGCAAAGCCGCCACCGCCGACCGCACCGCCCGCAAGGTAGAGAAGCGCGCCGCGCTCTTGAATACCCCCGAAGCCGCCGACCTTGCAAGAGCCGCAAGAGCCGCCGCCGACCTTGCCGCGACCGAAGCCGCAAACGCGAAAGCGACCGCCGCCACCCTTGCCGCCGACCCCGCCGCATACGTTGCCGCCTTCACTCTGGAAGCGCGCACCCCCGCCGAAGCACACACCGCCGCCGCGCTCAAATTTGAAGCCGCCGCCGCGCGTGGCATTCTTGCCCCCCTTGCCAACATTCGCGCATACCTTGACCCCACCGCCGCCACCGAAGCCCGCGCCGCTACCGAAGCACCCCGCCGCGCTCTTGAAGCCGCCCGCCGCGCTTATGACGAAGCCGCCAAAGCATACGAAGCCGACCCCACCGAAGCCCGCGACCTTGCCAAAGTGGAAGCCGCCGCAAAGGTAGCCGAAGCCCGCCGCGCCGTTGTTGCCGCCGAAGCCGCCGCCGAAGCCGCCGAAGCCGTAGCCCTTGCCGAAGCCCCCGAAGCCGTAGCACGTCAAACGGCAAAGAAGGCGACCACCCGCGAAGGCACGCCGACACAATGGGAAATTCGCCGCGCCGCCGAAGCCCGCGAACATTTTGACCCCGATTTTTTCGAAATGATAAGCGCCGCCCGCGTTCCGCTTGCCGCCGCGCTCTACGGAAGCGAAGCCGAAGCCGCCGACCTTGAAGCCCGCGCCGCCGCTACGTTTGCCGCCGCGAAAGACCCCGACCCGTACACCCGCGAAAGCGTAAGCCGCGGCGACCTTGCCGAAGCCCGCGCCAACGTAAGAGCCGCCGCCGTTATTCGCGCCAAACTTGCCGACCCCGCCGCGCCGTTTTGGATTTTGGACGCGTACCGCGCCGCGTTCCTTTCCGTAAATGACCATTTGACCGCTTGCCGTTCTATCCGTACCACCGAAGCCCCCGCGCCCCTTTCCCTTGACGAAATAGACCCCGCCGACCCCGCTATTTTGGTAGACTTTGACCCCGAAGCCGAAAAGGAAGCCGAAGCCCGCGCCGCTACGTTGCGCGCCGCTTTTGCAAAGGTAGCCGCCACCCTAACACCCACCCGCCGCCGCATTTGGACGTTAGCGGGCAAAGGATACACCCCCGAAAACATCGCCGCGAAAATGCACCGCCACCCGAAGACAATTCAAGAACATTTGCAAGCAATTCGCACCGCCGCCGCCGCCGTTCTTATGGGCGAAGCCCCCGACCTTGCCGCCACCTTGCACGCCGCCGCTATTATTGAAGCCGCCGCCCTTGCCGAAAGCGAAGCAAGCAAAGCC